>CBDTUM010000208.1:0-6258 GCA_965363495.1 uncultured Desulfopila sp.
GGGGGGTTTCCATTCTCGGCTACGGCAATTCACTGGCTGTTGGACTCGGTATTCCCATTCCCATTTTAAATGCTGAATTAGCAGCACATACCGGTGTTTCGGATGCTGAGATTTTTACGCAAGTAATCGACTACGGCCATGACTATACCAATGGCATCGCTAGAAGTTACGGGCAAGTCAGCTACGCCCAACTGAAATCGGGTGAAATTGAAGTAAATGGTAAAAAAGTAAAAACTGCACCATTATCAAGTATGGTTAAAGCTCGCGCAATTGCTGAAATTCTTAAAAAAGATATATCTGAAGGAAAAATTCAACTCAATAAACCGGCTGAACTTCTGCCGGATGGGCAAAGTTCTTAAATGGTGCAAGAGATAACTGTTTTAAAAGCATGCAGTTGAAACTTATTCAATGGAGTGCGATTTATTGCTTGATTCTGATTTCCGATTCAATTATGGTGCCCTGTAATGAGCGTATCACCCCGAATACAGAGGGTTGGCGCCAATTTATGATTTTTTTTTTGTCAAGAAGCGATGAAAGATATTTCTTTTGACATTACAACTAAGTATAGGTAAATCGTCATTTTCAAGGTAAGAAGGCAGCTTTTGCTGTCTTCGTTAGGTTTGTAAAAGAAAGATAAAGCAGGGAGGCATTCATGAACAAGAAGGAATTAATTGAGAGCATCGCAGGTGCAGCCGACATCAGTAAAGCAGCTGCAGAAAAAGCGTTGAACGGCACCCTTGCAGCGGTTGCCGAGAGTTTGAAAAAAGGCGACAAGGTTACTCTCGTCGGTTTTGGTACTTTCTCTGTTTCAAAGCGTGATGCTCGTCAGGGCAGAAATCCACAAACAGGGAAAACCATCGAAATTCCAGAAAAGAAAGTTGTCAAGTTCAAGGCTGGTAGCAAATTGTCTGAGACTGTCAATTAATTCTGATTATTCATGAATCATCGATACGGTAACTGTTAATATGCACTGAGTGCCTTGAAAATCCTTTTCTTGTTTTCACACCTCAAATGAGCGCTAGCCTCCAGAAAGGCAATGAAAAGAAGAAAATTCTTTTATTTCAAGGTACTTTCCCGTGACTATTGAGGTAACACCAAGATCATTCCACGAGGTTGCATTGGCTGAATGAGTACATTGCAAGAAAGTATAGCATGATATAAGTATTGCACTTTCAGGCAAAGTGACAGTGTTACTGTGCATATTGATAGTAAGAGTCTCGCAAAAAGGCCGTTCCTCCTCAGGAACGGCCTTTTTATTTTTTCGGTTGATAACGGTTGACAGTCAAGTTTGTCGACAGGTATCTTGATTTGTCAGCTTTATTCCGGAAATCTGGTGACTGGTGGATTACACTGAAATCTAGAAATTATTACACATTATTGTATATTATAAACAAGAGAGCTCTAATGAAATCTTTTGACGAACTGCTAGAAGAAGCAACTCGCATACATGGGCATGTCTGTGCCGGTCAGGTTATTGGGGTGCGCATGTGTATGTTGGCACTTTCGTACCTGAAGATATACGATCCCAAGGGCGCCGACCGAAAAAAGTTGTATGTATTTGTTGAAATTGACAGATGTGCAACGGATGCAATACAAACTGTTACCGGTTGCAGTCTGGGTAAACGATCCATGAAATGGGTCGATCACGGAGTTATGGCGGCAACTTTTGTCAACCTTGAATCAAAAGAAGCCGTCAGGGTGACCGCCCTTGAAGAGTCTCGAGAACTGTCTAAAAAATACTGTAGTGACGTGTTCGATAAATATGACCGCCAGCTTCAGGCGTACAAGGTCATGCCGGAAGAAGAGCTCTTTCGTATTGAAGCTGTTAGCGTGAATATTCCAGAGGAAAATATGCCTGGGAGACCGCTTAAGCGAGTCAGGTGTGAAAAGTGCCTCGACTGGGTACAGGATAAAAGAGATGTTCTGATTGACGGTATGGTGCTTTGCCGAAGTTGTGCCTATGGGCGCTACTATACGTTACTTAACGAGTAGAATGTTTGATAGGATGAGGTAAATTGCAATGGTTGTGACTCTTTTGGATTATGGTGCCGGCAATGTTCGCAGTGTAAGAAATGCTCTTTGTGAACTTGGACATACTGTAGAAAATGTTAAAAATGCTGAAGATATTATAACTGCAGAGAAACTAATATTTCCAGGAGTTGGCAGTTTTGGACTGGTCATGCACCGATTACAGGAGAGCGGCTATGTTGAACCCCTGCGGCAAAGGATAAGAGAGAATAAACCATTTTTAGGGATATGTGTTGCCCTGCAGGCCTTGTTTGAAGGAAGTGAAGAATCCCCTGGCGTTCCCGGTCTCGGCATCATTGCCGGGCAGGTTGTACGGTTTGCGGAAACGGAACTGTCCATACCGCAGATTGGCTGGAACGGCATAAGACTTCAAAAAGAATCGAAACTATTCAGAGGATATAAAGACGAAAAGTTGTATTTTGTCCACTCGTACCACGCCTCAGTTAGCCCGGCAACGAAAGACTGGGCGCTTGCTCTCACTGATTATGGTTATCCATTCGTCTCGGCAGTTGAAAAGGGCAATGTCAGTGCCTTTCAATTCCATCCTGAAAAAAGTGGTAAAGCCGGTCTAAAAATACTGAATAATTTTTTGACATCCGAAGAAAATCAAAGGCCTGTTGTGGTCAATAGTTACAGGAATAAAGAGGAGAAGGTAACGCATATTGGTAAGAGGATCATTGCCTGTCTCGATGTTCGCAGTAACGATGCCGGTGATCTTGTAGTCACCAAAGGTGACCAGTATGATGTTCGCAGCAATGGAGAAGTAAGAAACCTTGGCAAACCAGTGGAACTGGCCAAAAGATATTATGAGGAGGGGGCCGACGAGATAACCTTTCTCAATATCACCGGTTTTCGCGACTTTCCCATGCAGGATCAGCCGATGATCGAGGTGCTGGAAAAAGCATCTGAAAATGTGTTTGTTCCGTTGACTATAGGAGGCGGGATCAGAGAGTTTACTGACTCCGATGGTACTTCCTATACTTCTCTGGATGTTGCCTCGGCATATTTCAGGTCCGGGGCTGACAAGGTATCCATTGGTAGCGACGCAGTCAGTGCTGTGCTGGAGTATATCAAAACCGGCAAGAAAACAGGTAAAAGTTCCATAGAACAAATTTCTCTGGTCTATGGAGCTCAGGCTGTTGTTATCTCGGTCGATCCACGGCGAGTATATGTGAAAAATCCAAAAGACACCGATCACGCCACCATGAAAACCGCAATAACAGGTCCAGAAGGTGAGGAGTATTGCTGGTACCAGTGTACAATAAAAGGTGGTAGGGAAGGGTGCGATCTTGATGTGGTGCAGCTGGTAAAAACGTGTCAGGAACTGGGGGCTGGTGAAATTCTCCTGAACTGTATCGATAAAGATGGGACCAAGAGTGGATTTGATCTGGAACTTATCAGGATGGTCAAAAAAAATATTTCCATTCCGGTGATTGCTTCCAGTGGTGCGGGCAATGCCGCACATTTTGTCGATGTGTTTACACTGACGTCAACAGACGCAGCTCTTGCTGCCGGAATTTTTCACCGCGAAGAAGTGACCATCAGAGAGGTGAAACAGGCGGTACAGGCTGCTGGGATTGAAATACGATAATATCAGGTGTATATCCATAAGCCGCACAGAGTAATGTAATGGCAATAATATTGTCGAGGAAAAAAAAAGGCATCATCAGTGTTCTTTTTTTCATTATCATTCTGATTCAGATACTGAACGTTGTTTCGATCTGGACCTATCGGCGAGGGCTTGTTGAACTGGTAGGGCGAGGTAATGTCCGTTTAGAGATGTATATTAATTATCTGCAGGGTATCCTGGGAAAATACGAAAGTCTGCCTGAGCTACTGGCCATAGACAATAGTCTTGTCCGAGCCCTTTTAAATCCGCACGAAAAAAAGCGCATTGAAATTCTTAACCGATACCTCGAGACCATCAATAGAGTGAGCGATACCCTGGATACCTATCTGATGAATAAGGATGGCTTGACTATCGCCGCCTCCAACTGGAATGAAAAACGCCCTTTTATCGGCAGAAACTTCAGTTACCGTCCTTATTTTAAACAGGCAATGAAAGGCAACCTCGGACGTTATTTTGCCCTCGGGACAGCTTCATCGAAACGGGGCTATTATTTTGCCTATCCGGTTCGCAAAGATGACGAGATACTTGGTGCGGTAGCCGTCAAAATTAACATTGATCTGGTCGAGCAGGGCTGGGCGGACCGCGATGAGAATTTTCTGGTTTCCGATCCTGACGGAGTTATTTTTATTACCACCAACCCGGAGTGGCGGTTTAAAAGTCTCAAGCCTCTGGAGCAAAATGTCCTCGAACGAATTATGGTAAGCAGGCGTTATGAGGATGCAGTGATTGTTCCCCTCAGCGAAAAGGCCATGACTCTCTATGAAAAAGTGGAGATCCTGGATATTGACGACGGAACGGGAAACGACAAGAAAAGGGTGTTGAAGCAATCACAGTTTATGCCCCAGGCTGGATGGAACGTGCATATTCTTACCGACACAAGAATATTGAGAAAAAAAGTACTGATCGTCAACATTATGGTTGGGACCGGGCTCAGTCTGGCCTATATTCTGGCCCTTTTGCTGTTGCAGCGTAACCATCGTCTTGCTCAGTTGCACCAAGTGGAAGAAGAATCGAAGAAAGCCCTACAGGAAGCCAATGAACAATTAGAGACACGTGTGTCCGACCGGACCCAAAAACTGACTGAGGCAAATGAGTTGTTGCGAAAAGAGATTATCGACCGGAAACAGACTGAAATAAAATTGAAGCGTACCCGTAAAGAACTGATCCATGCAGCCAAATTGGCAGTTCTCGGACAAATGTCTGCTGGAATAAATCACGAGCTTAATCAGCCACTTGCTGCCATAAGAAGCTACACGGACAACGGCAAGCAGTTTCTTAAGAAAGGTCAGCTTGAAAACGCCATGTGGAATCTGGAACAGATCGGTGAATTAACTGAGCGTATGGCTCAAATCGGTATCCAGCTCAAATTGTTCTCACGAAAATCCAGTGGAATGATCGTTGTAGTGCCTTTACATGGTGTTATAGACGGTGCTCTGGAAATCCTTAAACCGAGTCTCAAAAAAGAAGCAATAGAACTTACTATTGACATTCAGCCTGATAATCTTGAGGTACGCGCCAACCACGTACTCTTGCAGCAGGTCCTGGTCAATCTTATTTCTAATGCAATGCAGGCAATAGAAGGTCAGGTGGTGAAAAAAATCCTTATCGAATGCCATACCATTGGAGAAAAAGTCGTAGTTGCCGTTCAAGATAATGGTCCGGGAGTATTGACGGAACATCTTCATGATATTTTTGAACCTTTTTTCACCACCAAAAAATCAGGACAAGGCTTGGGCTTGGGCTTGACAATAAGTGATAGAATTGTCAGAGATTTTGGCGGAAAAATCACTCTGGTTCCTTATACAGAAGGAGCTCGGTTCGAATTTACTCTCGATAAAATCGTGTAATGGATATGACAGTACAGGCCAAAGTCCTTTTTATTGACGATGAAAAACACATCCGACAGGCTAATAAACAGACTCTTGAGCTGGCTGATCTTGATGTAATCATTGAGGATTGTGCGGAAAAAGGCCTTGAAATTATCAGCAGGGATTGGCCTGGAATAGTTGTATGCGATATTCGTCTGCCCAATATGGATGGTATACGGTTCCTTTTGGAAGTCCAAAAAATTGATCACGATCTGCCAGTAATCCTTATCACTGGACATGGTGATGTTTCAACTGCTGTCAATGCCATGCGTGACGGGGCCTATGATTTTATTGAAAAGCCATATTCTGCAGAGAGATTGGTCAAAACAGTTTTTCGGGGACTGGAAAAGCGTGCTTTAACCCTCGAAAATAGAAATTTGCGGCGTGAACTGGAACTGCATAGTGCGCCAGGACCGAGGATAATTGGGCGTACACCAGCCATGGAACAACTAAGAAGCACCATTGCCCAGGTTGCAGACACGGGGGCTGATATCCTGGTGTTAGGAGAGACAGGCACTGGTAAAGAATTGGTGGCCCGAGCATTACATGAAAACAGCAGGAGAAGGGTCAAAAATTTTGTGGCTATTAACTGTGGTGCTGTGTCTGAATCTATTATGGAAAGTGAACTGTTTGGTCATGAAGCGGGGGCGTTTACCGATGCCAAAGCGACACGAATAGGTAAATTTGAACATGCAAATGGTGGAACCCTCTTACTTGATGAAATTGAATCCA
>CBDTUM010000209.1:0-6233 GCA_965363495.1 uncultured Desulfopila sp.
CGCTTGACGGGTATAAGTTCATTCACGAAATAAATTACTTGTAGAAAGCACAAGTAAATAATCTGCAATATGCTGAAAATCACTAATCCCGCCTAAAAGATTTGCGGGACTCTTTTTAGTACTCGCTTGACGGGTGTAAGTTCCGTTACGAAATTCTCTCGATACAGCATGAGAGAATTTCTACGTCACTAATCAATCTTAACCAAAAACTTGGTACCTCGAACCCCAAGTGTTGCGTCGGGTGTTTGCAGCACTACTTTTTTCGGAGCCAATTTGGCTATCTGGCCGGAGATAAACGAAAAGGTGCCCTGGACCATCCTGATTATAAAAGATAGCTGCTTCTCGGCTGGTTTAAACAGAAAACTTTCGATGGCTATTTTACTATTGGGTCCGAGGGCAACAACGGTATCATCTTCAAAGATCAAACCGACGCTACTGCTTACCCCAGTTTGTATGGAGTCACCCTCCATCACCAGCATATTGGCTACAGCTTTGACGGTCTTTTGCGAACTGATGATGAGGACATCACCCGATACGGTTTTGACAAATCCGGCAGAATGAGGCTGCGCATCGGCATAGCTCGCAATAAAAACAGGCAAAACAAGAAAAACAATGCCGATCAGCATTCTAAAAATTCCTTTCATACGCTTTGCCCCTCTCTTTTTTTTATTCGCAAAAGCACCACAAAAAAAGATTCTTATGGAAAATCCCCTCCAGATGTTTACCGCTATTCGTGGATTCTAACACAATCAGTGCAAAAATGAGAAACAAAAATGGTGTGTAGACACTACGAGTCGATTTGGTAAATAATTGTATGGGATTGTCCGCGACCAACCTACATTGTCCTTGGCTTTTAAGCGGGCCAATCGTAGAGCGCAGAGACCTCTGTTGCGCTTCTCCCGACAGGCCTTTCGCTTTGCCCCGATCGGACAATTTACTTGCTTTTTTCCCAGATTTTTTTAAAACAGGATGTCACGTAGGTTTCACGGAAAATTAGCTCATTTTAAAAGTATGTGCGTAGAAATCCGCTCCCCGAATGTGGTAACTTCCTGAAAGAACAAGAGCGTTGAGCGATGTCGATGACAGCTCGACCCGTAGCGGCCTTATTTAATAATCTCCAGGAGACAATTATGAGCGTACATGTCGCGGACCACCCACTCATCAAACATAAGCTTGGCCTGATGCGTCAACATGATATTTCTACCAAGGATTTCCGTGATCTCTCGTCGGAAGTTGCCCGCCTCCTCACCTATGAGGCGACCAAAGATCTGCAAACCCAGAGAAAAACCATTCAGGGATGGGCGGGAAGTGTTGAGGTCGATGAACTCAAAGGCAAGAAAATTACGATCGTACCCATTTTACGGGCAGGTCTTGGCATGATGGACGGCGTCATCGACCTTATCCCGTCTGCCAAGGTCAGTGTGGTAGGGTATTATCGCAATGAGGAAACCCTGGAGCCGGTGGAATACTATGTCAAACTGGCAAACGATATTGAAGAAAGAGTGGCCCTGATTCTGGATCCCATGCTGGCCACCGGCGGTACCCTGATGGCAACTATTGCAACCCTGAAAAAGGCCGGTTGTAAAACCATTAAAGGCCTTTTTCTCGTTGCTGCGCCCGAGGGAATAAAGAAGGTAACCGATGCCCATCCCGATGTGGAGATTTATGTTGCCGCTGTGGATGAAAGACTCAATGAAGTCGGTTATATTTTGCCGGGTCTGGGCGATGCTGGGGATAAGATCTTCGGCACCAAGTAGAGCCTAAAGTCATTACAAAGTTTGTAATGACTTTTTTTTCGCTCGATTATTACCCGGGAAATAATCAGCACAATTTTGCTATCATTTTTGTTAAGGAGATTGTTTTAATGCCTGAAGTTTCACCAGATTCAACCTATCGCTTCCGTTTGTGCGATAGTCTTCTCGGTGCCCAGATGTTGTTTGTCGCCTTCGGAGCCTTGGTCTTGGTCCCGATTTTGACAGGACTTGATCCAAACGTGGCCCTCTTTACCGCTGGTGTCGGAACGCTTGTTTTTCAACTGATTACCAAAGGAAAGGTGCCTGTCTTTCTCGCCTCGTCTTTTGCCTTTATTGCCCCCATAATTTACGGGGTACAGTCCTGGGGAATTCCGGCAACGCTTTGCGGCCTGGCGGCAGCCGGGGTATTGTATGTATTGATGAGTTTTGCAATTCGCTATTTTGGGCCCGGAATATTACATAAATATCTTCCGGCGGTGGTTACTGGACCCGTCATCATGGTCATCGGCCTGGTACTGGCACCTGTTGCCGTGCATATGGCCATGGGGCGCACTGGTGACGGTTCGGCGTGGCTGGTTCCGGAAAAAACGGCAATGATTATCGCCGGAGTTTCCCTGGTAACCACTGCGCTAGTTGCCTTACTCGGCAAAGGTTGGTTGCGGCTGCTGCCGATTTTATGCGGTATCTGTGCCGGTTACGCAACATCGTTTGTCCTTGATCTTACCGGATATACCGCCGCCATTCAGGGCTCCTTCGATCCTGTCAGCCTGCAAAACTGGACCGCGCCGGTCCTCATCTCCTTTGCGCCTGTTGTCGATAAAACATGGCTTGCCATGCCCGCCTTTGTGCTTCCTGAGTGGAAATGGGAGGCTGTCCTGTTCATTGTGCCGGTGGCTATTGCCCCTGCTATTGAGCACTTTGGCGATGTTCTGGCTATTGGCTCGATCACCGGTAAGGACTATGTCGACGATCCGGGAATTGAAAATACCATGCTCGGGGACGGGATTGCCACAGCCATTGCCGCCATGCTGGGAGGGCCCCCAAACACAACGTATTCAGAAGTGAGTGGAGCAGTAGCCCTTACCAAAGCTTATAACCCGGCAATCATGACCTGGGCGGCTCTGACGGCGATTATTCTTTCTTTTGTCGGTAAAATTGGTGCCTTGCTGGCGACTATTCCTACTCCGGTGATGGGTGGAATTATGATCCTGCTCTTTGGCATGATTACTGTTGTCGGCATTAATACCCTGGTGCGATCGGGTCAGGACCTGATGCAACCCAGAAATCTTATAATCGTGGCTGTTATTCTCGTCTGCGGTATCGGGGGGATGAAATTCACTGCAGGTTCTTTTGCCATAGAAAAAATTGGTCTGGCCGGAGTACTGGGGCTGTTGCTCAACGTGATTTTACCTGCGGAAAGGGAAGAGTCAATTTGACGAACATCTTGCACTGGGTGCTTTATGCACCCAGGATGAAATGATAATTATATCAATATTAGAAATACTTGGTGAAGAGCCAATTGGAGGAAATAATGGATTTTCCTATAAATCTAAGTGAATATGTCGCCCAGAAATATGATTTGCAACAGACACGCCTGACAGATCAACAGCGTAATGCTCTGCTCAACAATATTCAGATAGTTCGCGACAGCCTGGTGTTTTTTACTGCTCTTGCCAATGTTAAAGGGCTCGGCGGACATACCGGCGGGGCTTTTGACATCGTGCCGGAACTGTTGATTGTCGACGGTTTTATGAAGGGTTCCGATACTATTCATCCCGTCTATTTTGATGAGGCGGGTCACCGAGTGGCTATCCAATATATGATGGCGGTTTTGAATGGGTATCAAAAGCCGGAATCGCTCCTGCATTATCGAGAGTATGATAAAGGCTATTATGGTCATCCAGAACGCGATGAAAAAAATGGCGTTTTTTTCTCTTCCGGCAGACTTGGTCATTTATGGAGTTATGTAAACGGGGTTGCCGAGGCGGATCCGCGCAAAACGTTGGTCATGTTCGGTAGTGATGGTTCGCAGATGGAGGGGGACAATGCCGAGGCGGCCCGGTATGCAGTAGCCAGAAACCTGAAGGTCAAAATCCTGGTCGATGACAACAATGTCACTATCGCAGGTCATCCAGGCACCTATATGCCGGGTTATGATGTGGCCAAAACTCTTGAAGGCCATGGGCTTGTCGCCAATGTCGGTGACGGTGAAGACATTGATGCATTGTATGCGCGTATTCAACAAGCATTGGTTGCCGATGGTCCGGTCGCCCTTATCAATAAACGGCTCATGGCGGTAGGCGTTGCCGGCATCGAGGGATCACCCAAGGGCCATGACGTCATTGCGGTGAAGCTGGCGGTTGAATATCTCAATAAAAAGGGTTTGACCAAGGCCGTTGAAGTCCTCCAGAATTTTCCAGTTGTCAAAGAGAAAAGTACCTATCTGGGCAGTACTCCGGAAATGGGCAAAGTTCGCGATGATTTTGGCAAAGTTGTGTGCGAAATACTTGATACCATGGAGAGCACGGCCGACAAAGTTCTGGTCGTTGACTCGGATCTAGAGGGATCCTGCGGCTTGCATCATATCCGTAAAAACCATCCCGAGGTGTACGTGCACGGTGGTATTATGGAACGCAATAATTATTCGGTTGCCGCCGGTTTTGGTTCCGAGGCTGGACGCCAGGGAATTTTCGGCACCTTTGCCGCTTTTCTGGAAATGGTTGTCTCGGAAATTACCATGGCCCGTCTCAACAACGCCAATGTTCTCGCCCATTTTTCTCATTCTGGCATTGACGATATGGCGGATAACACCTGCCATTTCGGCATTAATAACTTCTTTGCCGATAATGCAGTCGCCGAAAACGATGCAACGCGTCTTTATTTTCCGGCAGATGTCCTGCAGCTCCGAGCTATGCTGAAGAAGATCTTTTTTGATCAGGGCTTGCGCTTTGTTTTTTCCACTCGTTCGGCTACACCCACGCTGCTTGACGATCAGGGAAAAGAAATATATGGCGCTGGGTATGATTTCCAGCCGGGAAAAGACGAGATAATTCGTGAAGGCAGTGATGGCTGTATCGTCAGCTACGGCGAGATGACCTACCGATGTCTGGATGCAGTGCTCCAACTAAAGGAGCAGGGATTGAACATTGGTTTGATCAATAAACCGACCTTAAATGTCATTGACGAAGAGATGATCGTAAAAGCAGGTCGCAGTCCTTTTGTCCTGGTCGTGGAGAGTCAAAACACCAAGACTGGACTCGGGATCCGTTATGGCACCTGGCTCTTGGAAAGAGGGCTGGCGCCAAAATATTCATTTATGGGGACGAGTAAAATTGGTCATGGCGGCATTGTTGAGCAGCTGCCGCATCAGGGGCTTGCGGTCGCCGATATTAAAAAGAAGATTCTGGCGATGCGCGGTTAACTGAGTTGTCGTGGTATCGGGTAAAATCTAGCGACCGATGATCTCGCGACTCATTATTGACCATAGAGTTGCAACAAAAAGAGGATGTTCAGTATTCTGAACATCCTCTTTCGTGCATACAATAAAAATTCGGGCTAGTTGATCACCTGACGTACTACGTCATAATCTGAATCCTTGGCTGGTTTAAAACCGTCCAGCTCCATGGCTTGCATTACTCTATCTTCTTTGCTGAGTTTGAAAAGGGCAGTCCGTAAAGCTTGTTTATGTTCTTCCGGTATATTTCGGTTGACGGAGACAGCCCAGTTGGGCAGCCAGGCTGTCTCGGCGATGATTTTGACTGAACCCGGAGTGATGAATTCATCTGCTTGATGAAGCGCTGATTCACGGATAAATCCAGCGTCAACTTCACCGATGCTGACGGCAATTATGACGTTTTCCTGTCGATTAGAGGTAGCCTCTACCAGTTGGAGATCTCGGTTTACGTCAAGTCCCATCTTTTGAAAACTTAGTTTTTGTGATAAGAATCCGCCGGCGGAGGTTGCGCTGACGATCATGACGTTTTTGCCCTTGAGGTCTGAAAAACTGGTAATGCCGGAATCGGGCCTAGCTATGATGATCCCCCGGAATTTATCCTTTCCTTTACCTTTCACGGCTGTGGCAATAACTTCATGGGTTCCTGCAACATTTACATACACTAAAGGATTTTCATAGCTTATCGCAAAATTACCTTTAAGGACCTGGTTCTCATAATCGGCAAAATTATCAGTTAGAGTTAACTCAATTTTATTGCCGGTCTCCAGACTGAGGTAATCCACCAGAGGAGAGGTCATTGCAGTGAGCTTTTCTGGAAAATAACGAGGTAACATAGAAAATTTATAGTTTTCAGCATGCACCGAGCGAATACTGAGGCAGAGCAGCAGTGCAAGAAAAAGTGTTTTTTTCATTGTATTTATCAAGTTAAGTTGTGTTTTTTTAACATAGAGCCAGTCGGCTCTGGCGGTTTTAGTTAGTGTCTGTCCATAGATGAGATATTTTGTTCTAAATAGAGGCGCTCGATG
>CBDTUM010000210.1:0-6206 GCA_965363495.1 uncultured Desulfopila sp.
ATGCGCAAGCTCAATATCAGCAAATAGGAAGCACCTCCTCACCACGGCGGAACCGGCCACTGCTGCCGGCTGTCTTCGCCGGTAAATCCACCTCACCCTCTTCATCTTCCCCAAAAGCATCCGGGCACCTCATCGCAGGTTGTATTTAACCACATGGTCATATATGACCTGTAATGCATGGCCATGAGTGCCTATCGAATCTCTACCTGTCAGGCGTATTTTTCAAAAAAATCAGAGTGATAGGGTAGCATTTTTAAGAAATCGATCCCTGGCACAATGCTTGCGAAATAAAGAATTGAGCTGGTTGTCGCCAAGGAGTTATGGGGTTCGGTTCAAATTGTATTAGCAACATGTTGAGGTGAATTGTGGAAAGGCTTTCGACTTGGGTGGCAGAGCGTAAAGAAATTGACGTACACATCGTCGCTGCAGAACAAAATCGTCAGCAATCTGTGGCCGAAGAAATTGCAAACAGTATCAGCCACGGCATAGGGCTGATTGCTGCAATTGTCGGAGCTCCAATACTCATCGTTGACGCGGTCCGCAACGAAAATGGTCGATTCATTATCGGCGCCAGTGTTTTTTGCGCGACTATGATAATGCTGTATTTTGCTTCTTCAGTATATCACGGATTGCCTCCGGGCAAAGCCAAACGTGTTTTCAGGGTCGTCGAACATTCAGCCATTTTCCTACTTATCGCCGGCACATACACCCCGTTCACGCTCGGGGTGCTGCATGGCCCATGGGGCTGGTCCCTGTTCGGGGTGGTTTGGGGGATTGCGCTACTTGGGATATCACTCAAAGCATTCTATCTGGCCTCCCGTCCGATACTCTTCACCTTTCTCTACCTTATGATGGGATGGGTTGCCGTTATCGCCATCTATCCGTTTTTGGTCAAAATGCAAACAGCAGGATTGCTCTTGTTGCTTGCCGGAGGTTTGTTTTACACAGTCGGAGTCGCCTTTTTCGTAACCGATTCCCGGCTGAAATACGGCCATCTCGTCTGGCATTTCTTTGTTATGGCCGGCACTTTATGTCATTACTTCACGGTACTATGGTATGCAGCCTGACACTGTAAACAGGCTTGAAAAAGCCTAATGGCACCATTCAGATAAACATAGTCAAGAGAGGGAGAGATGAAGGATTTTTACGAAAAGTATGCGACGATAGAAGATTTTTTCCCGAGTATCTCATCTACTGTTTCGAAGGATCGGTCTTCCATGACAAAGGGAGAAAGGTGTTCAAACTGCGGCAGAGATACAAGCCAAAGAAATCTCCTTCATCCATCTATATCTAAGTCTTGTGTAAATCAAAAAGAGATTTCTCATGGATACGGTATTTGCCATCAATGTGGTGGCTTAGGGGCCAATTTATTAAATGGAATTTAAGAAAACCTTAAGCGGTCCACCGTATATTCAGAGGAAGCACTGAACGATAAAATTGGGATGCACCTAAACAATCAACTCTAAGTCTGATAAGACATCGAACGCTGGATGGACCAGAACCACTCTCAAAATATCCTGATATTTTGAATCGGTAATATTCTTATTCTAGTGACAGGATGAGAGGAAGGTTTCAATGGATAATTTCACTGAGGTACCTGCAAAATCTAAGATCACTTACAAAGATGTGAAAAGTGATAACGGCTTGCAAAACCTAGTACTGCACTATCAACACCTATTTGATATTGAAGAAAATTTTAATCATTATAACATTATCGATTACCAAAGTGCTAAACGTAAATTTGTAAAATATTAGTTGAATAACAGGATGTTATAGGCCTGTCACTATTGCCTTTCGGTTGTATTCCAGCTTGGGCGACACCTAACCGTTTAGAACTAAAACAAGGGAAACCAGCTATGAGAAAGACGGAAAGGGATAGATAGCATATCAGGCTACCGGTCGGGAGAATCAATTAATGGAATCCACACCAAAGGAGTAAAAATCGACATCCCCATATGGCGACTTGGTTATATATGACCATTGAGCAAATATGACCATTTCAGGAGCTTGTTAATCACGATCAAGCTTGTATCGTTTTACACATTGTGCAATAATAACAATAAAATACATGGTTTTTATTGATGTTCTTTAGCTTGGCACAATATTTGAATAATTAAGGGTAAAGACCGCGCACTTTTTTCCCTGTGGTGCACCTCTGGGCCACCTTCCTCCCGGGCCATTAGGAATTTATAGCTTAATGTTGACCGATGTGGAGATGTCTCTCGTAATTTCCATCTGACAGAAAGGAGTTCTATCATGCTTGGAACAATTGCCATTATCCTCATCGTCCTTTGGCTCCTGGGCCTAGTCTCATCGTACACTATAGGAGGATTCATTCATATCCTTCTGGTCCTTGCAATCATTGTGATTGTGGTTCGGTTGGTTCAAGGCAGGCGTATTTAAACGGTACGCAGGAGATCGTTCATAATCTCTTCTCTTTCCCCGGGAAACTCTTTAAAAGCTGGAACAACCAGGACGGGGATGGCGGAGCCAGGGGAGACCGATGAGTCCAGCTTAATAACGGCGGCACACCTTATATGGGATTCATTAAATCCTGCAGGACATGAAAAAGTCGCCTGGAAGAAGAAAGGCAGCGATTGAGAATTTTATTTAATCTATTGAAATAACCTACAATTACAGGAGTTATACAATGCGGAACAGAGATGCCTATAAAAAGAAAATATATACCGAGTTGGAAATAGTTCAGGCCAGATTCGCCGAATTCAAGGCCCAGGGCCAGAATTTCGATACCACTACCCGGGCAAGACACAACCAACATGTTGAAAAAGTTGAACAGCATGTAATCGCCACGAAGGCCAAATTAAAGGAGCTCGATGCTGCCCATGATGACGTGTGGGAGGAACTTGTCGACGGTGTGGAGAATACATGGACGGTATTGCAATCGACCCTGGAAGATGCAGTTACGAGCTTTAAGGATTGAAAATTTCCAGTAAAACAAGACAACACCCCCTCTCGTCACGACAACAGGCGGCATAGCCCTGCCTCTCTGAATGTCACGATGGGAGTCGGCAACGTCCTCAACAGCATGCTGCGTCGCCGGATAACCGACTGACTCATCGTGGGCTACAAGGAGCATTACTATGATGAATTACGTAAACGGATGGATGGATGGCGGAATGATGAGTGGAAATAATTGGATTTTTTTGGGCATCGGCATACTGCTGGTAGTTCTGGCGGTTGTCTTGATCAACAAGGTGACCCGAAGATAATGCCCCATTGGAAGCTGTCCCATTTTACCCCTGAAAGAAAACCATGCTGCTTAAATTCTCCACCGAAAAATCCCTTACAGCAGTCTCGGCTGCCCTGTAGCTTGCCGTCGCCGTCAATCATTTTGTGATTACATAGAGATGCACGACCTCCATGAAACCATGACCCATATTGGCGAGGAGAACGTACGTCAATGTCTGGTCTTGGAGGTGGGTCAGTCGCAGGAAGAGAAGGTTCGCGAGCAGAACCCGAGCATTTTGGAGGTGGGGTATAGGGAATAATGGAGAAAGAATTGTAAAAAACATCAAAAGAGGTGGCATATGGCAAGCCAAGGCAATGGAACATCCATTGATCCCATCTGCAGCATGAAGGTGGAGAGAGAGTCCGCACTCTCTGCAGAACGTGACGGACAGACATTCTATTTCTGCAGCGACCACTGTCGGCAGAAGTTTCTGTCAACATCGGGTGCTGCCATAAAACCCCAGGAGAAACCATCGGGCAAGACCATCTATACCTGTCCTATGCACCCCGAGGTAGAACAGGATCATCCCGGCGAATGCCCGAAATGTGGCATGGCGCTGGAAGCAAAGACAGCGACGATAGGCACGGACGAAGGAGAAAACGCTGAACTGCGTGACATGACCCGGCGTTTCTGGATCGGCTCTGCGCTGGTATTGCCGGTGTTTATTTTGGCGATGACGCACTTGATCCCGGTGCTGGATAGTCTGTCCTGGGTGAAGAGCGATGCCTCGCGCTGGCTGCAATTTGCGCTCACCACCCCTGTAGTCCTGTGGGCTGGCTGGCCGTTTTTTCAACGGGGCTACCGTTCAGTCATCAACCGTCACTTGAACATGTTCACGCTCATCAGTATCGGCGTCGGGGCAGCTTTCATTTTCAGCGTCGTGGCGATGCTCATGCCCGGCTTGTTCCCGCCCGCTATGCTCCATGAAGGCAAAGTTGCCATCTACTTTGAGGCCGCCGGTATGGTCACCGTACTGGTGCTTCTCGGCCAGGTGCTCGAATTGCGGGCTCGCAGCCGGACCGGCAGTGCCATTAAAGCCTTGCTCAACCTCGCCCCGCCCACGGCGCGACAAGTCGTGTCGGGAGGCGATAAGGAGATCCCGCTTGAGCAGGTGAAGGTCGGCGACAAGTTGCGGGTGGTTCCTGGTGATAAAATCCCCGTCGACGGCGAGGTGTTGGAAGGCCACTCCAGCGTCGAGGAATCGATGGTCACCGGTGAGCCGCTACCGGTGGAGAAGAGTGTCGGTGATAAAGTTACCGGCGGCACCGTCAATGGCTCAGGCAGTTTTGTCATGACAGCTGAACGCGTCGGCAACGACACCCTGCTCGGCCAGATCGTCAATATGGTTGCCGAGGCCCAGCGTAGTCGCGCACCCATTCAAGGCCTGGCCGACAAGGTCGCAGCTATCTTTGTGCCGGTGGTGCTGGCGATTGCGGTGCTCACCTTTGTTGTCTGGATGTGGCTGGGGCCGGAGCCGAAGCTCGCCCATGCCATCGTCAACGCCGTTGCTGTCCTGATTATCGCCTGCCCCTGTGCCCTCGGGTTGGCGACGCCTATGTCCATCATGGTGGGGGTTGGACGGGGTGCACAGGAGGGAGTACTGGTGAAAAATGCCGAGGCCCTTGAACGATTGGAAAAAGTCACTACCCTCGTCGTCGACAAGACGGGCACCTTAACGGAGGGCAAACCCCAACTCATCGATGTCTTGCCGAGCGAAGGTTTTACGGCTAAAGAGTTGCTTGAGCTGGCCTCCTCTCTCGAACAGAATAGTGAACATCCGCTCGCTGCTGCGATTGTGCGGGGCGCCAAGGAAAAAGACATCGTCCTTGCAGACGTCAAAGACTTTCGCTCGGTGACGGCGGGAGGAGTTGTCGGCACCGTCAATGGTCGTTTAGTGATGGTCGGCAAACCGGATTTCCTCCGGGATGAAAAGATCTCCGGCCTGGAACAGTTGGAGGCCTCTGCCGAAAAACTGCAAACAGAGGGTAAGACTGCAATGTTTGTCGCCATTGATGGCAAGCCCGCAGGAATCCTCACCGTTGCCGATCCGATAAAGGCCACTACCGCTGAAGCTGTCCACGAGCTCCATGCGCTCGGTCTGGAACTCGTCATGCTCACCGGCGACAACCACCGCACCGCAGCAGCAGTAGCTGATAAACTCGGCATCGATGTGGTCGAAGCGGAGATCGAGCCAGCCGGCAAGGTTGAGAAAATTAAACAGCTCCGCGCGAAAGGTAAACATGTTGCCATGGCCGGTGACGGCATTAACGACGCCCCCGCCCTCAGCGAAGCGGAAGTCGGCATTGCAATGGGCACGGGTACCGACGTGGCCATGCAAAGCGCAGGTGTCACGCTGGTCAAAGGTGATCTCCGGGGCATCGCCAAGGCCATACGCCTCAGTCATGCCACCATGCGAAACATTCGGCAGAATCTGCTCTTTGCTTTTCTCTACAACTCCCTGGGCATTCCTGTGGCGGCCGGGGTGCTTTACCCGTTCTTTGGGGTGTTGCTCAGCCCGATTATTGCCGGCGCCGCGATGAGCCTGAGTTCCGTGTCGGTCATCGGTAATGCTCTGCGACTCCGGAAGGTGAAACTGTAAAAATGTTGCAAAAGTTGAAATGAAAGGACCGTTCCTGACCAGTGGATCAGGTAGCTCTTTGATTAAAAGAGCCTTTTTCAGGAAACCTGGAGAAAATGACTACCTGTCGCTTTGAAGAAACGTTATGCAAGTGGTCAAGTCGATACGCAGGAATTTGACCGAAAGAAAAAGGACCTGGAATGACCATTCCTCATGAAGTGGCTGAAAAATCGGCTCCGGAAGAGCCCAAAATTCATGGCGCGCAACCTAAACAAAAAAACCGACTGTCGCGGCTTTCTCTTGCCGCTCTGGGGGTGGTTTTTGGGGATATCAGCACCAGCCCGATATATGCCATTCGGGAGTGTTTCCACGGTGAAT
>CBDTUM010000211.1:0-6141 GCA_965363495.1 uncultured Desulfopila sp.
CTAGGATCGCAAGATATCCGGCCCAATTTCCTGCTTTAAGAGACAGCAGGAAATTCGATAGAGAGGCACACCCTTTGTATCATACTCAATAGTATCCGGCTGAAGCAGTTTGTTCATGACACAGCCCTCTGCAATATTCAGTCGAAAAAATGCATCTTCCCCTAAAGCACTATTTTTAATAAGGCGGTTGTCTTTTATGACATAAGCGTTGATAGGATGATCTTCGCAGAGAGGACATTGATAGACCCGGCCATTGGGGAAAATAAAAAAGTTTTCGGCAACAACTCCGGCACACTCGAACTTTTCTCCAACAGCAAGAAACACCTTGGGATAGGTGACGTGAATACCCTTTTCCGCAGCCAGACGCGCAACCTCAGGAACAGTATCGAGCCATTGCTGCCTGCTCACCTGTGATGCTTCGGCATTTTCCGCTCCGGCTGATTTGCCCCGCAAACCGATGACCTGAATAAAGAATTTCTTCACTTTCAGCTCTTCAAGAAGCGGCACCATCCGCTGTAGAGCATCAAGATTTTTCCGGCTCACCGTATAAATGACACTGACCTGAAAACCTGCGCTGACCGCCCGCTTAATATTTGCTACACAAACCTCAAACACTCCTTCTCCCCGGATAGGATCGTTAGTCCCCGCATCCGGGCCGTCAAGGCTGAAACTGAGATAATCGAGAAGTTCCGGGCTGGTCCTGGTCAGCAGATCGTTGAAAAGATAGCCATTGGAATCAACAGTGACGAAATACCCAAGCTCTTTCGCCTTTTTAATAGCAAAGGGCAGATCGGGGTGCAAGGTCGGCTCGCCCCCTAGAAAGATCATATTGGATCGCTTCGCGGGATCGGCAAACAGGGTCATCCATTGTTCCATTTGCTCTCTGGTCAACTGCTGGGTTCCATGCTCAGCTTTATTTATATAACAGTGGCTGCATGACAGATTGCACGCCGTTAATATGTGAAAAAAGATATTGCGCTCACCCGGCTTAAAGCCGACTGTCTTTGCTGTGTTTTTCATTTTTTTCCCGTAATTCTGCGTTAACGTCCATTTCGTTCCCATGCAGCGCATGGGAACTAGGAGGGTAATCTTACATTGTAAATGCGTTTTTGCTATCTATTGATGAAGCGTATACGCTGCCAATAGACTATCGGCCAGGTAGTTGTTGTCCGGGTTGGCAAAAAATTCCTTGAACAGGCCAAGCCCCTTGTGCCGCAAGATACCGCCTGTTATCTTAACATTAAGATCGCGATAGAGCGGAGACAATGCCTGTAACGGTAAATTTGTCCCGCCACCCATGGCGTCTTCATAACTATAGACAATCTTCCGCACGCCGTTGACCAGCAGGGTTGCAAAACACATGAGACATGGTTCCATAGTCGAATATACGGTTACCTCGCTGATATCTATCCGACGTTCGCTGTCAAGCAATGCGCGTAAGGCCACCATTTCCGCATGATCCATCTCGTTTACCTTGCCAAAACTGTTGTACCGCCTGCCGGTGGCGACAATTTCATTCTGATACTCGAAAACGCATCCGACCGGAAAATCACCACCGGTAAGGGCCTGACGTGCCTGATGCAGGGCAATCTCCATATGTTTTTCGTGTCGATTCATAAGCTCTCCTGGTGCCCATGCGCTGCATGGGTACTAACAACCCTTTACTGGTTCCCACGCGCTGCATGGGTACCCCCCTGGTTCCCATGCAGCGCATGGGAACCAGGGGTACGCCAAATGCGCACTAAAGTCCTCGACCATAAAGTATCGCCGCCGTCTGAACGGTGGCAAGCGTATGCTCCTGTACCAGATCATGGGTGTCTGCTTTAAAGGGCAGATAAGTCAGTTCGCAGCGGGTTGCAGCAAGGCTAATCTCCGGTAAAGTTGTAAATCTTTTTTCCTTACTCAGGGTACTGTACGCCAGAACGCTCTTGATGGCCTGGAGTGCCTCGTGTTGATCGAGCGTCACCGGATAATGATTGGTCACCCGCTCCGTATGCCCGGATGGAATGCGCGTCTGGGCCACGGTCAGCTGCGAGGCAAGCTGCAGAAAAGCTTTGGGATTTATTTTAAAGGCCGGAATCCAGAAGACAAGAGGCAGGCTCTCATACTTCGGCATGGGCACCAGAGGCTGGTTGGTAAATCGGAGAAAATCAGCGAAACACTTGAGCACATATCCTGCAGTCGTAAAGCTTATTTGCCAGAACGGCAGGTAACGGATGATGCGGTCCTCCTTGGCGGCGACTACGGTCCAGTCTACTGCGATAAACCGGCCATTCTGTTCTTGCCACAAGGACTCGCAATTGCTGCATTGCAGGACCAAGGTTTGCCGCTCCCCGCTCAGAAGTCCACCGCATGTTGGACAAAGAGTGGCGATAAACCGGGGCTCCCACGAGCTTTTACTGGAACATATTTTGCCCAGATGCTTTTCCAGCAGAGTGCGATGACCAACTACCTGATTTGTTACCGCATCGTACAAATAATCGTTTTTCATATAACAGGGTTGATAGATGCAGCTCAGCGTTTCACCGATAAAAGCCCGATGATGAACGGTTTTCTTACTATTTTCAGCGAACAGATCAACGACCATTGCGGCATGGGTAAAGACGGTTTTGGTCGGGATCGACTGCTGAATAAATGCGCCAGGGGTGGTAGACACAACCTGTTTAATCTGCATCGCCTGAGGTCTCAACCCCAGAGAGACGGGAAGCAACTGGTTGTCAATACCAAGTCGCGTGGTATCGACAATTTTGTATTTCACTTCGTTATCGCGGACATAAAAAATCGACCCTTTAAAACGCAGATACGGTGCAAAAATGAGCTGCTTTGCATCGACCCCCTCGGGCAGCCTTGCGGGCAGGACAAAACGACCGGCCTGAGTACCTGTTTTGTAGTTATGCACATCACAAAAAGCACACTGGATGAGTCGGTCATCTTCGCTCAGAATGATTGGTGCACCGCAAGAAGGACAGCTCTGTTCAATCGTAACATCCATAGAATTTACCGCAGTGAAGCCAATTTTTCACCACAGTTATTGCAAAACATGGAGTCAGGCAGATTTTCCAGCCTGCAGCCAGGACATATCTGCGGTTGTTTTTTCCGGTCGGTCTGCTGGCCACACTGAGAACAAAACCTCGCTTTCGGGGTAAGGTTTTTGCCGCAGTTGCTGCATTTTACCAAAAGCAATTGCTGATGACCGCACAATGGACAGAAGCGGGCATCGCCTGGTATATCGCAATGACAGTCCGGACATTGTACCAGCGCAGCCTGAACCCGTGGGTTGTCTTTGCCTGATGCACTCAGGCCGCCTCCGGCAAAGATTCCCGGAAGCATCATACCCATGCCCATCCCCAGTCCGGCTCCGGCTTCTCCTTGAGATTGAGCGGCTTTTTCCATGGCCATGGCTGTTTTAAGTTTGAGAAATTTATCCATATCGTGGATCAAACCCATGCGGCTCTTATCGTCGATGGCGCTCTGTACCTCTTCCGGCGGAGTGATTGAAGTTATGTACAAATGGGTCAGGCGAAGACCGAAATCGGCAAAATCCATGGCAAGACGCTTTCGTAATTCATCGGAAAGGTCATCAAACTTTCCGGGAAGATTGAAAATGGAATCGAGGGTTTGCCCAAGATAGTCGTTAAAACGAGAAACAATGACCATCTTCAGATAATCGGCAATACCGTCAGTATCCATCTTGCCCATAGTGCCGACGAGAGAATTAATGAATAATACCGGCTGCACCACCTGTATATTGTACATGCCATGAGCCCGCAGACGGATCAATCCCAATTCGTTATCCCTGAAGGCCACAGGGTTCTGTGTTCCCCATTTGAGGTTTGGGAAATACTTTAAATTGACCATGTAGACTTCGGCACGCAGCGGACTATCGCCCCGCCATGGAATCGACAGGAGTTTTGTTAGTAGAGGGAGATTACCGGTACGCAAAGTATACCTGCCCGGACCAAAACAATCGCAGGCCTTACCTTTATAGAACAAAACTGCCGCCTGACTTTCTCTGACTGTCAGCTGGGCACCGAATTTAATTTCCCCGGATCCCGACTCCGGCAGACGATGCACGATCTCCTGTCCGGATTCATCGAACCATTCAATATTTTCAAGAAACAGTCCACCGTCGAACCGATTCATAGTATCTCCTTTCATGATGTTTATTAAGACGTTATTTTTTTGCAGACAAAAGTAGAAGTGATATGATAGATAATCATATCATAACGCTAGATAATATTTGCAGGAGAAAAACAAAAAATGAATGCAAAAGATCTCTGGGATCTGGAAAGTGCGCTTAAGGTTCTGTCACACGACAGCGTTGACAGTAAATTATGGGCGGAGGCCGTTGAATGGCTCATTCTCTATGGGCCGTTGGAAATCCGCCAACTCTTACTCGACGCCTCAATGACGGCGACAATCAGTTCCTTTCCGGACCTTAAACCAACGCATTACACACTGGACGGACAGGCCTGCTACGATATTGGAGAACTGGCCGTGTCGCTGGGCATTGATGAAGAGGAAGCCCGGAAAATTATCGAGCAAAAAGAAGCGGAACATCAGTTGCTGCAGATGTTTCAAGACGACGATACCGACATTGTGCACTAATCCTGGAAGTTATAAACACCACACGCATTACAGCAGCTGACAAACTTGTAAAAACCTCAAATTTGAGATGGTTAAGTAAAAAGATTCCCCCTGGTTCCCATGTGCCACATGGGAACTATTGCGATTTACAATTCATAGAGTTTTTCGTCATGCACCGGTTGGTTACTCTGCCGTAAGGCTTTCTTTTTCAAGGAATCGATACTGAAGTCGTCTTCTCCCAGTAATTCGCCCATGTCTTTTTCCACCTGTTCGGGGGCTTCGCCTGCTTCCATCCTGGAGATGGCTTCCTCCATCGAGTCACCGAGCTGAACGCCAGTCGATTCGGTAAACTTCCTCATAAGTGAGGCCATCTGGCGGGGATCATCCTCACTGATGTGTTCCGCCTCACGCATCAACGACTCGAAAGCGTGTTCCATTTTCGATTCGTCGAGACCGGAAAGCGGGTCGTCGCTTTCTTCTTTGCCTTTACTGATGGTGGCAAAATTCGATATCTGCTTGGCAAGCTGTTTCTTGCCGCATTTCGGGCAATCCGGAATCTTTGTCGTGTTTACTCTGGCGGAGTAAAAGTTAAAAACCACATGACACACATCGCAATAATATTCGTAGATTGGCATAATTCTATCCTAAAACCTGATCAACCTGTTCTTCGGTAACTTTATCGGTAATCACAGTCTCGCCTATCTTAGTGGGCAGGACGTAAAACACCTTGCCGCCGACAGTTTTTTTATCAGTCAGAAGATATCTTTTAATTCGAGCTCTATCAAGGGTTTTCGGAACTTCAATGGGCATGTTATATACCTTGAGGATGTCGATGATTGTATTGCAGTCGTCCTGGGCCAAAAGTTTATTGAGAACGGCGAGTCGTGCAGCAGCAACCATGCCGATAGAGACGGCCAATCCGTGGATGAGTGTATAATCAGAGGCCCCTTCCACTGCATGGCCTATGGTATGGCCGTAATTGAGAATTCTTCTGATGCCGCCCTCACGCTCGTCTTCAGAAACCACCGCTGATTTGATCGTGCAGCAGATATGGACTGTCTTTTTGATCAGTTCCGGATCAAGGTCCAGGATCCCCTGACGATTCTCAAAAAGAAAATGAAAGAATTCTTCATCACGGATAACCCCATATTTTATCACCTCACCCAAGCCACCGAGCAATTCCTGCCGAGGCAGTGTCTTCAGCACGGAAATGTCGATATAGACCGCTTTGGGCTGGTAAAATGCCCCCACAAGGTTTTTACCCTCAGGAATATCGACGCCGGTCTTACCGCCAACAGAGCTGTCAACTTGGGCGAGTAGTGTTGTCGGCAGCTGCACAAAGGGGATACCGCGCATATACGCGGAGGCGAGAAAGCCGGCTATGTCCCCTGCCACCCCACCACCGAGACCAATAAGCGCATCCTTACGATCAAATCCCAGGCGGGCCAGTTTTCCAGCGAGTTCGCCAATAGTCTGCAAGGTTTTATTGGCTTCACCATGAGCAAAAACCAGCAATTCCGAGTCGATGCCGGCAGCCTTTAGGCTTTTTGTCAC
>CBDTUM010000212.1:0-5973 GCA_965363495.1 uncultured Desulfopila sp.
CGCTTCCATAAAAATCCGGAAGAATTCGCAGATGCCTTCGCCCGCGCATGGTTCAAGCTGACGCACCGGGACATGGGCCCTCGCTCACGCTATCTCGGCCCGGAAGTTCCTCAAGAAGAACTAATTTGGCAGGATCCGATCCCTGCAGTCGATCATGAACTGATAGGTGCTAGTGACATCGCCACGCTGAAGGGCAAGATCCTTGATTCCGGCCTGTCTATCTCCGAGCTTATTTCAACCGCCTGGGCCTCAGCTTCGACTTTCCGCGGTTCCGACATGCGCGGCGGTGCCAACGGTGGCCGCATTCGTCTGGCACCCCAGAAGGATTGGAAAGTCAACCAGCCGGAGCAATTGGCGAAAGTATTGAAGACACTGGAAAGTATCGGGAGCGGATTCGGCAAGAAAGTCTCCCTGGCTGACCTGATAGTGTTGGCAGGTTGTGCGGGTGTTGAGCAAGCGGCGAAAAATGGTGGTCACGAGGTGACGGTTCCTTTCAAACCGGGCCGCATGGACGCCTCACTGGAACAAACCGATGCGAGGGCATTTTCCGAACTGGAGCCGGAAGCAGATGGTTTCCGCAACTACCTCAAGACCAAATACAGCGTATCGCCTGAGGAAATGCTTATCGATCGGGCACAATTATTGACCCTTACTCCGCCTGAAATGACGGTTCTTTTTGGCGGTATGCGAGCCTTGAATGCCAACTTCGGACAGTCTCAGCACGGCGTCTTCACCAAGCGGCCCGGAACGCTCACCAATGACTTCTTTGTCAATCTGCTCGACCTGGGCACGTCGTGGAAGGCGGTCTCTGAAGATAAAGACCTGTATGACGGCAGCGATCGCGTAACAGGTGCAGCTAAGTGGACCGGCACTCGTGTCGATTTGATCTTCGGTTCAAACTCTGAACTCCGCGCCCTGGCTGAATTCTACGCAAGTGCAGACGCGCAGAAGCAATTTGTCCATGATTTTGTGGCGGCCTGGGACAAGGTAATGAACCTTGACCGCTTTGATCTCGACTAAGAGGAAGAAAAAGAGTTGTAGACGGCTTCTAAAGAGTATTCTGAACGGTAAATCAGATAATCGTAAAGAGATTTTCACCACAAATTACGGAGTCTTTAACCCTTCAAGAAAGCCATGAGCAACATATCAGCGCGGCGTTTCAGAGTGTATTGAGACGTCGCGCTTTCTTCAAGTCCCCTTCAATCCGCTGGTCACAGAACTGCAGTCAGGTGAAACGTACGCAAACCGCAAGTGAAGCGGCGAGTAACAGGACGCAGTAAGTACGACACCTGGGTATTATGTGATAATCCTCGACGCACAAGACTGAGCTACCTGTTCGATCTTTTTGGTCAAGTCCGGCCACTGTTCTCGCAGCGGGGCAAAATTATTTTACCTGCTCATCCTTCGAGAAACCAGGCAGGGTAAATTTAAGTGTCACTTCTCCAGTTTTCTTATCAAGAGTGACCATTTTTTCACTGCTCTGGGCCACGCTCAGCTTCTTACCCAACGCCATCTCCAACAAGCCGCTGATAAAGCCCATCCCCTGATTCAGGACTTCTTCCATTTTTTCTGCCGAATTCGCTGCCGACTCGACAGCAAGGTGATCGTCCCGGCCATTTACCTGATTATCTTCCTGCACCAATAATGCTTCGGCCTCCAAGTTTTCTTCGGCAGCAAAATCGCGCTCTTTGTTGAGCACTTCAGGGTTTAAGAAATGCGGCGTATCTTCTGCGAGTTCCTCGGCAGGTATCGATTCCATCGGCTCCATTACGACTTCCTCGCCCATCATCTCCCGCAATTGATTGACCAGTTCCTGTCGTTTTTCCCGGGACAGCATCACTTCGTCTTTCCCGCCGTCAAAAACACCGCTGAAAAGATCTCCTTTAAGCTTGATCCCGGCCATGATCCGCTCTTCAATGCTGTATTTGGCGATCAGGTTGACCACATTGATACAGGTACTTTTCTGCCCTATTCGGTTGACCCGGCCGATACGCTGATTGACCTTGGCCGGATTCCAGGGCAGCTCAAAGTTCACCACGCAATCGGCAGCCTGCAGGTTAAGGCCGGTTCCCCCGGCATCGGTGGATAAGAATACCTTGCAGTCAGGATTGGTGTTGAATTCATCGATTAGGGCCTGACGCTTGACTACCGGCACTCGACCGGACAATTCGACAAAGGGAATAGCTTCCCGCGACAGATGCTTGCCGATCAGCATGGTCATGGTCGTCCATTCGCTGAAGATGACCACCTTCCGGCCATTCTGCTTGATCAATTCATCGAGGATATTGGCCAGTTCGTCAAGCTTGGGCGAAATATTGGTCTGTCGGTCTATGAGATAGGTAGAATCACAGGTTTGGCGCATTTTCAGGAGCAGGGTCTGGATACGCCGCAGATCCATCGGCGTAAGAAATTTCTTGTTCAAGAGCGGCAGCAGGGATTGGGAATAGCCAGCATGGATTTCCGCCTGTTCTTGATGAAGATCGATATAGTAGTCGTTGACGATCAACTCAGGCAGCTGGTCCAGCACTTCTTCCTTGCGCCGGCGGATAACCAGTGGTTTAAGTTTTTCATGGAGGGCGTTCAGGTTGACATAGCCAAGGATATCACCTTTCTTGCGGCGCCCCAGCAGAAAATGGTCGGCGGCAAACTGCCAGAGCGGGCTCAGTCGCTCGGGGTCAAGAAACTGCACCAGGGAATAGACATCTTCCAGTTTGTTCTCAAGAGGCGTACCGGTGAGGATGATTGCATGCTGGCGGGGGAGATTTTTTACCGCTTCAGCTGTCTTGGTTTCAAAGTTTTTAATCCGCTGCGCCTCATCGAGGATGATAAGATCCGGCTTAAGACGGGCAATAATTGTCACGTCCCGAAGAACCGCTTCATAATTGGTAATCTTAAACAGGCTGGTATCCGTACGATACTGCTCCTTACGCGCTTTGGCATTGCCGGTGATGATGCAGGCCTTTTCATCGCTGAACCGCTCAATCTCCCGTTGCCACTGCTGCTTCAACGAGCTCATGGTGACCACCAGCACCTTGCCAAAACCAAACACATCTTTTTTCAAGATGGCCAGACCAATGGCCTGCAGGGTCTTGCCAAGACCCATCTCATCGCCAATCAGCACAGCTTTTTTATAGAGTCCGAAATCAATGCCTTCCTGTTGATACGCATAGAGTTTCACCTTCAGGTACCTGGCAATGTCCGGCATTGGCTGGGTAGCGGCAACGGATAGTTCATTGTCTATCGCCGCATTGGTCAGCCGGCGCATAAGAGGTTCCTGGACGCGTATTTCTTTATATCCCTCCAGCCTGGGCAGATACGAAATAAAATCGACTCTATCGTTGTGCCGAAACAGACCATGCTCATCAAAGATTTCCCCCAGCAGGCCAGTCAGCGCCACCCCATTTGCCGCAGTGTCTCGCTCATGAAAAAGCCGTGGTTTGCCGGCAACACTGTCCCAGAAGATATCGATATAAGGAAAAGTTTCCTTGTCAAGACGCTTCTTGAATGTCTTTTGCTCCTGCAGAAAGGAGCTGAGAAAGAGCAGATGTTTGCAGGTCGCCAATTTATTCACATAGAAATCAGGGCAGGAACAGTGGCCGGTGCCGACGGCTGGATTGTGCAGAGTAACCTGATATTGCCGCCCTTTAGTCGTTGTCACCAGGTGGTCACCCTTGAACATATCTCCCTGAATTACTTTAAACACCTCACTTTTGGCCCGTTTATGGCGATCCTCCAGGGCCTGCTGCCTGATTTCTTCGTAAGAAAGATATTCTGCCTGTAACCCGTCATCGACACGTGACAAATCCTTCGTGGCGCCCTGCCGATCAAACAACTCCAGCAAAATCGCCACAATATGTTTGCAACCCGACCCCGGGTATGGACAGTCGCAATCGGTGGCTATGGCCCCGTTCAAGACAACCTCCGTTCGATAATTGCCGTAGTTTCCATCCACCTCATAGACATACCGGCCATTGCCACTTTGCTCACGGACAAGGCTGAATGCGCCGTTTTTCTGGAGAAACTCACCACGTTTAAAGATTATCGGTGAATCGGCAATGTGCCGAATGGTATCTATCGTCAGGGTACCCATGAATATTCCTCATTAAATTTCAAACGCTGTTGTAACAGGTAGGGAGACAGAGAAAAAGCAACCAACCGGAGGTTCCAAGGCCAAAACTTGGCCATATCAACAATATTTTTTCAAGCGACAATCATTCCTGACAACTTCATAAAAAGCCTAAGACTTACGATGACGATTGGCAGGATGAATACTATCGGGATAACGATCCAGCGCCGATGAACTCCGAGAAAATGGCAGCTGTCATTCATTTATTTACTGTGGCTGCCAACCATTTTGTTCATGGTCAAAAGAGCGAGGAAAAAATGATCTACAGCGAACTTTTTGATATTATCGATGAACTGAAGGAGGATATTTGGGATGCAGAGACTACTGAGCTTACTGACCTTTCCTCGTTTTTGGCCGCCTGGCAGCTTGCTCTTGCCAAAGAGGATTTCAAGGAGAACCGCGTAGCCGACTTTCTGCTTGAAGCAGCCTTTCTGCAACAAGGCAGTAAAGCCGTCGGCGAGCTGGCTCGTGGCTGGCAAAATGAACAACCACGCGGCTATCTCTACTGGCTCCAACAACTTGAGAAAGAAAAAAATTGGCCGACACTCCGTAATGCCGCCCTAGAAACCATTGCCGTCTTACCGCTTGATCGAAATCGGCTGCAGGCAGCAGATTTTTAAATTTTTGCAACGCAGAGCCTTAAGGATGATACAACCACCCTTGCCGGCTTTAGGGAAAGATTCCGATCAATGCCCTTTGACGGAACTCTGCTCAATCTACAGGTGGAGGCCAATCGACAGCAAGTCCGTGCGGAAGAACTGGAAAAATTCTGTACCTTTTGTACCGGAGCAGGAGCTCAATCATGTCCACAACTCCCGTTGGTTAAAGCATTCCTTATGGCAGGAAAAATTGATCAAGCCTTTGCCCTCTGCTAACAGGACAAAATGTCCGGCTGATCAGATGACGCTACCGGCTTGCTTTTTGCCAGTATCCTCTATCTCTTGTGTAACGGAAATAGCAATTGCGCACTTATTCACCAACAGTTGCAACAATGCGCCGGCGGCGGCAGGATACCTTTTGACAGTTACATTAACCAGTCAAAGATCGAAAACAGTTCGGGCTTTGCAGAAATCAAGCGTGGACTCAATCTCGTCGATGCAAAAAATTTTGATCTGGACGCTTACCAGAAATGGAGCGGAACTGTTGGTGAAAAACGGGTGAACGATATCGTCTCCAATACCCACCGAAGTGCCTACGACAATGCGGCAACAGTACTCGGTTCTCCGGCCGAAATCTGGAAGTAAATGGCGACAAAAAGAAAACCCGAGCCCTGCTGCATGAATACTGCAAGATGTTATATAATCGCCATACTGCTTTTCGACGAGAGGTACAACAGGCTGTCAGCAACTCTGAAATTCTGCGCGGAATGGGTGATGGCTGCACGTAAAAGGAAGAAAAATATGAATTAGCTCAACAGGGTGTGCTTTAAACTCATTTTACCTTTCCAGCAACAATCTTCTGGTCACTGAAGGCGACCCAAAATGATGTGGTATCAGTCATTGAGCCTAACACTTATCCAAAAGTGAATATCAAACATAATCTGGAAGCATCAATAATTTTGGATGCTCCATTTGCAGCTGATTTTCTGGGAGGAATTTTTAAATTTTGAACGTTCCAGACTGCTCCTTCTCGGGCATGTTTTTTTGGCATGTTTACATACGAACTGATCAGGAATTAGTCTCGAATTGCAGTTTTGCTTAAATGGAAGAGATTGGCAGAGAGATATCTTCTTCCCTATTGAAATTTTACAAGGGGGCCACCACGAAAAATCTCTTTTCCCCTCTATCGCTTTACAGATTGTCTGGAATTGAGAATCTTTTCTAAAGATGCTACTCTGGTCAGCAAAA
>CBDTUM010000213.1:0-5823 GCA_965363495.1 uncultured Desulfopila sp.
GATCAGATTGTCATGCAGAAAGCGGCTTTTAATGAGGAGCGAGAGCAGCTTGTGCAGGAAAATGCCAAAAAGGAATTGAATGTAAGTAATAAGCTTGCTGCCGCCGATAAAGAATTAGCGCTCAGAGAATCGGAGATAGCGTCGCTTAAGTCAACCATCAGTGAAATTTCAGGTAAACTCGTTAAGGCCAATACTTTATCCGCTGAATTGGCAAAAGCCAGAACTGCAACCGTGGCTGAACTTGAATCGATGAAAGCTGTCGGCATAAAAGCTCAACGTGAATATCAGGTTCAACTTGAATCGATACAAGCCGCTAACGCCGACCTCAATAAAAAGATCGCCGAGTTTTCCAATGATTTGTCCCGTCAAAAACCTACCGACCCATCTCCAACAAAGCAGCCGTGAACGGGTTATCTTGCGTAATTTTAATGTATCGACCAACATGCTCTTGCTGATTTACCGTACAACCTGCTTCACAGGCATCTTTGCCTTCTGGCTGGCGTCTCTGCTGTATCCGCCTTCTGTTCTGGCTCAATCTCAAGTATCCATACTCGTCACATCAAACCTGCAGGGAAAGTTTTCCCTCAACATTGACAACCAGGATAACGGGGACCCGCTGCTCGTTTTAGGGCAGAATATCGTTTATGAGCGCAGCAATAACGATATCGATCTCTACCTCGATCTGGGCAATGCCCTGTATCCCGGAGTTTTGTCGAAGTATAGCTCGGGTTCAGTCATGGTAGATTTTCTGGATTATTTTTCATGCGCGGCTGTCCTCGTCTCTTCAAAAGACCTTCAGGTCGGCACTCAAAACCTTCAGTTCATGGAGAAAAACAAAAAGGTGCACTTCCTGTCGGCAAATATCATCCAGGACGGCAAACCTCTCTTCACCTCCTGGTTTACCGCCGACGTGGCAGGAACCCGTATTGCCTTTTTAGGTGTATCTTCGCCCAAGGTGCGGTTCGATGTGGCCGAAAAGGATCTGTATAACTATAACCTGCTTGACGCAAAAGAAGCACTGGCGCCTCAGCTGGAAGAAATCCGGATCGCCGGGATCAAAAATATTGTCCTACTTTCTGGTCAGACGCTGCAGGAGACAGCTCAGCTTCTTGAAAGCTACCCGGAGATCAGGGTGGCGCTGTGCGGCGGTGACTATACCGATCAATTTTTAAGTGGCAAGGCATCGCGGGTGGATCTGGGCGATGGCAGATCCATCGTCATGGCCGACGAGAGTGTTGATTATTATCGCCTTGAACTTACTCTTGATGACGTATTGAAAGTGAACACCTTCGAGGCCAGACGGGCCCACCCGATCGCCACAAAAAACCACGCATATCAGGAATTTAAAAATCGTCTGACCCTCTGGAAAGAGAAATTTGGCGAAGAGGAAGGTGGTCTTGTCGCAAAACTGAGCGACATGGAATATGGGGTGAATGATCTCAGTTTCGGTCAACTTTTACGTCATCGATTTAATTGTGAGTTGGGTGTCGTCGAAGAAAACACCATCAATAAGGTGTCGGTCAAGGAAGCTATCCGCCGTGCGGATTTCTTGAGCATGGTCAATCGGGACTACAATATCTTTCTCATTTCTTTAACGGGCGATGAAGTGAGGACTGTGTATAATCGGGGAGAAGGGCTGGTTATTGCCGGAATTGGTAGCGGTAAGGACATAGAAATTCAAGGCTCTGCTGTGGTGGGAAACCGGCGCTATCATGTGGCGGCTTCACAGCTGGCAATGCAGAAAATACAGCGGATGCTTGGCAGGGAGATCGATTACAGTAACACCTGGATGACCGTTACCGATCTGCTCATCGACGATATGAAAAGCCAAAAGGTTATATTGCGCAGTGATTACGATTATCTGGATCGTCGTTTCCGCACGACTATCGATGCCTATTTGTCCAATTTTATTGACGACAGTAGGGTCACAAAAGGTGATACCATCGATACTCCATCCGGCCAGCCCGCGTCAAGTTATAACAAGTGGGGGCTTGAAAACGCTATTGAGCTGACCATCTATAATAAATATCACCGCTTTGTCCTCACCCCGTATATGTTCTATTCCCGCCAGGACGATAGTTATCTCAATAACATTTTACGGGGCACCTTTTTGTATGATTACAGTCTCTCCGAAACCTTCAGGCCGTATAATAAGCTTCGCTATGATACAGTCGTTGAAGAAGTCGACGGACTGCGTCCCAGTTTTCTACGTGAAACTATGGGGATCTCTGCAGTCTATAAATATGTCAATGGCAAGCTTGGCTTCGGTTTTGAACAAAATGTCCAGGATCCTTCCGAGGCGGCGATGTACGGTGTTGAGCTTATCATCGGTGCCCGCATTCCTTTTCTGTCTCATTTCACGTATGCTTTCGATCTTGACACCTTTACCGGCATCCTTGACGAAGACGGTGGCCCGTGGCAGATGAGGAGTGAAATCAATAACGGTATATCGGCTCACTTAAACAGCTATATGAGCCTGTCGTTCAGGCATAAATATTTCTTTTTTAATGAAGGAGTGACCGGTGAAAGTTACCAGAATTCTCAGTTTATTACTTCGTTAGATTTTAAGAGCGACTGGAAATTCTGGTGAGTTGGCTGTCTGCTGGTCACTAAGATGGCCGGAACAGTAAAGATTCTTTTATATAATAAAGAGACGGTTGTATGCCTATTTTTACTATCTTCATGGCATTTCTTGTTGTATCCGTCATTGGGCTTACCTGGGTTTTTATCTATTATTTTGCCAATTCTGTCGTGGACAATCCTGACGGTATCGCCAAGGTAGTGGGAAACTGCGGTGATACCATGGAGATTGGGCTGCAAATCAAAGATGGCAGAGTTACGGCCACTCATTTCTGGACCAACGGATGTTCGTTCAGTAAGCATTGTGGGGAGGCGGCGGCAAACCTTGCTCGTACGAAAACTATCGCTGAGTTGCAAAAAATAAATATGGTGACCATCATGGACGAGGTGGGACAGCTCCCGGAGACCCATCTGCATTGCGCGCAATTGGCAGAAATCACTTTGCAGCGTAGTCTCGAGAATTATTTTGAGCGCCTGCAAAATCAACCTTCAGTAGCGTAACCCAGGTAAACAGGAAATAAGCAGGGATTTTTTTCAATGCCCCTCAAGAGGGTATTTTAAAAAATAACAGGAATGCAGGAGTAATTGAAAATCATTCTTAGATCCGGTATTCTCACTTCAATCAACGAAACGTTTTTGTAACAAAAGGAGGGAGTATGAATTACCCGGTTTGGTTTCTGCCGGAGACCGGTGGAGGTTTTCTTATTGCGCTGATCTCGATCCTTCATGTATTTGTTTCCCATTTTGCGGTTGGCGGTGGCTTATACCTGATTTACGCCGAGAAAAAAGGGCTGAGGGAAAAGAGCCAGCCGATTCTTGACTTCACTAAAAGACATGCCCGTTTTTTTCTCCTTATTACCATGGTATTCGGGTCGATATCCGGAGTAGGGATCTGGTTTATTATCGCCCTGGTCAATCCTGCGGCCACCTCACTTCTTATCCATAATTTTGTCTTTGGCTGGGCGGCTGAATGGGTGTTTTTTACCGTTGAGATCGCCGCGGCTTTTGTCTATTATTATATGTTCGGCGGGATGGATTCGAAAACGCATCTGCAGGTGGGTTGGCTCTACTTTATTGCGGCCTGGATGTCCTTGGCGCTGATTAACGGCATAATCGGTGTCATGCTGACCCCGGGAAGCTGGGCCGAAAATATGGATTTCTGGGCTGGATTTTTCAATCCCAGCTTCTTTCCCTCGCTGGTTTTTCGGACCTTTATTGCGGTGATGATTGCTGCCTGTTACGGCTACCTGTCTGCCTCGTTTACGACGGACAGTGATGTCCGAGTAACCATGACCAGGTTTTCGGCAAAATGGGCGTTGATTTCCCTGGGCATCGCGTTTATTTCCGGATACTGGTACCTGTCGGTGCTTTCCGAGCAAGCGCATGGCCTGGTGATGGGTAAATCTCCCACCATCGTCGCTCTTTTACCCTGGGCTGGAGGAGGTTTACTCTTTTTCTTGCTGGTGATGCTGGGTGCCGGAATTATTCGTCCGACTCTTAACCTCAAACCAGTCGCCTGCATGGCGATGGTCAGCGCCTTGCTGGTCATGGGTGGCTTTGAGTGGACCAGGGAGGCCGCCCGTCGACCCTTTGTGATCAATGAAGTGATGTATTCCAACAGCATCCTGAAAAAGGATGTGGCTGATCTGAATGACGTTGGCTATCTCCAAAAAGCCATCTGGGTGCAGAATAAGGAGGTATCTGAGGATAACTTTGTTGCAGCCGGACAGGAGCTCTTTATGCACCAGTGTTATGCCTGTCATACCGTTAACGGCAGGAATAATGATATTGTCAAGGCAACCAGCAGCATGAGTTATCGGGCGCTGGTGAGCTATATCAAAAAGATCCATGAAATCCGTTATTTCATGCCGCCTTTTGCCGGCACGGAAACGGAGGGCAAAGCGCTGGCCGCCTATATTGCCGGTGGGCTGCATGGAAAAGATGTGCAGGAACCACAGCAGGAAATAGGGGTTGCAGGTGCTGTAAATGGTGCAGTCCTGTTTGACGAAAATTGTGCCTCTTGTCATGCGGTGGAGGATTTGACCAGTGCTCTTGCAGGAGAGGACAAGACAGAAATTGTTGAAAAACTGAAAACACTTAATGAAATATCCGATGAAATGGAGCCCTTTGGTGGCACTGAAGAGGAGCATAAGACTTTGGCCGATTTTCTCAGCGGTATGAAAAAAGGAGGACAGTAATGGATTCGCTTTTTATTCCGCTGCCGGACACTCTACCTGTCAGTTGGGGCTGGTTCCAGTTCCTGTTGCTGTTGACTTTTCCTCTGCACCTGCTGGCTATGAATGCCATGCTGGGTGGCCTGGCGATTGGTATTGTGCAGCATATCAAGGGAGGTGCTGTGCAAAGACAGCTGGCGCATCGCATCGCCATCGCCCTGCCGCTGGTTATCGCTTTTGTGGTTAATTTAGGCGTTGCTCCGTTACTTTTTGTCCAGCTCCTGTATGGCCAGTTCCTGTACAGCAGCTCGATTCTGATGGGGTTTTTCTGGATATTGATAGTGCCGATATTGATAATTGCCTATTACAGCGCATATCTTTATGATTTCCGTTTTACTCAGCTTGGCTCGGCGGGTCCATGGGTAGCAGTGCTCGCATTTATACTGCTGGTTGTCATCGGCTTTTTCTTTTCAAATAATATGTTGCTGATGGCTACCCCGGAGCAATTTGGTGAATATTTCTCCCATAAAAGCGGCACCATGTTGTCTTTTGGTCAGCCCGAATTCTGGCCGCGTTTTTTGCATATGCTTTTGGGTGCTTTGGCTATCGGCGGTCTGTTTGTCGCTCTGCTCGGACGTTTTAGAGCTGCTGCCAACCCGGATTTGGCCAAACATGCCGATCAAGTCGGTCTGCGCGTTTTTTTGATCCTCACTGCGGGGAATATCCTGATCGGTTTCTGGTATCTTTTGTCCTTGCCAAGAGAGGTGATGCTGCTTTTTATGGGCCACCATTTTGGTGCCACTTCCACCTTTTGCGTCGCTTTGCTTCTGGCGGCAGGCGCACTTTTTGGCGCTTGGAAAAAGAAATTCTGGCTGACTTTTTACCATGCTGTCGGTCTCGTTGTGGTGATGACCTTTATGCGGAGCTGGGTCAGGAGTGCTTATCTTAAAGATTTTTTCACCCTCGATGCATTACAGGTTGTGCCGCAATATTCACCAATGATTTTTTTCTTTGTCGTCCTTCTGGTGGGAATAGTTTGTCTTGGCTGGTTGATTAAAAAGACTTCTAG
>CBDTUM010000214.1:0-5815 GCA_965363495.1 uncultured Desulfopila sp.
GTGGAGAAAGACAATGGCATTATTTCTTGTTCAACATGGCATAAGTGCAGCAAAAAACATTGATCCGGACAAGGGACTGACCAGCCAGGGGATAAAAGAAACGGGAAAAATTGCCCAGGTGGCCAAAGGCTACAACATACGAGTTGGGAAAATAGTTCATTCAGGAAAAAAGCGGGCGGAACAGACAGCGAAAATCTATCACGAGACTCTGTCTGTCAAAATTCCTCTGCAAATGGTCGCCGGCATAAATCCTATGGATGATGTTCGCGCTTTTGCGGCGACCATCGCCCCAGCGTCAGATTTGCTGGTGGTTGGCCACCTGCCGTTTATGCAGCGCTTGCTCTCCTACTTGACCGCCGGGTCTGAAAAACTCAAAATCTATCAGTTTCAGAACTCTGGGATTGTCTGCCTCGATACAAGTGAGGGTGCAAACGGCACATTCGAATGGTTCATCAAGTGGACGATTAATCCGCATATTTCCTGATCAAAAAGAATCCCCGTGTTTTATGTTGGGAAGATACATGATAGGTTCCCCTGCCTGGCTCATTTGTTTGATCTTTTTTATCGATCATACTTCTTACATGAAAAATGACCTCAACATGACTTCATAACAGACGAGCACTGTGCATCCACAACGCTGCAGGCTTAAACTCTTTACCATTTGACTCTTATGCCTGTTTTTTGTATGAACTTCTCCCTAAGCTTACTCTTTTACCAAGGAACTCCTTTATGACGGATCGGACTAAATCCAGCAATTTTAAGATGATTTACATTGCCTCCTGCGGAGAGGGCATCAATGCTTCTCACCTGGTGGAATCCACCCTGGTACAATTTCCTGACAGTGAAATCACTGTGGCCAAGATACCGCATATTCGTACGGAAAGTCAGATCGACGACCTCCTCAGCCGAATAAAAGATGTCGAATGCCTCATCGCCCACACTATTGTAGAACCCGCTCTGCGTCGGTACCTGGTCAAAAAAGCAGAAGAACACGGCATTGTCACCATTGATCTCATGGGCCAGGTTCTCGATAAGATAGAAAATTTTCTGGGCATGTCCCCCCTCGGCACGCCGGGGCTTTACCGGGAAACACATCAAGTAAATCTCCAGCAGGTGACTGCCATTGATTTCTCCCTCGACCATGATGACGGACTGAACCCAGAGACACTGGTAGAGGCTGAAATTGTACTGGTCGGTCTCTCCCGAGCAGGAAAGACCCCCCTCTCCATGTATATGGGAGTTATAGGCTGGAAGGTCGCCAATATCCCCTACGTACCGGGCGTTCCCATGCCAAAAACCCTGGATGATGTGGACCGTCGTCGAGTCATTGCTCTCAATATCAATATAGAGCAGCTTTTGGCCCACCGAAAAATGCGCCAGGAGAGTTTGGGGACACCGGATATGCATGCCTACTCAAATAGGCGGGAGGTGGAGGAAGAAGTGAGAAACGCCCAGAAATATTACATAACCAAAGGCTATTCTATGATTGATGTGAGTAACAAGCCAATTGAGACCAGCGCAGAGGAAATTACTGAAATGATTACCCGCAGGTTCAAGACCAAAGCCCACAGGGCGGAATAAAAGACTCAAATCGACGAGGGCTGTGTTCTTAAGAACACAGCCCTCGTTCTATCAGCTTGCCATTAATTGTACTTAATCGCCGCCTGAGCCGCAGCTAATCTGGCAATAGGCACACGAAAAGGGGAGCAAGAGACATAGGTCAAACCAGCCTTATGGCAGAATTCCACCGATGCGGGGTCGCCGCCATGCTCTCCGCAGATACCAAGCTTAATATCTGGCCGAGCTTTACGTCCCCCCGCAACAGCGGTCGTAATGAGGTTGCCCACCCCCTCCTGGTCTAACGTTTCGAAAGGATCAGCCAGCAAAATACCATTATCAAGATAATCGTTCATCAAGGCACCAACATCATCCCGGGAAAAACCAAAGGTCATCTGGGTCAGATCATTGGTGCCAAAAGAGAAAAACTGGGCATGCTCTGCCATTTTATCGGCAATCAGTGCGGCTCGAGGAATCTCGATCATGGTTCCATACATATAGCCGATGGAAGTGAGGCTGTACTTGGCGAGGGTCTGTTCATAACAAGCATCGACAATCTTCTTCGCAAAGGCCAGCTCTTTCTCGTTACAACTCACGGGCACCATGATCTCCGGCAATGGATGTTTGCCAATTTGAATGAGTTCTGCTGCCGCCTCAAAAATAGCCAGGACCTGCATCTCGACAATTTCAGGATAGGTAATACCCAGTCGCACGCCACGATGGCCCATCATTGGATTTGATTCTTTTAACTGCTCACTCCTTTTGATCACCTCTTCTAAATCAATCCTCAAGGCGTCAGCAATTTCCTGCTGATTTTCAACGCCTTGGGGGACAAATTCATGGAGGGGGGGGTCAAGCAAACGCATGGTGACCGGCATGCCATCCATAATGGTGAGAGTTTTACTGATCTCTTCTTTCACAAAGGGAAACAACTCAGCAAGGGCTTCTTTTCTTTCCGCCATGGTCTTGCTAAGTATCATTTTACGCAACAAGAACAATGGTTTATCTGAATTTACACCATAAAACATATGCTCAGTTCTAAAAAGGCCAATACCCTCAGCTCCAAAATCACGGGCTCTTCTGGCATCCTCGGGCGTATCTGCATTGGCACGTACCTTCATAGTGCGATAGCTATCTGCAATACTCATAAACCTCTGAAAATTAACATTTTCGGTTGCATCTTTCATTTTCAGCTGTCCTTCATAAACAACCCCCTTAGTGCCATTAAGGGTCAAAATATCTCCCTCTTTATACAGCCGGGTGCCCACTCGAAGCTCCCTGGTCTCAAGGTTGATTTTCAGCGCGCCCGCACCAACGATGCAACACTTCCCCCAGCCCCGTGCCACCAAGGCTGCATGGGAAGTCATTCCACCACGAGCAGTCAGTACAGCTGCAGCGGCACGCATACCCTCAATGTCTTCGGGATTGGTTTCTTCGCGAACCAAAACAACCTTTTTGTTTGCCTTGGCCCAACGAACCGCATCTTCGGAGGTAAAAACGATCTGACCGTAGGCCCCACCCGGCCCCGCCGGCAAACCATCGGCCACCCGAATGGCAGTCTGCTCTGCGCTTGGATCGACAATGGGGTGCAGCAGATCATCTAGAATTTTTGGATCGATCCGGCCGACCATGGTCTTTTCATCAATCCTGCCCTCTTCGAGCATATCCATGGCCATGTTCAATGCTGCTGTAGCAGTTCTTTTGCCCACACGACACTGCAACATATACAGGCGACCTTCCTGGATAGTGAATTCGATGTCCTGCATATCCTGATAGTGATCTTCTAAACGATTTCGGATAGCAAACAATTGCTTGTACAGATCAGGCATTATCTCTTCCAGGGAAGGTAAATGCTCATTCTGACTGTTTTTGGTGTCATTATTGAGGGGATTTGGCGTACGAATTCCAGCCACCACGTCCTCTCCCTGGGCATTAACCAACCACTCACCATAAAATCGATTCTGACCAGTTGCAGGATCACGGGTGAAGGCAACTCCCGTAGCAGAAGTATCACCCATGTTGCCAAACACCATACTCTGAACGTTCACAGCAGTACCCCAACTATTGGGAATATGCTCGATGCGCCGGTAAGCGATGGCCCGTTTTCCATTCCAACTCTTGAAGACCGCACCAACTGCACCCATCAGCTGTTCCCAGGGATCATCTGGAAAATCTATGCCGAGATCTTCTTTGATTTTTTTCTTAAACCGATCGCACAGTTGTTTCATATCTTCGGTGCAAATATCGGTATCAGTATCATAACCCTTATCATTTTTGAGGTTATTCATCACCATCTCAAGCTTCAGGCGGATCCCCAAACCATCTTTTGGCTTAACCTGCTCAGCCTTTTCTATAACCACATCAGAATACATCATGATCAAACGACGGTATGCATCATAGACAAACCATTCATTGCCGGTTTTTTCTATCAGCCCTGGAATGGTCGCAGAACACAGGCCCACATTCAAAATAGTTTCCATCATTCCAGGCATGGAACTTCTCGCACCGGACCGGCAAGATACCAGCAACGGATTTTCGAGATCACCAAATCCCATCCCCATCTGCAATTCTACATTGGCCATGGCCTTTCTGATTTGTGCTTCAAGAGTGCCTGGGAGACAGCCTTCAAGTGCAAAATAATCATTGCAACAAGTCGTCGATATCGTAAATCCAGGAGGCACCGGCAAGCCAAGCTTGGCCATTTCGGCAAGATTGGCACCCTTGCCGCCCAGAAGATTTTTCTGACTGGAATCACCATCGGTTTTTTTAGGACCGAATTCATAGATGTACTGAACCATTCTTTCCTCATATTTTGTTGAATAAATCAGAGCTACGGTTGTAAAAGGAGCAAAGAGTAATAATCAGCAAATTTGATGTCAAGAGAATATTCATTTTATTACTCACCCAGCGTAATTCACCAATTGCAAAAGAGCGCACTTTTGGCGTTAGCCCGCATTTCTCATGAACATTTTGTGCCTCAACTGGTAACAATTTGATTCATAATATGAAATATCACTCATCTTGATTACAGTTAATTTTACAAAATGTTCATGAGAAATGCGGGTTAGCAATAAACAAAATCCCTGTTGAAATAAATCAACAGGGATTTTGTATTGCAGAGCAGGATACTCCCGATCATGGTTGGCAGATCGGGCGCACCCCACTCAAACCTACCAGCTATCGCCAAGTACCAGACTTAAGTCTGTACATTTTTTTCGTTCATCGTCAGTGAGGTCTTCACCTCTTTTAAAACTCTTAAGATCGTCGACATAACAGGCGAATTCTTTACCATTTTTATCGTGTACGAAGATCATGTTTTGATATTCTTGCGAAATTATTTCACCTCTCATACTCATAATGTCACCTCTCTATTTAGTTTAATGTTTTGGTAGAAAAGGCCAACGCTCAATTTTGTTTCAAACAGTTGCCATCCATGATTTCATTTCTCGCTGACCTCCTAATAATATATGACATCTCGCTACAATGACAATGGGTCATAAACAGTAGGTAATTGATAAGTTATTCTACCAATAAAGCGAACAGAATTGCAGAAGATAGCCTCCGTAGGCTTGATTAAACAAAGCGCCACAAACAGTTACAGTACAGAACTGCTATTTTTCGCAAGCTGGTACATTACGACTCTGAGTACCACCTTGCAGTATTGTTTTTTGCCGGCACGATTGGTAAATATTGTGCGCTAACATTTGCCATAAAATTATGCGTGATATACCATGAATTGATGAAACACAGGGCTTTCTGCAGTTATTTAGCATATAATCAATGGTGTGGAGCACAGCTCTTAGAACTCCCTCAGGAGTTGATATCCTCTATCCACATTCTCACTCTTTTGGAGACGCACTGGTATGAAAAAAAATTTCCAGCAACGATGCCCTGAAATGGTGGCACTTTTGCGTCACTCGGAGGATTCCATATTCTTCAAGGACATGGACGGGAGATTTGTCTTAGTGAGTGAAGCCAAAGCGAGAAGATCAGAAGTTAACTGGTTGGATATGATTGGCAGAACCGACTTTGATTTTCTGCCCACAGAGGAGGCAAAGAAATGTCGAGATGATGAAATTTTCATTATGGAGACAGGAGTGTCATTAGTGGACAAGGAGGAAGAACTGACTCGGGCAAATGGCACAAAATCGTGGATCTCTGCTTCTAAATTTCCCTGGAAAGACGCTAACGGAGAGACTATTGGAGTGATTGGAATTTCACGTGATATCTCTAAGCACAAAAAGTTGGAGAACCATAT
>CBDTUM010000215.1:0-5789 GCA_965363495.1 uncultured Desulfopila sp.
CGTTATCAATCATCTTGTGCTTTTTACAAGAAATTTATTTCGTGAAGGAGCTTATACCCCTCAAGGGGGCACTAAACAGAGTCCCCGCACAGCACGGGGACTGAAAAAAATCCCGCAAATCTGTTGGGCGGGACTACTGGCTCACTATTAAATGGACCACCCGTTATCAATAATTCTGTGTTTTCTATCTTTCCCAGGGGACTAAAGGACTCTGCCGATAGAACGGTCAATACCCGCCAGAGCAGTAAGGTAGCCATAATAGGCCGCAACAAGGTCGCTTTGAGTTCTGGTCAGGGTGAGCTGAGCATCATTGAATTCCAACACATCGTTTGTGCCGGACCGATATCTTTTCTCTGCAAGGAGAAAATTCTCTTTGGCAAATTTCAAGGTTTCCATAGCTATTTGTATGCTTTGCCAATATTCCTCCGCTTGGAGATAGCTTTGCGTTACCTCTCTGGCAACAGCGAGCCGTTGATCCTGTAATTGGGCTCTATTTTCGAGGATACGTCCATTGGCTTCGACTACGGAACCTTCGGTATGGAATCCTGAAAATAAATTCCAGGTACAGACAACCCCTACTTCCCAGCTGTCTTTATAATCCGATAGCTCCGTTTCATAATCACTGTATTTGGCCTCAGCCGTTATTGAGGGCCAGTAATCTCCTTTGACCCGTGCAAGGTTCGCCTGTGCTGCCTCTGACAGTTTGTTGAGTTGCAATATGCTTGGCCGCTGATTCAGTGCAACATCAATTAATTTGTCAAGCGTATCGGGAACAGGAGGAACTGAACTTACAATGTTTTCGAGCTGCACTGCATCACTGGAAAGCGTGTATCGGCCGGAGTTGGGTTTTTTGCCCAACACCTGTTCCAGTATGACTCTTGCTGTCTTGAGACTATAGTTTGCCCGCAACAGGTTCATATTGGTGTTTGAAAGCTCCACCTTGGCATTAATGACATCGATTTTTGTTCGAACACCTGCTTTAAGGTACAATTTTGCCCGGTCTACGTGTTGTTGTAAATTCTTTACGGCTTCGGCTTCAACATCTATGAGGCGCCTTTTCTCAAGGACACTATAGTATGCACTCTTTACTTGAAAAATTACCTCCTGCACCTGGCTTTGTATATTTGCATCAGCGGCCTGCAGGTTTGATTTACCCGCATCTATGGCACCTGTTGTTCTGCCGAAATCATATAGTAACTGTGAGAGACTGACCACGCCAAGCACAATAGTATCCTTTTCAGTCTCGGTGGTATAAATACTGCCAGCGGTTTGTGTAGAAGACGAATTCTTTCTCTGGGTATAGTTGGAGCTCCCCTGGAGATCGATTTGCGGCAGGTACCCTGATCGTGCCTGAGTAAGCTGTCCTTGACTCTGTATCATCTTCTGTCTGGCAACCTCTAACAATGGGCTGTTTTCCAAACTAATTTTTATCAGATCATCAAGACTCAGCACCACCTCGTTATCTTCGATTGCACCGAGATAAGATGTGTCGAACTTGTTAATATGTATAGAGTTATTTTCATTTTGCCCGGCTGAGCAGGGCAGGGCGAGAAAAAAAATAGTCAGGAAAATTGCGATACGATGCATCATAACCGGCATGTTTATATGTTAATATGAGTGGGTAAACAGATTTTCTAGTAGAACGCCTACCGTAGCATATTTATTTCAACATTATCAGAGTTATTTCTCATAACAACAAGAGAAAAGGGGAAAGGGAATGGATACATGATGCACGAGAGAAAAGGGGGATGTATAGAGAGAAGTCTGCAAAGCTGAAAAAGAGTTAGGCTCTACTGCTCTGGGGGTAAATAAGGTTCATGACCTCCAGCGCTTCTTTATCCTGCAGGTCCTTTATAGATAAGCAATCTTCCACGGTAAGCCCGGTGAGCGACCAGACGAAAGGTTCAACCGTCAATGGTCCCTCATTGAAAACACCTTCACCTTCGTAGGCCTTTGCCTGCATTGACCCAAGATGGACCAAGGCCGTTTCGAGAGGAAATTTCACAGCGTTTTTGGGATCTATATGAAACATGGTGATCTCCTGCAAACTTTCCGGCACAGACCATTGCTGCATAAGCACAGCCCCTATTTCGGCATAATCAAAACCAATAAGTTCTCGCTCTATTATGTAGAGCGGTTCATTTTTTTCTTTTGCCGCCCACATGGCTTTTTGTGAAAGATCAGGAATTGCCTGGTACATAATAAGGTGACCGATGTCATGCAGGAGTCCAGCAACAAAAAGGCGCTCTTTGTCACAACCGCTGCACAGAGAAGCCAACTGCCGTGAGTTAACCGCACAGTAAACACTGCGCCGCCAAAACTGCTGCATATCCATTACATCAGTGGATATTCCTTTAAAAGCCTGAGCGACGGAGGTGGCTAAAACAAGATCGTGTACCTGTTGGGTACCAAGCAGGGCTATGGCACGGCCTACAGTCTCAATTTTTTTTGTGAATCCGTACAAGGAACTGTTCACTATGTGCAGCAGGCGAACAGTTAATGCCGCGTCGTGACTGATCACCACTGCAATTTCCGCCATGGCAAAATCCGGATCGTCAAGGATACTTTTCAAACGGAGATACACATCGGGCAAAGAAATGAGCTTTGCCGCTCTTGTGACGTCTCTTAATGTGGTACTCATTGATTTCCCCTTATTATCCTCTACAGGTTCATAGCATTCGCTGTTCATGCTGTCTCCAGCGCCGGCCATGAGGCTATTCTATGTTTAATTCCGGCCTGAAGTATCTTTGTCATCTCGTTTTCAGGGACCGGCTTACTGAAAAGATATCCCTGCATTTCATCACATCCGAAACGAAGAAGTCGATCAACCTGCGCTTCGTTTTCAACTCCTTCGGCGGTTACTCGCAAGCCCATCCCGTGGGCCATGTTGATTATCGATTTTACCAGGGTAGCATCTTTTTCACTTATTTCAATGTCGGCAATAAATGAACGGTCAACTTTTATATGGGTCACGGGAAAATTTTTCAGGTAGCCAAGCGATGAATACCCAGTACCGAAATCGTCAAGAGCGATACTAGCTCCAAATTGGCGTATTTCCTGGAGGGTCTTCAGGGAGTTGCTGATATTTTCTATCATGGCGGTCTCGGTAACCTCTACAACAAGGTATTTGGGGTCAAGTCTGTTTTCTTGCAATGTTTCCCTGATTCTGCCAGCAAGGCCTTGCTGACGGAACTGTCTGCCTGAAAAGTTAACCGAGACGTTAAAGTTGTCGAATCCCATGTCAAGCCATGTGCGAGCCTGTTTGCAGGCGGTTGACAGCACCCACTCACCGATTGTGCCAATGAGTCCCGAATACTCGGCAATAGGAATGAATTCATTCGGTGGAATCAACCCGGTTTCGGGGTGAGCCCAACGGATAAGAGCCTCTACGCCAAGTATGGTTCCTGTCTTTGTGTCAATTTTGGGCTGATAATGCAGGAGAAACTCATCGTTTTTAATGGCCTTATGGAGTTGGCTTTCTATCTGCAGGTGTTTAACAGACACGGCATTAATAGTATTGGAGTAATAATAATACCGATTGTTGCCTAACTGTTTTTGGGCGAAGCTCCTGGCCGCTGCTGCATTTTTTTCCAGCTCTTCAGGGGTGTCACCGTCGTAAGGGTAAACGGCAATACCTATATTGCTTGATACGTAGATTTCATTATCATCGATCAGGAAAGTCTCTGCAAAAGAATTGAGAATACGTTTTATAATCCAGGTGATGGCATTTACCTCCTCCAGGTCGGTCAGAAGAATGCCGAAAGTTTCCTGGCCGAGACGGGACACTGTTGGTGTTATAGAGGAGGCGGGGAGCTTTGCCACGGTATCCATGCCTCGAAGTATATGCGTCAATCGTTTGCCGATTTCTTTAAACAACCGATCGCCGCTGTTGTGGCCCAGGGTTTCGTTGACACGTTGAACGGCATCGACTGACATTGATAAGACAGCGACGATACTGTCATGCCGTCGTCCTCTTACCAGCGCCTGCGACACTCGATCATAAAAGAGAGTTCTCGTCGGCAGCCCGGTGAGCAGATCATAGGCTGTATAGTGTTTCAGCTCCAGGGCGCGTTTTTCTGCTAACGTTTCAAACTCTTGCAGGCGAATGGTCAACCGTTGGAGTTCTTCTTCGAATTCAATATTGGTCTGTTTGGGCACAACTTGCAGGGTGTTTGTTGCTTTCTCTGTGGTTTTACTAACGCTGCTTTTTGAAACTGTCTGGTTAGTGTCCAGAGTGTCCCCGGAAGCAAAATCAGGCAACTCGTCATCACCCCAACAGACGACTCGATTTCTGCCGCTCTCCTTGGCAATATAAAGGGCTTTGTCTGCCTGATTGATTAGTTCGCTCGGTTTATGGGCATTGAATTTAGTGGAGGACACTCCAAAGCTCATGGTTACCTGAATGCCTGACGTAGAATCCTCCATTATGGCCTGGCGAACCCGGTTGGCGATTTTGGCAGCTTGCTTGAGGTCAATGTCCGGCAGAACAATGCAAAATTCTTCACCCCCATAGCGACCAACCAGGTCGTCTTCCCTGAAGTGTTTTTGCAGCAGGAAGGCGACCATTTTGATGATCTTATCTCCGGTAGCATGACCATACCTGTCATTGACGGATTTGAAATGGTCTATGTCGCACATGACGCATGACAATTCAGTTTCTTGTTTTTGTGCTTTACTGAAAATCTGGTCGAATTCCCGATTGAGGGCCCTTCTGTTCAGCAGCAGAGTCATTGGGTCATGGCCCGCGAGAAATTCCAGCTCCAGGTTCTTGTTTTGTACTTCTTCTGTAGTCAATTGTAATTTATTGACAACCAGATTGAGTTCCAGGTTCTTTTTTTCCACTTCAGTTACGTTGTCAAAGGTGACAAGAACTCCGCGACTTTTTCCCTTCCCATCAAGGACTGGTGCCGCATTGACGACAAAGGTGATGGCCTCCTTACCCCCCCCCCGCTCCATGGTCAAACGAATCCCGATAACACTTTTTTGGTCTCTTAATACCTGCATCCACGGGAGGTGTTCTCGATGCTCAGAAGATTTGCAACCTTTCCAGCCAAGTTCAGATCCCTTAAAACCGATCAGATTCGAAGTGGGTTTACCCACTATCTCTGAGAATGCGGAGTTGGCAAGAACCACTAATTCTTTTTCATCAAGGATAAGGACACCTTCTTTCAATACATCAAAAGCCGCTCGAACTCTGCCGGGAATAACTGCAGATGGATCGAGCTCACGCAGAGTCCTTTTTATCAGCAGGAAATAACCGGCAAACCCGGTACAGGCCACAAAAAGAATCAAACTGAGATAGGAGTTTTTGAAACCGGAGGTAATAGTGTTAACCCACAGAGGAGCAAAACTGATCTCAACTGTAGCCCATCGTTTCTGATCCCTAAATATGGGGATCTGAACATGAGTGGGGGTCGAGCGGCCATCAGAGGCAGTTTGCCAGTTGGCCAGATGATTGCCGGCCTCTACCAGCAAGCCACCTTGAGTCTGACGCATGGCCGCAGATTTGATGTCATTATCTCTTTCAACCAGGGAAACTAAAGTCTCTTTGATCAGGGGAATATCACCCCGCTGTGCTGCTGCTGAAAACTGAATGGCCAGAGCCTCGGAAAGATTTTTTCTCGACTCAATGACCGCACTGGTCCGGTCAGGAGCAAGACCAATCACCTTGCCGAGCAGAAGCAGGCTGATGGTTAAACAGACCAGGCCAAGACTGATTCGTACTGAAGGAGTGATGCGCTGCATTATTGATTCTCTTTTTCGGAAAACATATTCTCTGCCTTTTGATC
>CBDTUM010000216.1:0-5604 GCA_965363495.1 uncultured Desulfopila sp.
AGGTTCGGCGTGACCCGGTTGTTGACCATCCAGGCGATAATACCAGTCTGTTCGGTGGGGGGCGATTGCTTCACTGGATTACGTCTCCCCTCTCAGTCTGCTTGTTATCAGTCGCGGTAGCATCAGGTGTTGTTTGATTCTTGTCGCTTGGCATGACTTGCAGTGGAGAACCAGGCACCGGAGAAGACAGGTCGGAGACGATCAGCCGTTCACCATCTGCAAGGCCTGATTGGACAAACACCTGGTCATTGGTCTTCGCCACAATGGGCACCTTCCGTATTTCCAGAGTGTTATCCTCTTTCAGGAGCCAGATGCTGTTATCTTCGCGTAGGTTATCTCGATTGATGGCAACGACACGGGTAAGTTCCATTCCCTCAATTTCGGCCTGCACAAAAGAATCGAGAAGAAGTCTCGACTTTTTACTGTTTTCAGGCTGGAGGCATAGAGGGTCTTTGATGGCCACATAGACAACGGCCATTCGTCCCTGTTCTTCAAGATCGGCTGCCGGTCGTAAGACTCGACCGGTGCGAAAAGAACTGCCATCTCTTTTTTCCTGAAGATACATTCGTACCTCGGAACTTTGCTTGCCGGCAGTCGGAAAGTTGATCCATTGCAATTGATTTGCCGGAATGGTCAGTTTGAGCCAGAATTCATCGGTTCCTACCAATCTGGCCAGAATGGTGGATTCGGCGATTCTGGTGCCGAGGTTGACAGACCTGGACAGCACGACCCCATTAAAGGGGGCGTGGACTCTGGTGCGTTTAAGATTAAGCTCAGCTTGGGCAAGATTCGCTTTTACCCCCTGCAGAGTCGCTTTTTTAATGCCGAGCTGGGGGGCTCGCAGCATAAGCTTTTTTTCGGTCTCGGTCACCATCTCGCCCAGGATTTCAAACTCTTTTCTGGCAATGCGCTGATTGCCCATTTCCAGTTCGATATCGTTCTGTGCCTTGGCAACCTCACTTTGCAGGCGTTTAATAGCGAGTTGGTAATCGATCGGGTCAATTGTTACCAGGGTTTCGTTTTCCACAAAAAAACCACCAGGAACCATGTTGTCGCTCAGAGCGATGATTTCACCGCCGACGCCGGGGGTAAGGTTGATCTCTTTGGCAGCAAGCACTGTGCCCATGCTGTTTATTGTGAGTCTGTGAGAGGTAAAATGAATTGTGGTGACCTGGACGAGAGGCCGGCTGGCTTGGCGTTTGTTTGGTTTGGCCTCGGGCCCGGTTTTTAGATAGTAGGCAGCCAGGGTCGCCCCACAGCCGAGAATGATTATGGATAAGGCTATTTGCAGGTAATAAGCGACAGCTCCTTTCTTTTTTGAGGTTGCTTCAGGATCAGGAATCTCAGTTGATTTCATTCGTTGCTGCCTCTTGCTGGGGTGGCTTTGGTTAAGGGTTGAGCGCTTTCAGGATCGTCTTCTGCTACGGTTTGAGTTGCAAAAAGAGGAATGCGGCCACTAAGTGCCCGATAGAGCGAGATGCGAAAATTTATCAACTGGAGTCTGTCCGTAACAATATTGCGCTGTAAACCCTGCTGTGACAGCAGAGCCAGCAGCACCCGCTGATAGTCTTCCACTCCTTGCCGGTAGCGGTTTGCCACATGCTCGATGGTTTCTGTGGCATATTGCAGCTGAGTCTCAAGGCTGCGCAGTTTGATGTGCTGTTCTTTTTCCCGGGCCAGGCTCTTTTCCACTTCCCCAATTGCTTCGAGTATTATTTGGCCATGGCCGTAAAACCTCTGTTGGGCTATGGCTTCGTTTCTGGCAACGTCTGCCTGACGTAGTCCGCCGTCAATAATCGGCGCGAACAGATTGGCGCCAAGAGAGGAGAACCAGTTGTTAAAAAGATCACTGGCGTTATTGCTTGAGGCAGAGAAGTCTGCTGATATGGAGAGTGTCGGCAGCCGGTTGGCAACTGCTGCAGCCACCCGGTTGTCGGCTGCGCGCAGCTTGAGAAAACTGCTCTCGATATCAGGGCGATCGGTCAGTAGATCAAGAGGGATACCTGTTGTGGGTAGCGGCGGCAGGGAGGGCAATTCGACCCGCTGCGGAAGGTTTATAGTTCCCGGCGGGACACCGGTCAGGATAGCCAGTTGATGCTCTAATACCTGTATGTCAGCGCGGAGGCCGGCCAAATCTCCGCTATTGCTCTCTACCAGCTGGCGCTGCTGCAGAACATCAGCGATGCCAGCTTGCCCTGCTCGGAATCGGAGGGAAATCAGCTCCAAAACTTTGGAGTTCGTTGCTTTTTGCTGAGCGAGCAGGTCATGTTGCAGGTCGGACTCCACCAGCTGGTACCAAATTATTGCAACTTCTGCTGCAAGGGATATGGCCGCAGTGTGGTAATCGGCTTCGGTGGCCAGCGCATCGAGGTCCGCGGCATCTCTCTGGTTACGCAGTCTGCCCCAGAGATCTATTTCATACGAGGCGGCCAGTCCAAGCAAAAAACTTTCACTGCTCGTATCATCAGTGTGATTTCTGATCGATGAAAATGTGCTTTGGCCGCCAATAACAGGAAAAAGCGACGATCCCGCCTGCCTGGCGATGGCCCGTGCCTCTTTAATGCTCTCCCGGGTAAGACGGAGGGAAAAATTATCAGTGAGAGCCTGATCGATAAGCTGAGTAAGAGCATCATCGTGGAAATCGAGCCACCAACGGGCCTGGAAAGGGATTTTTCCCTGCATGGAAAAATTCACCGGGAGATCCATTGGCGCAAGAGGTCTTTTGGCTATGGGACTACAGCCACACAGAAGCGTCAATAAGAGAACAAACAGTACTGTTGCTGCCTGAGAAGAAAAATCAGAAGAGCTCTTGTTGTCTTTACGGTAAATATTTTCCGCCATAACCTCATCGTTGCATTTAAGGATCTTGTGAAGAACAGTAGTTGTAATGTATTTCTTGGCAACATGAAAGTAAGCATCGCTTACCAGAATAAGAAAAAGATTTTCACAGGGCAGTTGATCATTACTGAACAGCACGGTACATATAATGGTCTCAAGCCCCTTGTTGGTGAAGTACCAGGTAGGCTATACCTTTGAAGGAAAATAGGAAATATGCAGCGAATTGCAATTATAATGGCCATGAAGAGTGAAGCGGAAGCGTTGCTGCAATCTCTTGATTTACACAAGCAAACGCAGCCATTTCGTCTTGGTCTCCCGTTTGAATTATATCAAGGCGATTTTGCGGGAGCCCAAACCGCACTACTGGTAAGCGGCATCGACCCCGATTTTCAGGTCGATAATGTGGCAACGGTTCCGGCAAGCTTAATGACTTATCTGGCCGTTGAAAAATTTAATCCGGACCTGGTAGTCAATGCCGGTACGGCAGGTGGTTTTGCCGGACGGGGATGCGAGATCGGCGATGTTTATCTTGGCTCAGGCACATTCTGTTTTCATGACAGGCGAATTCCCTTAGCAGGTTTTGACCGGTACGGAATAGGGCGGTATTCGTGTTATGATACTGCCGCTCTTGCCGCCGACCTGCAGCTGAAAACCGGAACAATTTCAACCGGAAATTCGTTGGATCTGCAGGATAAAGATCTGCAGATCATAGAAGAAAACGAGGCGATCATCAAGGATATGGAGGCAGCGGCAATTGCCTGGGTCTGCCGAACTCTTTCGGTGCCGATGATTGCCATGAAAGCAATCACTGATCTGATAGATAAAGGGGCGCCCACCGAAACCCAGTTCGTGCAGAATTTCCACCTGGCAGTCAGGAACCTGCACCAAAAGACGCTTGAGCTCCTTTGGTATCTGGAAAGACGTGAGCTGTAAAAAACAATCATAGTATTTAAGCGAATTGTAAATAGTGTGAAGTTGCTTGTATTCGTTGTCGTTTTATGGAGCTGCATGTGAAAATGTAATCGGAGTCGGTGGGCCGACATCGATGGGATTGTTGTGGCAGTTCAACCTGGGCTGCCCAAAGAGGAATGGTCGACAAAAAAAATTGCAATACCCGGATTGAGAAGGTAACCTAAATAAAGTAAAGGACCTGCCTAAAATATTGAATCATTCTATCTAACGACCAAATGGATACAAGAAAAGAAAAAGCCATAGCAATTACCCACGATTTTTTGCAGTCAGGAGGCGATCTGCCCTTTTCGACGGAGGTTGGATCACAACTCTTTTCTATGTCCAACCAACCTGTGGAAAAGATTGATGTCGATAAGTTTGTCAAACTTATTCAGCTGGATCCGGGTCTGACAACCAATGTTTTACAACTGGCTAATTCCGTCTATTTTTCCGGTGCCGCTAAAATTGTTAGTTTACGGCGCGCCATAGTCCAAATTGGCATGGAAGAGGCTATTAATTTTCTTCATGTGGTCTTCTATCGAAATTCCCTGCCTGAATTCCCAGAGATAAAGGGATTCTTTTCCAATAAAGATTACTGGAGCCATTCCTGGGCCTGTGCTATTGCCTGCAAAAGTCTTGGGCATCCTACCATTGGCACCAAACTGCTGCCGGGAGAACTGTACATTGCGGGCCTGCTTCATGGTATTGGTAAGTTGATTCTCGCCACGCATCGACCCAATGAATTTTTGCAATGTCTGAGGAATTCTGTGGATTTTCAGCAACCCCTGCCTGAAGCACAGCTGGATATCTTTGGCACCACCGATGCCGACATTGCCTATGAATTACTCAAGGTCTGGCAATTACCGGACAATATCCCCATGGCTATTAAATATTGTCAACGCCCAGGGGAGGCGGAGAAGGAACATCGAGAGTTTGCAGGATTGCTTCAGTTGGCCTATTTTATCGCCAATACCTCAGGGATTGGTAATATAAAAGATGAATTTTGCTTTGATGTAAATGAAACCTGGATATCCAAGCAACCAAGTTCTCCCCTCTTCGATGTGAAGTTGCGGGACGGATTTGTACAGAATATTTACTCAGTACTGGAAAAGAAACAAACCTCTATGGAGGCGATCGGTGGGGAGGAGGCAGGTGCTGCTCCTGAAATACCGGATGACCAGAGTTACAGAACAAAAAAAGAAGTTGTCAAAAGGAGTTGGCTGAGTCGTCTTGGGCGTTGGTTCAAGGCCCAGTTTGGATAATACCATTGTTTGCTATCATTGGATCTAATCCATTGGTGTAATATGCTGGAAGCCCAGTGAAAGCTTACCAAGGAGTGTCATCTTCAGGAACATTTTTTGATGTTACTAACGCAAGATCTGGCAAGCTATAGGTAGAATATGCTTATTCCAATAGAAAATAACCCGGATATCGATACGGACCGAGATCTCAGCTCTGCCGAACGACATATTGTCCAGAAACTGTTTGGCTGGAAAACCATGGTCAACTCAGTAGCTGAATTCCGACAGAAAAAAGACTCGGCGCTGGTTAAGGGCTGGAATAACTCCGGACCGATCCGGGAAAGCAGGGCTCTGGCGCTGGTGGCACAGCAGCTTGAAAAAGAGCTTCGCCTTCGTCTAGCTGCGGAAAACCGGAAATAGGGTGGGATTCTTTTTAGTACTCGCTTGACGGGTATAAGTATCTTGAGACAGTTTACATTCTTGTATTCTTGAAAAAATCTAGTGAATAATCTGTAAGGTGATAATCCCGCCAAACAGCGTTGCGGGACTCTTTTTAGTACTCGCTTGACGGGTA
>CBDTUM010000217.1:0-5598 GCA_965363495.1 uncultured Desulfopila sp.
GCCTGGACGATTAACAGGACATAAGGCAGGGTCAATACGACATGACCGATAAGTAGCAGGGCGAAGCTTTTGGGTTGCTGGAGAAAGCGTAAAAACAGCAGCAGGGCAACCCCCAGGACTACCTCGGGAATCATGATCGGGGAGAGCAGTAGGGTGTTGAGGGTGTTTTTGCCGCGAAAATCAAAGCGGATAAAGGCAAGCGCTGCCATAATGCCGATACTTGTTGAAATAACTGCTGTCAGTCCACCCAGAATCAAGGAATTTTTAAAGGCGTCGATAATCGAATCATTCTGGGCCAGTTTGATAAACCAGCGAAAGCTGAAGCCTTCCATGGGGAAGATGCCGAATTGCTTGGGGTTGAATGCCAGAACGATGACCACAACTATGGGGGTAAACATGAAGATATAGACCAGGATTGTATGCAGTCTGATGAGTTTCCAGCCAATAGAAGATTCTCGCATGGGCTATTTCCCCTGAAAGCTTTTGAAGATCTGGTTGATCCCCAGGTAACGGTTGTAGGTCCACACAATGACAAAAAGCAGTGCCAGCAAAATAACGCTGATAGCTGAACCAAAGGGCCAGTCAAGGGTGCCGATGACCCGCTTGAAAATAAGATTGGCAATCATGTCGTTGCCTGGTCCGCCGAGGATCATCGGCGGCAGGTAGGTGCCTGCGGTCAGCACAAAGACCAGGAGGCAGCCTGCACTGAGACCGGGAAGGCTGAGGGGCAGTGTCACCTCACGGAAGGCCTGCCATTCGGTGCAGCCCATGGAGCGGGCAGCTTCGAGGAGACTTTTGTCGATACCTTCAAGACTGACATAAATGTTGAGTACCATAAATGGCAGCAGGTACATAAGCAGTCCCATAAGGACCGTAAATTCATTGTACAGCATGGAAATAGGGGTTTCTATGAGTCCGATTTTCAATAGAAAATGGTTGATCAGCCCGGAATCACCCATGATATTGATCCAGCTCATGGTGCGGATGATAAAGCTGACCCAGAAGGGCAACATAATGAGCAGGAGAAAGATTCGTTTATGGCGGCTGGTGCTGCGGTAAAAAAAATAGGCGGGAATATAGCCCATGATGACACAGAGAAAGACAGTTTCAAAGGAGATGCGAATCGTTCGAAAAAGGATTTGGGGATAAAAGAGATCCTCGAAAAATTTGGCGTAATTACCCAACTGGAAGGCCGGGATGTCGGCGCCGCTTGGGGCGCGGAGCCAGAAGCTATAAACGACGATAAAACAAACGGGAATGACAAGGAGTAAAAATACTGCGGTCATCGATGGCGCGAGCAGCGCCCATGGTTTCCAGCTGTTAGATTTCATGGAATTCCATTGAGATAGAGTATGAATGTACGTTGTATACTAACGATAAACGATATGCTTTACCTGGTTGTTTTGACCGCTGGCAGAAGTTCGGAAAGAATCCTGGCTGTTTCTTGTATCATTTCTCCATACTTCGCCATTATTTCAGCACCATTATGTTCTAATACTGAAAAATCAAAAGACACAGCACCTACTCCCAGGCTGGTGATGGGATCATACAGCGGTGCGGCAATGGCCAGTACACCTGGCAGAAATTCTTCATCCGCCATGGCGAACCCGCGTTTTTTGGTACGCTCTATTTCTTCGAAAAGCTGTGCTTTGTCGACGATGGTCTTTGGGGTTTTCGCGACCAGTTCTATCACGGCAATCTTTTCGGCAATCAGCCTATCCGTCAGGCTGGACAGATATGCTTTGCCCAGGGCCGTGTTGTGCAGGCTGTTTTTGGAGAATTCCGGCAACGTGTAGGTGAGGGTTTCTGCTGCCTCTTTATGGTAGATACGCATCAGGGTGTCATTCTCTGCGAAGACAACATCTATGCTGATATTATTTTCTCGGTTGATCCGGTTAACAACCTCCTTAATCATTTTGAAATTGTCTATGGAATGCATCAAATTGATACACAGCAACAGACAATGCAGAGAAGGCCTGATGACCTTGGTTTTTAAGTCTTTTTCCAGATAACCCATCTCCACGAGCGTATTTATATAACGGTAGGTGGTCGTCATACCGAGTCCCAGAGTTTTGGCAATTTCACTCTGGGTCAAGGTTGGAGAATCCTTGGTAAAAAGGGCCAGTATATTCAGTCCTTTTTCGAGTGATTTTGAAAAGTAGAATTTTCCTTTTGACATTTTGATTTGGGATGAATTAATATCGCACTATAATAGTTTGTTGTTTACTATTATAGTATAAATTCCAAATTTTTCCTTGAATGTCAATTCCTAATTTTCATTCAATACCACGGGAGAACAAAAAATGGTGCAGGATGACACAGTGTTAGGAATTGTTTACCAGAATTCAGGGGAAGAAAAGCAGGTGCTGCTCGCCGATGTACAGGCTGCTTTGACCGCCTTCCTAGAACATCTTGCGGTACGCCCCTTGATTGACCGAGATTTCTTCGAAATAATACAGACCGGCGATGGCCAGACCAAGCTTGTCAGACTGCTGGCGGCCTGTGGTTATAGTGATGATACTCCTGGTTTCTTGAGTGAATTGCTGCAGCAGCTGGGCCGTGCTGATGGTACGGGGAAAATTAGTATCAACAATATAGAGATGCCGCACCTGTTGCTCATGGCCATTCTTGAAGTGGTGCTGCCCGGCAATAGATTTATCTCTATCAAGACGACAAAACATCTGGAAGAGGTCACCAATATCAAGCTCAAGGAGACGGATCGGGCCGATTTGCAGAAGGTGATTGATACGTATCCAGTGCGGCTTTCCATGCATACGGTGCGGCAGATGCGGGTATCGAGAAATGTTGCCTATCAGTATCTGCCATTTGTTGAAGAGCTTGATAACATCGGCCACACCAATACCTGGATCGGCCAGTTCCACCAGGGATTACTGGAACAAATGTACCAGAATCGAGTGATCTTTCTCCTCAATATGGGTTGTCCGGTCTATTGCCGGTTCTGCTTTCGTAAGCATAAGGAGGAACGGAACCAGACCAATCCTACCGCAGAGGCTGTTGCAGAGGCGGTCGAACATGTCAGGAATTCTCCTTCTATTAAAGAGATTGTCATTACCGGCGGCGACCCCTTTATGAACATGGAAAATATGGCCGGCGCCATTGACGGCCTGATGGAGGTAGAGCATGTCCAGACCCTGCGTCTTGCTACCCGTTCCATTGCCTACTATCCGCATTTGTTTCTTGGCGATGACGCCAGGCTGCTCAATTATCTCAAGCGCAAGAATCTTGAGCTACAGGAGCGCGGCAAGCGCATGGAGATTGCCACCCACTTCATCCATCCGGATGAGATTTCGCCACAGTGCCTTCTGATCATCTCCGAGCTTGTCAGAAACGGTATCGCGGTCTATGTACAGACGCCGTTTCTAAAAGACTGCAACGATGAAGGACCTGAACTGGTCCGGCTGTTCAGTCTGCTGCGTGGGGCCGGGGCCGAATTGCACTATATCTATATCCCCTGTAGTCCCATTCACGGCAATAGCGTGTACTGGTCGCCTATTGCCAAAGGTCTGCAGGTGGGCAGTTATTTGAGGGCGCATCTGTCCGATCGGGTTGTACCGAGAATCTGCACGGCCACACCCATTGGCAAGATGGACTGGAATTCCAGTGGCTGGGCCGTCGAGCCGGTCGCGGAAAATGATAACTTTATCTGGATTCGCAGCCCCTATACCCCGGAATATTTCAAGCAGTTTGCCCCCATTGCCAACGAGCTGAAAAATATCCGGGTCAATGAAGAGGGAACCATAGACATCCAATACATGGCCAAACTGGGTGATGATTCCCTGTTCCTCGGTTCCAGACCTTTACGGCTTGGCGGTGGGGTGTTCCTGCCGGAAACAACAGACGCGGTTATGGCGGCGATACGCAGCGGTGAAGCACTGTCTGCCTCCCTGGTTGATACCAGGTCGCTGATGATTTCCCGGGTGCATGAAACTCGGGTTGAGGTTAATGCTCACTGTACGGAAGAGGATCTTTATTATATCCGGGGAGATGAGCGAATTACCGATGTGTTGATCGTCTCAGAGCAAGACGGAGTGGAAGCATTATTCCAGGTTGCAAGAATTATCCGGGTGCTGGAAGATATTGGCCATGTTAATGCGGTTCGTCTGCGCAGTCTTATGTTCAATTATGAGCCTGAACGCTATACCGCTGAAGTAATCGATACACTGACAAGTCTTAATAAACTGAGCATTGCCAATCCGAAGCGGCTTGAAATAGAGACCCAGTTTCTGGTGCCGGATGAGTTTCGACCCGAACATGGCCGTCTGGCAAGGTTGTTGAAAAACAAGGGCATAACCGTCTATAATAATACCCCGCTTCTTGGCAGGATCAACGATACCCCGGACATCATCCAACTTCTTGCCTATAACTGCCGGGAGATGGGTATTGAATTTCATCATCTCTATATTGCCGGCCTGCCGATACAAAATAAGTGGAATGCCAACAATCCGGTGGCGCTCTATGATGTGGTGGATATTGCCACCAAGGTCCGACGTGACGGCTCCGGCAGAGAGATACCCCGTTATATTATTCGCACGGTTGTGGGGGAAGTGGATTTCGGACTGTCTTCCACCATTAAGGGAACAGGTGAGACGTTGTCGGTAAAACTGCTGCCCTATGATTTATCCTACTTCAAGGGTTTGTCGGTCGATTTTACCTGGCCGGAGGAAGTCACAGAAGATGATGATGGCAAACCGGTCGTGCCGGTAACAGGGCTGTTGAAAACCACCGATTTCGCCCTATCCTGAGGAGAAGAACCATGCATTATCCGTTTTTATTGTACAGCCGCAAGGTTGAGCAACAACCGATCTTTAAGGATTTGGAGGGAGATCCCTATATTGCCGATTTCTCGCAAAAAAGCAGCCTTTTTGGTGCAATAGAAATGCGTGACCAGCGAGGGTTTCAAAAGATTCTCGAAGAGAAGATGGGTACAGAACATAGCTGGGGCGTGGGTGCTTATCTGGAAAACAGGGCAGCACTCCTTTCAGATTGCCCGCAGATGGTGGCGGAACAACGCTTTATCCATTTGGGCCTTGATATCATCGTTCCTCTGGGCATACCGCTGCATGCACCGCTCAACAGCAGCGTGGCCGAGAGTGGGTATGAGAGTGGTGAAGGCAATTACGGCGGTTTTGTCCTGCTGCGCCATGACAGCCCGCATTTTCAGAGCTTTTATAGTTTTTACGGTCATCTCCGCCGCAGTAGCCTGCCGGAGGCCGGCAGAATATTTGCCGCGGGAGAACCCTTTGCCGAAATCGGTGATTTCCATGAAAACGGCAACTGGTTTTATCATACGCATCTTCAGGTCATCACGGTAAAAGCCCTGGATCTGGGCTATATTGCTAAAGGCTACTGTAACGAAAAAGATCTGGCAGAAATGGATGCGCTGTGTCCTTCGCCTCTACCGCTCTTTAAGGTGTTTTAATTTGCTAAAAGTTGGGTAACTGTTCAGCAGCACCCCATCTGTGCACGATCAGTCCGCCCAGCATACAAATGTATAGCTGATCGGCCTGCTTGAGCACACCTGGAGCACTGATGAACAGTTAGAGTCTGTGGTATTATCAGGTTTCTAGCACCTACCTG
>CBDTUM010000218.1:0-5562 GCA_965363495.1 uncultured Desulfopila sp.
CGGTGGAAACCAGGGTCATGGAAGATGTAGGCCGGGAGAATGAGCATAACTGCTGCCGCTGCAACGCCGACGAGAAAGGTGAAATTGGAAATATAAAATCCCCAGCTGACCACATCATTCATCCCGGTCACAGAAAGGCCGTATCGTGCCTGAAAAGAATAGGCATAGATTCCCAGCCCCATAATACCAAACAAGACGATCCTGAACAGTTGAAAGCCAATGCCTCCACGTAAGTTCCAGCGGATAACGTCGCTAACGAACGTTGTTAAATTTTTCTTTTTTTGTGCCAGCATTGTCACACCTATCCCTCTCAAGTTTTAACTCGTTGCAACACCATCAATCTATGATGGACTCGTAAAAACCCAAAGTGAGCCTCAAAGATGGCCAGGTAAAAAGTTTGATATACAAGGCGTAGTGTTTTTGGTTGGTTCCCGACTATACAGGTAGTATGTCGGGAACCAACCAAAAACCTACAACGAAGGAGATCGAGCTGTTTACCTGGCCATCAATCTATGAAGTACCAGAACTTTGGCTCTGTACCAATTTCTTCCTTCATCCTGAACACCTTCTTGTGCTTCAGGACGTAGCGTATCTCGCTGTCTGGATCGAGCAGGTTGCCAAAAACACGGGAACCTGTTGGACACGCTTCGACGCAGGCGGGAAGCTTGCCTTGACGTGTCCTCTGGATGCAGAAGGTACACTTCTCCATTTTACCCATGGGCCGAATACGGTTCCCCAGATAATGCTGCCTGACGTTAATTTCTTCTTCGGGTATTTCAGGTTTTCCCCAGTTAAACCTTCTGCCGTAATAGGGACAGGCAGCTTGACAATAGCGACAGCCTATGCACCAGTCATAATCGACGACCACGATGCCGTCAGGCTCCATCCAGGTGGCCTTGGTAGGGCAGGCTTTTGTGCAGGGGGCATTCTCACAATGAAAACACTGGGTGCCCATGTAAAATTTATTCTCCACCGGAACCTCATGGTAGTACTGGCCATCTCCGGTGCTTGGATCAAGTTTACCCGGCTCCATTTCAAAAATTCTGATGTACTGGGTATTGGTTTTACGATCCAGGTTGTTTTCTTTTACACAGGCGGTAACACATTCCATAAACCCTTCACAGCGAGTGATGTTAAAGGCATACCCGTAAAGCACTCCTTCTATCGGTGGTGCACTCCCCACCTGAAGGTCACGATTGTTGCGCAGTTTTGCTAAGCGTTCCAGCCGGGCAACGGTTGCATCCTTTTCTTCCTGGGTCATCATCCGATAATTCTCTTTGAAGAATTCTTGCCAGCGCAGTTTCATCTCTTCAGTACTGGCAGCATCCGCAGAGGGGATACAGCCAGCCGTCAAGGCTGCACTGCCTGCGGCAACGGCGAGTGATGCCCCCTTTAGAAAAGTTCTTCTGCTGCTTTTGCCTTCAAGCATTTCCAAACAATCGTTTTTTTTCGAATCTTTTTTTATAGAATTCATATTTTTTCCTATCAGTCCAGTGGTACCGAATAGGTAGCCGGGAATCGCTTTTTAAATCGCGGCGAATGAGGATTATGGCAGGTGGTGCAATTGAACACCACACGCTCACCGCCCCAGTTGGCAACTCTTTTGCCATGCGCACCACCGAGCCAGTCACGCTTCTGGCGAAAATGGCATTGACCGCAGAGCTGGTAACTATGGTCAAAATCGATTTTTCTCCCTTTTTTATCTTCAAGAAAATCTCGCTCTTCCAGGTGATGGCAATCTATACAGCTGAGGGCCTGTCCTTCTCTGCCGTGTTCTATAGCAATATCACCATGGGTCAATTCCAATGCCGAATTTGCTGTGACAGGCTTTGCTGTATGACAACTGCTGCACTTATAGCGGCCGATCATTTTTTTTCTAGTGAGCACCCGAAAAGGTCCATCCTGGTTTTCTTCTTTGGCCAAAACCGATTCCTGGATTACCTGCTTGTCGACTGGGACAGATCGATTGTCGAATGTTTCATTCGACATTTTAACCTCATCCAAAAATGAATTCTCACTTGCATATGCCTGCCCGCTGAAACCGAAGGTACAGCAGAGAACAATCAAGTAACTATTTAATATTTTGATCATAATGAGCTTGGCCTGGGTAATTGTTAGAGCCTATTGCTTATTCCGGCCTCTTGAACATTTGTAATATCGCTGTCTGTACGACCGTTGCGTGGCATTGGCGACAATCCCCTCGTCCGGCATGGGTCACACGTATTTCCTCGACAGCGCCCGGCCCGGTGTGACAGGCGATACAATTTTCCCGAAGTTGCAGACTATGGGGAACCGGTGGTGGCGAGCTGCTCAAAAAAGATTGACCGAGACGAGGCGGCTGTATTGACTGCCATTCCGATTTGACAAAGAGTTCTTCCGTTTGTACTTGAGCATGGCACTGGTAACAGAGTGTATTCTCCGGATGCGGGGTGACCGGGGCGAACTTGCCGAATTCCTGGCTGTAGCCTCCCTTCTCATGACAGGAGAGGCAGTCGGTCTCATTGCCGCTAAAGGTTAGATCCACCGGGTGGGGAATACGCGGCGGGGAACCGGGGTATTGGCGTAAGCTGTAAAAATCCGAGAGATTTCGACCACCTGAATCTGCTGTTAGATTTATTTCCGGTGTTGCTCGCTGGGCGTTAAATATTTTATTACCCTGGTTATCAAAAGCGGCAGGTGTTACTGACTCTGCAATCACCTCTGATGAAAGAATGGAAATGCCGATGCATCCAAAGATGGCAAAACACGTCATAAACCTGCTTTTTTTATTTGCATGTTTCATTATGCTTTCTCCAGTCTCACTGCACACTTTTTATAATCCGGTTGCTTGGAAATGGGACAGAATGCATCTAAAGTCACCTCGTTGATGAGGTAGCTTTCATCAAAGAAAGGGACAAACACCATTCCCCGTACAGGTACGCCTCTGCCGTTGATCTGTGCAGGCATAATTATCTCGCCGCGTCTGGAGATTATTTTGACCTTTTCTCCGTTTACCACGCCAAGTTCGGCCGCATCTTCCGGGTGAATTTCCACATAGGAAGAAGGGACTGCATTATGCAGCACCGGCACGCGGCGGGTCATGGAACCGGTATGCCAATGTTCGATGACCCGACCGGTATTCAGCCAGAAATTGTATTCACTATCCGGCGATTCAGCGGCAGGTTCATAGGGGCGTGCCCATATCCAGGCCCGGTTGTCTTTATGACCGTAAAAATCAAAATCTTTGCCATTGGTGCAAGCCGGGTCATGCTGTGGATTAAAGCGCCAGCGGGTTTCCTTACCATTAACAAACGGCCATTGCACTCCAGACCGCTCGTTCAGCACTTTGTACGATGCCATTTCATGTTTTGGTCCCGCATGGAATCGTCTATATTCCTCCCATATTTTCTCTATATATTCATCCTGGTTCCAGGGAAATTGCTTCTCAAAACCCAGCCGCCTGGCAACCTCGATGATCTGCCAGGTATCAGACATTGCTTCTCCCGGCGGATCGACTATCTGCTTAAAGTGCTGGGTGCGTCGCTCAGAGTTGCCGTACATCCCTTCCTGCTCTATCCACATGGCTGCGGGTAATATGACATCGGCAACATCTGTTGTGGGAGTCGGATAGACATCCGAGACAACGACAAAACGATCCTCCTTCAGGGCACCATTTCGGTATCTTTTAAGGTTTGGCATTGTCACCATGGGATTGGTCACCTGAATCCAGATGAATTTTATGTCCCCTCTATCAAGAGCCCGGAACATCTCCACCGTATGGTACGTTGGTTTCGGATCAATGTTGGCAAGAGGCACATCCCAAATTTCCGATGCCAATTGCCGATCATGTTCATTCATGACGACACCATGGGGCAGGGCATGGGTCAGGGTGCCGACCTCGCGTACGGTCCCGCAGGCGCTTGGCTGGCCGGTGAGGGAAAAGGGGCTGTTTCCGGGGGTGGAAATTTTGCCGACGAGCAGATGGATATTATAGACAAGGTTGTTGATCCAGGTTCCCCTGGTATGCTGGTTCATACCCATGCACCAGAAGGAGGTTACCTTAAGAGAAGGATCTCCGTACAGGGCCGCCATATATTTGATGTCACGCGCTGAAACACCGGAGAGCTTTTCCACTTTTTCAGGAGTGTAATCTTCAAGGAATGCTTTAAAATCTTCGTAGTTGATTCCTTCTTCTTTTTCCGTGAAGGCAAAATGATCTTCAGTTCCATAGCCAATATTGGTTTTGCCTTTATGGAATGAAACGTGTTCATTGACAAAATTCCAGTTCACCCAGTCATTTTTTATGATCTCGTAGCAAATAGCATTGGCGACGGCGAGATCAGTCTGGGGCTTGAACATTATCGATTTATCCGCAGCCTGACTGGTGCGGGTATGGCGTGTCGCAAAATCGATTATCTGCACATTGGTTCTTCTTTTGCGATTGGCGAGCATGCGTGAAAAAAGTACCGGGTGCATCTCCGCCATATTGTTGCCCCAGGTGATAAAAACATTGGCGTGATCGATATCTTCATAACAGCCCATCGGTTCGTCGATGCCAAAGGAGGTCATGAAACCGGTGACCGCGCTTGCCATACAGAGCCGCGCATTGGCTTCAACGTTGTTTGTGCCCAGGCATCCCTTGAACAGTTTTGAGGCAACATAGCCATCGGGGATAGTCCATTGACCGGAGCCGTATATTGCTACAGAATCTTTGCCGTGTTTGTCTTTTGTTTCCTGGATTTTTTGGGCGATGACATCAAGAGCCTCCTGGATGGGCACTTCTACCAGGACACCATCCTTGCGAATCTTTGCCTTGGTTATCCTGTCCTCACCATAAAGTGCCTGAACAGAATGATAGCCTTTCATGCAGCAGAGTCCCTTGTTGACACTGCATTGAGGATCACCTTTTACTGCAACGGCTCTCCCATCGCTGACCCCTATCAAAAGGCCACAACCTGTGCCACAGAAGCGGCAGGGAGATTTTTGCCATGATATAAGACCGGAGTTATTGGTCAGTTTACTCCAGTCGCCAAAACTCACCCCGGGGAAAAGTGATCCTGCCGTTGCAAATGCACTGGTGATGGCGGCCTGCTTGATAAATTGTCTTCTATTCAGTTTCATGGTCTTTTTATCTCCCTTGTCATTCTTTTTCATCATAGCCAAAAGCAAGACTCAAAGACTGCAGAGACTGTACTTTATGCAGAGTTTTCTGGAGTCTTTCTTCAGTAACATCATCAGGGGTATCTGTGACAAGAACGACCACATCCTGATTATCGGCGGGAATTACCTGGCAGTGGTCCAGGGCGGAAAGTTCGGCGCACATTATTGCTCTGGCACCTTCCTTGGGTATGGCGAGGTAACTGAATATGGGCATCTTTTCCCCTTTTGCATGAGTGAGAAATGAGTGAGAAGCTACCGTCTCAACAATTGTACTTCATCGTAACATATAAAGAGATAGTTAATTTGACATAAGTCAATTTGACAAAAATCTTTAAACGCTCCTCAACCAGAAATTACAGATACTTCAGGTTCTAGGAGTTTGTCGGATTTATAGACCACACCGCAGACTCCATCCTAACAATT
>CBDTUM010000219.1:0-5494 GCA_965363495.1 uncultured Desulfopila sp.
AGCCGCCCAGGCAGAAATCTGTTGAACTCATATTAGAAAATATCAGAATTATGCAATACTTAAGCACCAGGGGAGGGATCACTCCAATCTCCTTCACCAAGGCCGTAATGATGGGTCTAGCCAACGATGGAGGCCTGCTTCTTCCCCGCACTATCCCCAGAATAGGCTGTGAAACTCTCAATTCCTGGCAAAAAATGGGCTATGCCGATCTTGCCTTCGAGGTTATGTCGCGGTTTATCGACGATATCCCCAGCAGCGACTTGAAAGATATCATCAACCGGTCGTATTCGACTTTTGACGTCGAGAGTGTCACCCCGCTGGTCCATAAAGGCGGACTGCATATCCTAGAGTTGTTCCATGGTCCCACCCTGGCTTTCAAGGATGTAGCGCTTCAGTTTCTCGGCAATCTTTTCGAGTATATGCTGGCCAAAAATAAATCAGTTCTCAATATTATTGGTGCCACATCAGGAGATACCGGTTCGGCAGCGATATACGGGGTGAGCGGTAAGGAAAGAATGAATATCTTTATCCTCCATCCCCACCATCGGGTAAGTTTGGTTCAGGAAAAGCAGATGACCACGGTGCTCGACGACAATGTCTTTAATATCGCTATTCGTGGCTCCTTTGATGACGGCCAGACGATCATAAAAAACATATTTAATGATATTGAGTTTAAAAAAACCTTCAATCTTGGCGCCATCAACTCCATTAACTGGGCTCGTGTTCTGGCTCAGGTGGTTTACTATGTCCATAGTTGTCTGCATGTCGCCATGCATGAAAAAGATTCATCGGTCGATTTTTCTATCCCAACCGGTAATTTTGGTGACATCTTCGCCGGATTTATTGCCAAAAAGATACTCCCCGCCGGCACCATCCGCCAGTTGGTCCTGGCCACCAACGATAACGATATCCTAAGCCGGTTTGTCAACCACGGCGATTACTCCCTGGGTGAAGTAAAAACAACCTCCAGCCCGTCCATGGATATCGGGACCGCCTCCAATTTTGAGCGATACCTATACTATCTTATGGACAGTGATGCAGCACGGACCAAAGAACTGATGGAAGAATTCGCCAGGAATGGTAAGATTGATCTCACTGGTTACCAGGACCAGATTCGCAGGGATTTTGTCGCCGCTTCAATCTCCCAGGAGACTGTTTTAGAGACAATTAGATCTTTTTACAAAGAGCATGACTATGTACTTGACCCACATACCGCAATTGGGGTGACGGCCGCGAAACAATACCGGACAGCTGGCGTGCCGATGATTTGTCTCGCCACAGCTCATCCTGCAAAGTTCGGCACCGTGGTGGAAGATGCTATAGGTATCCCACCAAATGAACCGGATTGTCTCATCGGTATTACCGACAGAGCTTCCCGTTGCGAACTGATGGATGCCGACTTGGAACAAGTAAAAGAATTTGTTAGAAAAAATGCGCTGCTTCCATAACTGGCTGTCATCTTCAAAGTGTGTAGACAGACAACATATCGACGCGGACCGATGCGAACCTTGACAAGTGTAGATGACTACTCTAATGTCATTTACATGCACATTCTACGGAACCTTGATATTTCAAAGGTCCTGTTTATTATAACCGATCACCAGAAAACCAAAAAATCTCGTATAACCTCCGCGCTGTAAGCGTTTACCAGTGTCGGAGATGCGCGAAAGAGGTCTTTAAACTGTACTTTTGGTACGTTTACCGACCGCTGATAAAACAGATTCGGTGCTGGTGAACGCTTACCGTTTATTCACAGTATTTTTGATGAGGTAGAGTTATGTTTGGATTAGGAATGCCGGAACTTATCGTAATTCTGGTGATAATAGTTATCATCTTTGGAGCTGGCAAACTCCCTGAAATAGGCTCCGGCATAGGTAAAGGGATAAAGAATTTCAAAGAGGCAACCAAGAAAGAAAGTGAGCCGGAAAAAATCGATAAAGACGAAAATCAACCCAATGACAAGGCGTGAAAATCTCCTCAAGAAATGGGAGATGAACTGTAACTTTAGAGCCTTACTCCTGGATTCCTATCACTCTTTTAAGTACCCCTTTTGGGTGCTCTTTACAGTACCCCCCAAAGGGGTATAACATACAAGAAAAGCAGTTGGCTTAAATCAAGTATTGAAAACCAGCACAAGGCCCTAGTACCCGCTGTACGGGCATTAGGGCCATATTCATGGAGGAAAACAAAAATGTTTGGTCTTGGAACCCCCGAGCTTATAGTCATCTTAGGCATTGCCTTTCTTATTTTTGGCGGGAAAAAACTTCCTGAAATCGGAGCAGGTCTTGGCAAAGCAATTTCTTCTTTTAAAAACGGTTTGCGGGATGTTGAAGACAGCGGCAAAGAAATCATCAATGACATCCCTGGAATAAAAGAAGTAGCAGAAGTTAAACATCAGGTTAATCAAGTAAAAAATATGGGCAAGATCGGGAGTATTCTTAAGTAAAATCAAGCCCTCAGCTTTTCCCTCGTTTTACCAGGCAGTTCCCCGCATTTCCAGGGAACTGCTGTGCTTTTGTTCTTTTTAAGCCCACCTCTCGGACTCGTTTTTCTATTGTTCCCAATCGCATCTCGCCAAAACCGACGTCATACTGGGCGTAAGCAATATTCTTGACTTTTTTGTCGTAACTGGATAAAAAAACCGTTCAGTCATACGTTTTTGTCTTTGTTTATCCAGCAGGAATTCCTCAGCAGATCTGCATCCGACAGACGTTTACCGTATTCCACAACCAATTTAGCCAAGCATCAGGAGAGAGGCATGTGTCGTTTAGCCCTGAAAACCGCCAATGAACCGTTTTCACCATACGAAGTTCTTTCGGCAATGGAAGCCATGCAGGAAGGGTACGATGGATCTGGTCTAGGTCTGTTGCTCCGTGGTATGGAGTTTGAAGATTTTAAATATAATCCAAGATTCCCTATTCTCTCTGGAATCGCCCATACCGAAAAAGCATGGAAAAGACTAACCGAATATATGGAAAAACGGGGTTACGAACTGAAATATGATCACCGTTTCCATATGCAACCGGAACTAATTGAAGCCGATGACCGCTTCCGTTATTTCCTTCGCGCATACCGGATGCCGGTTGCCTTCCGAGATCAAAGCGATGAGGTCAGAGATGCGGAGCTGCTTCGAACCAGACTGGCGCTGAGACAACTTGGCAGAGAAGAAGACAACGTTACTGTCTTCTCGTTTTACCCGGACGTCGCCATGATCAAGGAAATAGGCTGGCCAATGCAGATTGGCAATGCTTTTTGTCTCCATGATGGTCAGATCAAATCCCGCATCTGTATGGCCCAGGGGCGGCAGAACACCAATTACGGTATTAATCTCTATGCCTGTCATCCCTTTTTCATTCAGGGTATCTCTACCATGACCAACGGCGAGAACACCGCTTTCGTGCCCATCCGCGACTGGCTGATCGGCAAAAAATTTTCCGGCTATACCGGCTATCAGAGCGACAGTGAGGTGTTCACCCACATCCTCCACTATACTCTGAAAAAGCTCAAGCTTCCTCTTCAGGCGTACAAGCACATCATTACGCCGCTCAATCCTACAGAACTCGGCGAGCATCCCCAGGGAGAGTTCCTCGCCGGGCTTCGCCAGGTCTGCAAACGGCTTATCATCGACGGCCCAAATGCGGTTATCGGCAGTCTTCCCGATGAGACCTGCCTGTTGGTCATGGATCAAAAAAAGCTCCGCCCAGCGACCGTTGGTGGTCGGGATGGAGTATGGGCTATCGCCTCTGAGCTCTGTGGTGTTGATGCGATGATCCCGGATCGAGATCCATCCCTCGATTTTCAACCTATGCGTGAACATACAGTTATCATCCCCCCCCATAGAAAGGAATTAGAAATATGGTCTCAGTACGATCCGTTTCCATTACCCCTAGCAGCCTAACCCCCACAGATCTACCCTGGATTATTGAACACCGGGAAGACCGATGTACCCTCTGTGGCCAGTGCACCGCTGTTTGCCCGAAAGGCGCTATCCGGCTGGCACATATGCGGCAGAGAGTCCCGAAACTTGATATCTTTAGCAAAACCAGGGGCAACGACTACCGAACCTTCACCGGTATCCGTCAAGAAACTGATCCGGCAAAACTCTGTATCGGTTGCGGCATGTGCTCCATGGTCTGTCCCAATGAAGCGATAACTCCCGTACCAGGCACCAACGAAAACCGCACCGCCTTCTTTCAAAACCAGAAAGGTGAGCCGATGAAGCGTGGCGGTCGTCGTAATACAACGGGACCAACCCTTCTTGACCGGATCATGTTCAACCGAATATCCATGCTTACCGATCCGGCGCTTGACGCAGGCAGGCATGAGTTTACCACCACCACGACCCTTGGTCGGATACTCTCTCCTGAAGATTTCCTTGAGCGTACTTTGAACGGAGGATGGATTCCGCCATCCCGGGAGATTTTCCCGTTTATCATTGGCTCCATGTCTTTTGGTGCCTTGTCGCCTAATATGTGGCTTGGTCTGCTGCAGGGTGTTGCCTACTGTAACGAGGTCCTCGGGATTCCCGTTGTCATGGGCACAGGCGAAGGCGGATGTCCCCCCTGGGTTCTGAGAAGTCCTTACCTGAAATATATCATCCTACAGATCGCCTCCGGCTATTTTGGCTGGGATGAGATCATCCGGGCCATTCCGGAAATGCAGTGCGACCCTGCGGCAATCGAGATTAAATACGGTCAGGGAGCCAAACCGGGCGATGGAGGCCTGCTCATGTGGTACAAAGTCTCCAAGCTCATTGCCCGCCTGCGCGGTGTCCCCGAAGGAGTAGATCTGCCGTCACCTCCGGTGCACCAGACCTTATACTCCATTGAGGAAAGCGTCATGAAGATGATCCAGACTCTTTCCACCGCTTTCCAGCATAAGGTGCCGATTTATCCGAAGATCTCTGCCTCGACATCGGCCAAATCAGTGTTGAATAACCTGGTCCGTAACCCTTATGCCGGTGGTCTGATGATCGATGGCATAGACGGCGGCACCGGTGCAGCGTATAACGTCTCCATGGACGCCACCGGACATCCGATCGCTTCCTGTGTGCGGGATTGCTATCTGGATCTTGCCTTACAGGGCAAGCAGAATGAAATTCCTATATTTGCCGCGGGTGGTATCGGTAAAAACGGCAACGTCGCCCAGAACGGCATGGCGATGATCATGCTTGGTGCCTCTGGCGTCCATATCGGCAAATATATCATGCAAGCAGCAGCCGGTTGTTTAGGTAATGAAAAAAACCGCTGCAATGTCTGTAATCTTGGCATCTGCCCAAAAGGAATCACCAGCCAGAATGCCAAACTGTATCGCCGACTCGATCCCGACAAGGTGGCCGAAAGGGTTGCTGACGTTTTTATGTCTATTAACACCGAGGTAAAAAAAATAATGGCACCACTGGGGAGATCCCAGAGTCTGCCGATCGGCATGTCCGATGCCATCGGTATTGCCGACAAAGACGCTGCAGATAGACTACAGATCAGATATGTCTGTT
>CBDTUM010000220.1:0-5492 GCA_965363495.1 uncultured Desulfopila sp.
GGCGATTTTATTATCATCGACGACTGTATGGGCACGGTTGAACATGTAGGTTTGAAGACCACCCGGCTCCGAAGCCTGTCCGGCGAACAGTTAATCTTTTCCAATGCTGATCTGCTGAAGAGCCGGATTCGCAACTATAAACGTATGTTCGAACGGCGAGTCTTCTTTTCCCTCGGGGTGGTCTATCAGACCCCCTATGATAAGGTTGCACAGATTCCGGAGATGATTCGTCAGGCAGTGGAAAAAAACGCCAAAGTTCGTTTCGAGCGGGCTCATTTCAACGCTTTCGGTGACTACGCCCTGCTCTTTGAGGTGGTGTATTGGATTCAAGATCCCGATTATACAATATATATGGATATTCAACAGGCTATCAACCTCGACTTGTTCAAACAGTCCAGTGAAGCCGGGATTGAGTTTGCCTACCCCACCCAGACTTTGATGATGCAGAATGATTCCGTCAAATTGTCTTGACGGACTTATCCCGCCAATGGTGTGTCGGTGATAAGTCATCGCTTGCTATGTGAGCCCTAAAAAAAACTGGTCGCCCAGCATGTAACGACGACCACATATTTCCACTAAAAGTGGAGCGTCTTGTATTGACAGTATTCACCATATGAGGAGTGATATGTGGACGTTGGCTGCGCTCAAAATCGAATGGAGTTCTGTGGACTTTTGAGATCTGAATTAGCAGCATCTTCCGGGTCAAACGACGCGACCCGTTCCAAAGGATACTCTGAAATTATTTTTTACATCTTGCATAACAGCGTGTGTCACATTGTCTTATTGATTTTCCTTCAAGTCTTGTCATATAATTAAGAGATATGAATTCGATGCATTAGATGCGAGAAAAAGCCAAACCTGCCGTGAGACAGGGACGGAATGCCACGGGTCTTAACAGATAGCCGAGCTGCCTTGAAAAAAGGTGGTTCGGCTTTTTTCGTTTAATATACAACCCGCACGTTAATCTAAATGTTTAAAGGAGGTTACAATAACTGGCCAGCGTGGCTGAAATGGTATTGACCGAATGGTGTAATCTAAAAAAGGAGGAATACATGAGAAACAAGAAACTTCTTAAGGTGACTTCTATGGTTGGTGTGTTTATCATCTGTACGGCTGTTATGACTGCCTTTGTGTTCGCGGGTGGAAACTCCCCCAAAGGGAAAGCCTTTGGATGGCACGGAGATCGTGGACATAGTGTTGTACAGCTAGGCCCGCGTCCGTTCTTCGTAGTCGAAGATATGGCTGAGAGTAACCTTAAAACTCAACTCCAGAAGTGTTCCGAAGGCCCTTTTAAAAGAACGGACTTCTCAATTGGTCACCGTGGTGCTGCTTTACAATTCCCTGAGCACACAAAAGAGTCTTATCAAGCAGCTGCTCGCATGGGCGCCGGAATCATTGAGTGTGATGTAACTTTTACAAAAGATAGGGAACTGGTCTGTCGTCATTCACAGTGCGATCTTCACTCCACCACAAATATTCTTGATACTGAGCTGGCCGGAAAGTGTTCAGAACCCTTCACTCCTGCTGAATTCGATCCAGATACCGGTGAGCTCACCAAGGCAGCGTCAGCAAAATGCTGCACCAGCGATATCACCCTGGAAGAATTCAAATCACTGTGCGGTAAGATGGATGCTAGTGATACATATGCCACGACTGTGGAAGAGTATCTGGGAGGCACTGCGAACTATCGCACAGATCTGTACTCTACTTGTGGGACCGTGATTAGCCATGCCGAGAGCATTGAGCTTTTTAAAAGTTTAGGTGTGAAGATGACCCCCGAACTCAAATCGCCTAGCGTAGCAATGCCTTATGAAGGGGATTACACTCAGCGCCAGTACGCCCAACAAATGATTGATGAGTATAGAGAGGCTGGCGTTCAGCCCTGGAAGGTTTTTGCTCAGTCATTCAACCTCGAGGATGTGCGCTACTGGATTGAGAACGAGCCCTGGTTCGGCAAGCAGGCGGTCTATTTAGATGGCCGTTACGACGATCCTGCCTTCGACCACACCAATCCAAATACTTGGTCACCTACCATGGAGGAACTCGTTGCCCAGGGTGTCAAGATAATTGCGCCGCCAATGTATATGCTTCTTGCACTAAACGAAAACGACCAGATCGTTCCATCGACATACGCCATTGCAGCAAAGTCCGTTGGTCTCGATATTATTACCTGGACTTTGGAGCGCTCCGGTTTTCTTCGCAATGGCGGTGGCTTTTACTATCAGACGGTAATCGATGCAATCGATAACGATGGTGATATGCTTGAGGTTCTGGACGTGCTTGCTATGGATGTTGGCATTATTGGCATCTTTTCTGACTGGCCAGCCACAGTAACTTATTACGCCAATTGTATGTGCATCAAATAAGTATTGTCTGGACAGATGGACTGACTAAAAATCTGTCTGTCCAACTCTTTGAAATATTATGAGCGGGGATGCTTTTTAATCTCTCAAGTGGTAGAGTGATTTTGATAGGCAAGCAGGTAAATATTTAACATAAAGATATTTTCAGCAAATCCCTGGAGCAATTAACGAATGGGACGAGTTACTCTTCGAATCTCAGAATTCATGCAATTGGAATCAGCTGGTGGCATTCTTCTCATGGGAACGGCAGCACTTGCCATGATACTGGCGAACACTCCGCTTTACGTTTTCTTTGATCTGTTTATTGCCACACCTGTGCACATCAAAATAGGTCCACTCGAAATTGCCAAACCGCTACTGCTCTGGGTAAATGACGGTCTTATGGCTACTTTCTTTTTCCTTGTTGGACTCGAACTAAAGCGCGAACTTCTCATTGGTGAGCTCTCTGACAAAAGTAAAATAACCTTACCCGCCCTTGGAGCCATTGGTGGAATGGCAATCCCTGCTCTTATCTTTATTGTGATTAACATTGGAGACCCAGAGGCACTTCGCGGCTGGGCTATACCAGCGGCAACAGATATCGCCTTTGCTCTCGGATTCATCTGGCTCGGTATCAAACTGAAGATATCAACAATGCCCGAAGGATTATCCTGGGGATCACTCTATGGAATGTCAGCTTTATGTGGTATTGGGTTTACCATGAGCCTTTTTATCGGTTCCCTCGCATTTGATCAGACCGTGATGCAGTTGGTTTTTGACGAACGGCTTGGCGTCGTCATCGGTTCAATGGCGTCCGGTATTTTCGGAGTTGTTATTTTGCATAAGACCCTCCCCAAGACAAACAGTTAAGATAATTCTATAAGAATGGATTAGTTTAATTTCATGACGTAGTACCTTGATCAGTAGACACGAGACTATAATTAATTGACCAAAATTCAAAAACATAGAAAATTTTGAAATCTTGGCCAATGTCGGCACATCAGGTTTCGTCTTAATAATGAAAATTCACCTGCCCAGTCTTTGAGTCGAGGTCTGTTGGCCTCTACTTTAGATGGAACTTTGCGTGCCGGATGCTTTTATGTTGGCTAATTCGCTATTCTGTCTATATTACCAACTACCAGGCAATCAATTGTTCAACGAATGAAGGTGGCGGGTTGTTGTGTCAAATAGGTTTGAAATATTAAAATATTAACACATTTTTAACTAAGCGAGTAGGAGAAGCCATGACGCATTATCTTCAAGCTTTTAGTCCCCACGAGAACGACCCTCTTTCAACGCTTGTGACAAGAGAAGAAGATCTTCTTGCAAACAGCAATACTTCCATCAAAAAGTCAAAAGAGAAAGTGGCATCTTTCGCTGATGTCTGCAAAATCATTTTTAATGAGGATTTTTTGTTTCAGACTCTGACACCACATGAAATGAATATGCACTCGTTAGGGGAGCCACCAACGCGTTTCTCAAAGCGTCCTTTTACTGCTCCCTCTATGACTGAGTTTATGGCTGTTACGAAAGAACTGCTTGAAGGGCGCGAGGTTAAATCCAATGAATATTCTGATCGGTTTTATCAAAACGGCGGTCTAGCGCCAGCAGCTTTCCGTGTGTTTCGGCGTCATGGTGATGACGTTATTCTCTCAAATGAGCGCACGCATTTTGTGGGCGATGTAATGCTTCTTGGATCATTTCTAGAGATGGCAAAAGCATTTAATCGATTCGGTGTCATTACCAGTTTTAACGTAGATTTTGTCGGCGAATTGTCCCAAGCCCGACGCACAATTGAAGCAGAGGCGGGTGTAACTTCTGTTTTTCATGAGAACTATCGCCCTGTTGTTTGGACTATGCCATATTTCGATGGCAACCATTGGTCACAGCCGGCTCCTGTTTTGCTGCAACCTGGTGATGTTGTGTGGAATACAGATGCCGAAGCCATTTATCTTTTAAATGAGTTCCAAATCTCTGATCCAACTGCAGAAAACAAAAGTTCTGTGGCAAACCGCACTTTTGTTAAGACAACCAGGAACAGCTGTAGCGCCACCACGGTGGTAGGCTATGGCAAAAATATGCACAAGACTTTGTGTTGCGGTCTGCGAGCCGTCTTTTTTGGCCCAAGACAAACTTCTTAGGATGCCTTGCAATGACTCGGGAAACTGAGCCAGTGGGGTAACCAACGGTCTCACAATTTTTAGGCCGCATATCTCATGAACATTCTGTGCCTCAACTGGTAACGATTTGATGTGCAATATGGAGTATCACTCATCTTGATCACAGTTAATTCTACAAAATGTTCCTGAGATATTTGGGTTAGGTGCCGCGAATTGGTGTTGCCCTCGTAAGAAAGTGTCCACGTTTTTCCTAGCACTTAAAGATCGTGTGGGGAGAGGAGGACAGTAGTTGGTGTCGGGAGAAAAAGAATTGCTAAGGCGGCTTTGATGAGGCAGCAAAACGACACTATGATACAGAGCAAAAGTAGTAATGCCGTAAAGGTACCAAACGTCTCAATATTCTGTTATTGCCATTGTTACCCTTGGATCCAAGGTAACGGTGTTTGCCTCTGATGGCGCCTCAGGGGTGAGTCGCAGTCTCATGGATGATCTCAAAAAGTGCGTGCGGATCGGAACCGTTTGCCTCGGCAATTTCCTTGAGGGTCTTCGTGGGATCGGCAGTAATCGATCTGGCAGCCAAGGCCTGGACAATTATCTCCGTGCGCAAACCATATTGGGCGCAGAGGTCCTGAAATACTATTCGGCCCATGCCGGGAAAGGGCTCGTCGGGAAAAGGCTTTTTTTCTCCAGCTCCAGCTGCGGCAGGCGGGTTCATTAGGTCATATATTGCCTTTGGTGTGGTCGAGTTGGCTTTTGCTATTTCCAGGATGGTCTGACTTTCACCGGTAAAACGGATATTCGCACTCTGTAAATGAGTTTTCAATGACTCAAGATCCAGTCCGGTTCGTTTGGCAAAAAGAGTGAGCGAGGAAAGCTCAGCATGCCCATAAGGAGGTTCACCGTATTTAACCGCCGCAACTTCCTTGAAGGACGCGCCAAAGTCAAGGATGGTGCTAAAGGGCGGGATATTCATCAGGGTGCCGACGGTAAAAACCAGGTTTATCAAAAAGGCCACCGAAAAGGCCGGAGT
>CBDTUM010000221.1:0-5388 GCA_965363495.1 uncultured Desulfopila sp.
TGTTGGTCTTCAATGAAGATACCCTCGCAGCAACCTGAAACCAGCGATGGCTAGGCAAAAAAATTCATATGCGCCGTTCCTGTAATTTACCCTAACTGCCCACGGGGATCTTTATCGCCGAAACAAATCCCGATATCGCGTGCAGTCAAGACTTTATCACTGCTGAGGTCGACTTTTTTGCGCATTTTTATCGCATCAGCAATTGGTACGGCGACCATCTGTGAATCTTTCAAGGCGACCATGTGATCAAAGACTTTCTCTTCCACGAGACGAACTGCCGCTGCACCAAAGCGCAAGGCGAGCAGCCTGTCGAAAGTTGTTGGCGAACCGCCGCGCTGCAAGTGGCCAAGAACCAGAGAGCGGGTATCTTTTTCGGTGCGGGATCTGATTTCCGCCGCGACCCACTCCCCCACCCCACCCAAGATGACCTCTTCTCTGCCCAACTCCCCTTTGCCCTTATTAAACTTCTGGCCATCTTTGGTTATCGCCCCTTCGGCCGCAACTACTATGGAGTAATGCTTGTCATGCAGCTCGTTATCCGATATTTTTTCACACACCTCTTCGATATCAAAAGGAATTTCCGGTATCAAAATAACATCGGCACCACCGGATATTCCTGAGTAGAGGGCTATCCAACCGGATTCCCGCCCCATCACCTCAACGACCATAACTCTGTTATGTGATTTTGCGGTTGAATGTAACTTATCCAGAGCCTCGGTTGCCGTAGAAACAGCTGTATCAAAGCCAAAAGTTCTGTTGGTTTGTTCCAGATCATTGTCAATAGTCTTTGGCACCCCTATGACCGGCATACCTTTTTCAGCAAACCGATGAGCAATATCCAGACTCCCATCGCCACCAATGGCTATATGACAATCAAAGCCCATTCTGTTAAAATTACGAAGTATTTTGTCAGATATATCTATAACCTGGACTTCTCCAGCAAGATTTTTCACTGGCCGTGAGAATGGGTTGCCTTTATTAGTCGAGCCCAGAATGGTGCCACCGGTCGAATAAATTCCTTCTACATCCTTTGGGTACAGACGTATCATTTCATCAATATCCAGAAACCCGCCGTAGCCATTCCTGCTGCCATACACCTCCCATCCCTTGCGATCACAGGCATGAACTACTGCATATATAACAGCATTCAGACCGGGTGCATCACCGCCTCCTGTCGAAATGACTATTTTCTTCATAACATATATTTCCTCTTCAAATTTTTTGATCTCAATCCACATTGCTTCATGGAAGGTAATCAAGAAGAACAGATTGTCGATGAATGCTCGGATATTTTCCTTATGGACAGAACTATAAACCACAAAACAAAATATATTCCATTAGAATATAAAGAAGATCTCCTCTTCCCCGCTAACATTCTGGTAATAGAGTATTATTCAAACAAATTTTGAGTGTTTTTTCTCAGGCTGTTTTGCAAAAATAAAGTAGATTTTCAAAAAACATTTAAGAAAAACCTTGCGCACCGTGTAACAACTATTATTTTACCCGGGATAGATGATTGACTATTTTTCATCTTACCTTAAGGTGTAAGCATATAGGTACGGCTTCTCTGGCGATCAGCAAGCCTTAAAGAGAAGGTATGTAAGAAAAAATTTCACGGAGGATTTTCATGTCTGACTTAAATGTAACAGATATGGCTGTTACAAAATTAAAAGAATACATGCAGGCAAACAATATCGAATCTGCATTGCGCGTTGCGTTAATGCAGGGAGGCTGATCTGGTCCCTCTTTGGGATTGGCTCTGGATGAGCCAAAAGATAGCGATAAGATATTTGAAAACGATACCCTTAAGTTCTTGGTTGAAGACAGCCTGATGGTTACCTGCGGTGGTATTACCGTTGATTATGTCGACGCAGGCCCTCGGTCCGGTTTCGGAATCACTTCGGTGAATCCTATCAGTTCCGGTGGTGGATGCAGTTCTGGGTCTTGTAGTTCCGGAAGTTGCGGTTGATGTAATTGCCTTAACAGACGTTTTGTAGCAAAGACGTATAAGCGAGTCCCTCAGGGGGCTCGCTTTTTTTTGTCCTGACAGCGGTGTCAAAAACTTGACACCGCATTTTGCCATCCTTATCTTCTGAGCACAATCGATAAGTCATGCAGACATTCTGCACGAGCCCAGTATAATGGAATAATTGGTAAAAGGAGCGATAAATGCAATTTGATAAATTCACCCTGAAATCTCAGGAAGCCATCAAAACTGCCCAACAGCTTGCCCAGGACAGCAACCATCAGGAAATCCATACCGCGCATCTGGCAAAAGCGATCATAACGCAACCGGAAGGCATTGTTGTCCCGGTCCTGCAGAAGTCGGGTACCGATCCGGCTATGATATTGATGGATATTAACCAGCTTTTGGAAAAGTTGCCGAAGGTGTCAGGACAGGGAGCTGGCCAAAGCTACGCCTCGAAAGAGCTGCAACAGATCCTTGACAACTCATTTGGCATCGCTAAGCAGATGCAGGACGAATACGTCAGCCAGGAGCATCTTTTCCTGGCAATTCTGAAAAATAGTGACAGCGATGTGTGCAAGGCTCTCAAGAAACGAGGAATTGTCGAGTCAAGTTTTCTACAGGCGCTGTCAGTTTTGCGTGGCAGCCATCGGGTCACAGACCAGTATCCGGAAGAGAAATACCAGGCTCTGGAAAAGTACGGCCGCAATCTTACTCAGCTTGCCAAACTTGGCAAAATCGATCCGGTAATCGGCCGCGACGAAGAGATCCGTCGCATCATCCAGGTACTGTCGAGAAGAACCAAAAACAATCCTCTTCTTATTGGTGAGCCCGGTGTCGGCAAGACGGCCATTGTCGAAGGACTGGCCCAGCGCATAGTCAATGGCGATGTTCCGGCAACGCTGAAAAACAAACAGGTCATAACCCTCGATCTGGCATCTCTTATTGCCGGAGCAAAATACCGGGGTGAATTTGAAGACCGCCTGAAAGCAGTGCTTAAAGAAGTTGAAGAAAAAGCGGGTGAGATTGTACTCTTTATAGACGAAATCCATACCCTGGTCGGTGCCGGTGCGGCGGAGGGCTCAATGGATGCCTCAAATATGCTCAAACCCGCCCTCGCTCGAGGGGAGTTGCACTGCGTCGGAGCAACGACCTTGGATGAATTCCGGAAATATATTGAAAAAGACAGCGCCCTGGAAAGACGTTTTCAACCGGTACTGGTCCAGGAACCATCCGAAGAAGACACCATCGCCATCCTGCGCGGCATTAAAGAGAAATACGAAATCCACCACGGGGTACGGATTCAAGACTCTGCGACAGTTGCTGCGGTTGTCCTGTCCAGTCGTTATATCACTGATCGATTTCTGCCGGACAAGGCAATCGACCTCATTGATGAAGCGGCATCGAAGCTACGCATTGAAATTGATTCAATGCCTGCCGAGATCGACGAACTCGAACGACAGAAAATTAAACTTGTAATCGAGCAGGAGGCCCTCAAAAAAGAAAAAGACAAGGCCTCCAAAACCCGACTCGATGAAATCAAAACGAAACTTGCCGACCTGGGTGAGAACTTGCACTCAATGAAAGCCCAATGGTTACTGGAACGTGACACCATCCAAAACATCCGCAAAGTCAAAGAAAGCATCGACCAACTACATATCGAGGAGAAAAAGGCTGAAAGAGTGGGCGACTTGAGCCGTGTCGCAGAAATCAGATACGGCCAGAAGGTAAAGCTTGAACGTGATCTGGCTGCAGCGAACCTCAAACTCCAAGAAATACAGAAGAATCAGATGATGCTGAAAGAAGAGGTTGATGCAGAGGATATCGCCTCGGTTGTAGCCAAATGGACGGGAATACCGATCACTAGATTACTCGAAGGCGAAAAAGACAAACTTGTCCATGCTGAAGAAATGCTCGGCAAAAGAGTCATCGGCCAAGAACAGGCGATTCATGCAGTTGCCAATGCAGTTCGGCGGGCACGGGCAGGCTTGCAGGACCCGGATCGACCGTTGGGGTCTTTTATCTTCCTTGGCCCAACTGGTGTCGGTAAAACGGAATTGGCCAGAACTCTGGCAGATTTTCTCTTCGATGACGAGCAGGCTATGATACGTATCGATATGTCCGAATTCATGGAGAAACATTCGGTGGCTCGACTGATTGGTGCGCCCCCAGGCTATGTCGGCTATGAAGAAGGCGGCTACCTGACCGAATCGGTGCGTAGACGGCCTTATTCGGTTATCCTGCTCGATGAGATCGAAAAAGCGCATCCGGACGTTTTCAATGTATTGCTGCAGGTTCTTGACGATGGCAGAATGACTGATGGAAAAGGGAGAACCGTTGATTTCAAAAATACCCTGCTGATCATGACCTCAAACCTCGGCAGCCATTTGATCATGAAAATGGAAGAAGACGGCGTTGACAAAAATACTATTAAGATGCAGATCGATGAACTCCTCCATAACCATTTTAAACCGGAGTTTCTCAATCGAATTGATGAAACTGTTATTTTTGAACGACTCAAACGAGAAGACATGCTGGCCATCGTCGATATCCAACTCAAGCGATTGATTGCTCGCCTTAAAGCAAAAGATATTTCTCTGCATATTCGCGAAAGCGCAAAACAGTTTCTCGTTGAAAATGGTTACGACCCAGCATTTGGCGCACGACCGTTGAAGCGGGCAATCCAGAGATACCTGGAAGATGCTTTAGCCATGAAGCTTTTAGAAGGTGAATTTACCGATAAAGATCATATTGTTATTGAAGGTTCATCCAAAGGCTTACAATTTTTACGTCAGAATACATCTGAATAACGAGGCGACGAGGAGTCGGAAGCTTTCGCTTTACACACTTGCTGACTTGCATTACATACTGACCAGAATATTCGTCCTCTGCCCAGCTGACGTCCGCATAAACCGGAAGTGGCTGGGCAGAATATTTAATAATATTTCACCTTCAACTGGATATACTATATGACTGCAACTGTAGAAGATCTTACAATTAATTACGAGGAAGACGGAGTACAAATCGTCAAAGAGACCGGCAAGGAAATTCTATCCAAAGGGGCGTGGACTACCATTTTGTATCGTTTCAAAAATATTGACCGTAAAACAGGTGAATTCGGCAAAGATATGTATACCATCCGCCGCTATCAGAAACGCCAGGGCGAATACATCACCAAATCCAAGTTTAATATTTCCAGCACTGAGCAGGCAAAAAAAATCGTCGATATTCTCTCGAAATGGACAACTGAAGATCCATCCAAATAATTGTCATAAAAACCAAAATCGTATTTTCGACAGAACATCAGTGTGCTAACTAAATAATTCAAAATATTTCTTCTCGCAATCTTGCAAGAGTTGTTATAAGTGACCACTTTCTCCTTGACGGCATTCAGTCAATCAAGTAGTTTGCCGCGGTCCTTG
>CBDTUM010000222.1:0-5334 GCA_965363495.1 uncultured Desulfopila sp.
CCGACCCCAAATATTACAAAGGAACAATTACTTTCGTGCATTCATTGGGCGGCCTCATGTATGAGCTTTCCATCGGAGGGCAGAAATTCACCTATGAAGCTCTGTGATGCTTGAGAGAGGATTAGACCCAATTTAATCCTATCCCTCCTGGCTCATTGCATTTAAAACCCCGCAAAGGGGTACTCTGTTTAGTCCCCCTTGCGGGGGATACGTACCTCAAAACATATTGTTTTCTTGCAAAATAACAAGAAAACAATCTGCAAGGTACTAGCCGGCGAGCATGGTAACTTCCAGGCTACCTGTCGACATAGATTTTTTTCTCAGGTCATGAACCATTTCCATACCTTCCAAATCCGAGCAGGTCTGAACTTGAATCTTCAATGGTTCTGACAGAAGACTTTTGGTGCCGAGCAAAATACTGAAACGGTCGGACCTCATATGTTGTTCGAGGCACTGGCGGGTTTCCCATTCTGAAATCAAGTTGAAGAGATTCTTGTCTTTGATGTCGGAGAAGATACCATAGCTCAGACAACCCATCTCCTGTTGAGGCTGCTGAAGCAAGGAAAGGAGTGTAAGGAGGACCTCTTTTTGCTTTTCCGGAAGAACATTCATGAATGTTCTGAGGGTAATCATTATCCACCTCTCTTGATACCTAATTAAATTGTCTTCAGTTATGCGACCCTTACTCCTTTGGTCCGCCGGGATCAATTCTAGTGCTTGCCGTGTTTGTCGTTCTTGTCATACTTGTCTTTCCTGTTGTTTTTATCGTTTCGATCGTTTTTCCTTCTGTCCTCTTGTTGGAATTGTCGCCCGTTGTTCTGCTTATGTTGTGCTTTCTGAACGCCCCAATTGTTGTTTTTTTCCCAATGCCTATCTTTTTTCCAGTTTTTCCAGTTTTTCTGAACTTCACGGTGATCTCTTCGCTCGGGGTTCCAGTAATGTCCTTTCCACTGATGCTTCCTGTAATCATCCCTCCAGTGTCTGTGTACCCCATTATAAAAAGAGGGCGGTTGTCGATGGTGACTCCAGCCTGAGTTATAGTCACGCGATCGATACCATTGTCCCTGATACGGACGCCACCACCAACCATCATTGAAAAAGATGTCCACATTTACGTCGGGGGCAACGTAGATATACGTGTCAGGCAGCACCACCATCCTTGGTGCTTCACGAAATTGGATGACTGGCGGTAGCGGTATCGAAAAACCAATGTTTACATTTACCTCTGCCATCGTTGGCAGGGAAAATGAAAACATCAACGCCAGTAGTAATGCTCCTAGAAACAGCTTCTTCATTTTGTAAGCTCCTCTTTATTTTCATGTCCTTATCGGTATCATGAAAGATTTACCTCTCGTATCATCTCCCGCACTGGGATCGGAAAGGATTTATGGTAAATGAGTAATTCATTCACCTACATTAACGTATGCAAGCTCTGCTCCAGGTCCTGGGGCTTGCTAGCCAATTGCGTATCATATAGATGTTATCAATAATTGATCTGATTGGTAGTGCGCTTACGATCGCAGCAAGTCGATTGACCAAAGGTCGTATCTGACCCTTGGTTGTATTTGGCCAATTTCCAATCAGAAGCCCAGAGAAACACCAAGGCCAAAGTAATCAACCTTGTTGTTGTAAAACTGGCCGTAAGGATCAAATCCATCGTACCATTCAAGCATCAGGCGCAGACGGCGCTGGCCCGGATTGGGATGACCAAATTCGAGACCTACCTTAATACTGGTGTCGATATCCCAGTCATGCTCTTCCAGGCTTTTCATGTCGACCCCACCGATCGGCCTGCCATTCCAGAAAAGCGTTTGGCTGCCCTGGTACTCGATTCCCCAGTGGCCGCTCGCCGGCTTGAGGTCGGACGGTTCCTTATGCACCAGATATTCACCACCGCCGTACACCCGCCAGTTCCGCCATTGTCTGGCATAGAGCAACTCAAGAGCCTCGTAGCTGAGATTGATCCGCTCCGGAGGATTATCGCCGAGGAGGAGTTCATCCCCCAGGTGGGAACTTTGGTGATATACGCGGAAACGAAGGGAGTTGTCGCCATACCGGTAGGTAACGGGAAGGCCGATAGTATAATCGGCGTTGATCAGATTAGCGGAAGGTGTGTCGAGGTTGAATTGGCCGAATACGCCGGCTTCAAGACTGAATTGCAGGCCGTCTCCCTCCTTCCCGCCAAAAAACCTGTAGAACCCGAAGGTCTCGCCAAAGCCGACAGAGGCCATGGTGTTTTGCAATCCCTGGGATTTGAAACGGTTAACACTGACATAGAACTGAGGCTGCTTTGGGTCGGCTATGAGTGGCTGGAACAAATCACCTGTTGGAAAGGCTTCCCCTTCCCCGGTTATCCCCATAAACGTGACAGGTGCCGTCGGATTACCCCCGATAGCAGGCTCCGGCTGCATCACAATGGTCATTCTCTGCAGGCCGTCTATTTCCAGCAGATGCCTGTTTGCCTCCTCCTCGCGTATCGGGTGCTCTTCGAACAGGGTAATCGTGGCAACCCCGTTTGCTATTTGCAGATTATAGCTGTCTCTCTGCCAGTGTAAGTCGCGTTCAAGGACCGAGACAATATACCCTGTGAGAAATGCATCACCGGTCCTGTCTACAGCTGCCATGGTGGGGGATGGGGAGCTGACTACCGCTATCCCCAGAGTAATCAGGGCGATGGCAAGCAGAGTGGTTGTTCTCATGTAATTTTCCTTTTGGCAACCACTCAAGCCGATATCGCTTCCTGCATGATTTTTGTAATCGTGTCCTCGACTTCCTGTGCTGCTCCGGCCAGTAGCGGTGAGTTGAACATCGCCAGGAGGGTAGTTGGCTTCAAGGTAGCGAGAATAGTTTTGCCATCTTCTCGATAGAGGGAGATCCGACAGGGCAGGGCGGTGGAGATGCTCATGTTCTGTTCAAGAACCTTTTTCGCCTGTTGCGGCTGGCAGACCTCGAAGATCTGGCATTCGCGGGTGAACTCAACTCCTTTCTTGGTCATGGTTTCCTGGAGATTATGGACCTGCATGATCCCGAAATGATTGGCCGGGACGGCAATCTGTAAGGCAGCTGCTACTTCACTCACAGTTTTGTCAGTGGATAATTTGATCAGCATGGTTTTCCTTTATGGTTAAATTCATGAATCCGTAGGTGGAGCATGCGCTTTTCTCAACTTTGTTGGTTTCGTAAAAAGCTACGCTACGTAGTAATATCGTGGCATGCTTCATAACTTGAAAAACACCTTCTTAATGCGAGGTTCACTCTTCATCACTCTCACCAAGAATGTAACCAGTGACGGCGCCAACACCTCCACCCACAACGGCTCCTGTAACCGCGCTTCCTCCGGTTACGGCACCGAGTACGGCACCACCACCAGCGCCGATTCCTGCACCGCTGAGGGTTTTTTGTTGAGTATTACTCATTCCGGAACATCCCAGCGTGGCAGCCAGGGCGATAAGCAGAAAAGCAAGTGTCAGTTGTTTCATTTCATTTCTCCTTTTTATTTGGTGCTTATTTTTATTGCGTTTATCTTCCCAAGCAGGCGACCTGCGATGCCGGTCTTTATGTTTGGCTTGATCATAACATCCCAGATCACATTCGTGACAGGGGGTCAATTATAATATAGCAAGCGCTATGCCGGACATTCCTGGAATACTTAAATGGCGATTAATGACTTGATATTACATGATAATAATTGATTGTGGCGGTAATGGCAGGGGCGTTGGAAGCGTAATCGGCATGGTCACATGCAACCGTTGGTCATATATGGCCACTTTTGCTATTAGGGAACGAAGGGTAGTAAAGTATTTTCTGGAGTACAGATTGGTCGAAACCGGTTTGGCTGCTTAAAGTTCCTTGTCGAGTGAGGCCAGAACAATAATTTCCTATATACTATAACCTGCGGCCGTGTCGGGGGAAGGTCCTATATGAATACAAGGAATTTTATTATTCAGCTCTGGTTGACGATTTCACAACTTTTCACCCTGCTGGAGAGGTATCCTTTCTGTTGCCAAAGGGGATGTACTCAAAGCCGGTTTCTCGTGTAAGGCGATTCCTGCCAGATGATCCAGTTCGGCGTCTGTTGTTGTGGGAAGAAAGCGCTTCCGATAAAGCTCGTCGTGCAGGATAGTTACGACAGCAACCATGGGTGCAGCAATTAAAACCCCCAATACGCCGAAAGCGGCGATGCTGAGGAGCATGGAAAAGACTACCGCCAACGGGTGTAATTTCAGGCGCCGCGCCATAATGTAAGGGATGATCACATTGTTCTCGAAGGCTTGAACAGCAATATAGACAAGCACGACCCACAGCGGAGTCAGCCCGCCTTGGCCGACAGCGAGTAAAAGCGCCGGCACGGCGCTCAGTATCGGACCCAGAAACGGAATCGCTTCCAGAACAAAGGCGACCAGCCCCAGAACCAGCGCGTCCATGAAACCAAAGATTGGCCACATCAGCAGGAAAACCAGTATGCCTATGGACACCATCCCCAGCAGTGTCGCGCCGGCCCACATGGGAACAAATTTCCCGATACGCTGCAGGATAGTCACCACCTGATCGTGGTGGCGCTCAGGGAAAAGAGCAATTATTGTTCCAAGGATCGGGCGGGGATTCATGAGCATAAAGATCACCCCAAAAAAGACCGTTACCAGAACAACCAGTATCTGCGCACCGTTGAATGCTACTGCCGTGAAGCTGCCAAGTGCATCTCTAATCATCTTGCTCAAACTGGCGCGAAGCGTGTCCGCCGCTTTGGGAGAAGCCGGTGGAGTCGGTTTTTTCTTTAGTGAAGCGACTTTCTGACTTCCCGGCACGGAACTGTCCTCAGCAATTTCAGTGCTGACTTCCGCCTGGAGTTTCTCCTCGAAAAGTATCGATTGCTGCTCAATTTTAATCAGAGGTTTTTGGAGACGTTCCCAGTATTCAGGCAAGGTTTCCGAGATGGTAACCACCGAGGCCTTCATGGGGCCGAAGAATGCCCCGCATGCCAAACCGATCACAACGACCGATCCCACCGCGAGCAGTCCCGTCGGTACTTCTCTTCCACCTTTTTTGGCCCTCATCCAGGTAATCACCGGATTGACTGCAAGAGAAATCAACAGCACAAGCAGAAGAGACAACAAAATGGGAGAGATGAGAGAGAATGTCCGGATGAAGGCAAGGAGTGCCGCACCGAGAATTATATAGAAAGAAATCGAATGTGGTTTTTGTTCTGCTGTGGGTTTGTTTGGCATAACATTTCCTGATTACCCACATAACTCAGCCATTTTCAGCAGCCGCTGAGGTGCGGGCGTGGTTCTCACGGCAATGTACCCAAATCGGGCTATCATTTGCTTTAGGTCG
>CBDTUM010000223.1:0-5329 GCA_965363495.1 uncultured Desulfopila sp.
TTTTTAGGAATTTTTTCTATTTTTAAAATGAGTCTAAATCCGACAGACTCCTAGAGGAAATTGTTGAGGATGAGGGTCTATGAAATACTCTTTTGTCGGATTCCCAGGCGGGTTGCCAGGTTATGGAGGTTGCTGCGATGCATATCAAGCTCGCGCGCAGCAGCAGCCCAATTTCCTTGGTTCCGATCAAGTGCTGCTTGAATGAGTCGTATTTGAAATGATTTGACTGCATCACGAAAAGAAAGATCTGCAGGAGAGGGAGCAGGAGTTTCGTGTGCAGGAGAAGGATGCACATACAGTGCTGAAACAAGGTCTCCTGCCAAGTGTTCAGGCAGTATTCTTAAATAATCCTCACGAACAGATCTTTGGGACGCCTTTAATACGGCTCTTGCAAGTATGTTTTCCAATTCACGGACATTACCCGGCCAACTATAACGACCGAGAAGCTGTAATGCGGCCTCGCTTATGCGAATTTCTTTGAGTCCATGCCGTTTTTTGGCCCGTTCAACAAAAAATCCCGCCAGCAGAGCAATATCTTCTTTCCTTTCGCGCAGTGCTGGTACCATTATGGGGTAAACGTTGAGCCGGTGATACAGATCGGCTCTAAATCTCCCAGCCTGAACCTCTGCCTCCAGGTTTCTGTTCGTGGCTGCAAGCAAGCGGACGTCTGCGTGGGTCATTTTTTCTGAGCCAATTCTTTGGATTTCGCCTTCTTGAATAACCCGTAAAATTTTTGCCTGAATTTCCAGGGACAGCTCGCCAATTTCGTCTAAAAAAAGCGTCCCGCCATCGGCCAGTTCAAACTTGCCAGCCCTGTCAAGGCTCGCTCCGGTAAAAGAGCCCTTCACATGGCCAAAAAGTTCACTTTCAGCGAGCGATTCCGGAAGGGCCGCGCAGTTGAGATAGAGCATTGCTTTATCTCGCCGATAGGAATGGCGGTGTATGGCCCTGGTTACGAGCTCCTTGCCAACGCCGGTTTCGCCAAGGACCAGGATCGTATAGTCTGATTTGGCAACCAGCTCGATCTCCTGCCGCAATTTTTCAATTACCGGACTCTTGCCAATGATTTCCGAGCCTCTCTGCAGCGCAACATCCTGCATCAAGTCTGAGGCGATTTGCCCCTGGCGTTCCGCCTTTTCCTCAAGTGCTTTGAGTAAATCTGCGACCTGCATCTGGGCGCCTGCCATAGAACCGATGGTCTGTAAATACTCTTTGGGAAGATGGTCAAACGCCCCGACATTAACAGAATCGGCTGTCAGAACGCCAGCCAGGTTGCCGTTGACATACAATGGGCAGCCAAGACAGGCATGGATGTGCTGTAAGGCATCAGGGTCCGAAACTAACATACCGTCAAAGGGATCCGGGAGTGGGCTGTCTGCTGGGAAGAGTAGCGGTTTTTTTGATCCACAAATGAGGTCCAGGCGTGGGTGGTCTTTTCTTGCATAGGTACGTCCCATGGCATCCGGGGTGAGTCCTTTGGCTGCTATTGGCATGAGAATGTCCCCCTGGACCCGTAACAGGGTTGCTGCATCATAGGGGATGGCACGGCGTAATGCGTCCAGCAATCGTTGATATCGATCCGTGGCACTCATGACCGCTGTAAGGTCGACTGCTATGGCTGAGAGGGTATGTAGTTTATCCATAGTTATCAATATAACAACGGTGTTATGTGTATCGCAACATAGAAGTGTTGTCTATATGACAACATTTCTTGTAAGCTACTGAAATATGGCAAGTAATATTTTGGCATACCAATTGCAATAATTCAGATTAAGAGAGGATATCTTGCCTGATAAAGGATCACACTGCAACCGTTGGCTGTAAAGGTAGAGTTCAGTTACTGTGCATGGCTCTGTTTGGCAGGAGAGGTATAAAAATAGCTTCAGCTTGAAGTTGATTTAACAAAAACAAGGTAAGGAGATACCATGAAGATTTTACAACTACAAGACACCAATGAATTTACTCCCGGAGCCATGAAACGATTCTTCCTGGTAGAAGACTCACCGAGCTTTAAAATTGTTAATTTTAACCTCGATGAAGGGGTTACCTTTCCTGTCCATTCGCATGATCTGGATGGTGAGTTGTCAATTCAGGTCTTAGAAGGAGAAGGGTTTTTCCTCGGTGATGGAGACGCCAAAATACCGGCCAAACAAGGCGATATTCTTATCTCACAGATTCGGGAACCTCACGGAGTAAAAGCAAAGACTCAAATGAGAATTCTTGTGACCATAGCCCCGCCTATCTGATGACTTGACCTGAGAAGAGAAGAGTAGATACCCGTTCGAATTGCAACAAACGATTAAATAATCGAAAATAATACCATGAGGAAAATGTCATGTCTGAGCGAACAATAGGCGAAATTGTCGCCGAGGATTATCGGACCGCAACGGTCTTTGAGGAGCACGGGATAGATTTTTGCTGCGGAGGCAATACAGCACTTTCGGCGACCTGCATGGAAAAGGGGATCGATCTTGCCGCTATAACAGCGGATCTTGAGGCGGTAACAAGCAAGCCGGTTGAGCAAAGCCAGAATTTTAGCTCATGGGAATTATCATTTCTGATCGACTATATCATAAATGTCCATCATACCTACATTAAGAAAAATACCGGACAGATAGCCGCGTATGCACATAAAATTGCCGAGGTCCATGGCGCTCATCATCCAGAGGTAATCGAGATCGCCGCCATTTTTAAAAAGATGGCAGCCGATTTGGCGGTCCATCTGCAGGAAGAGGAGGAAGACTTCTTTCCAGCCGTCAAGCGAGTCGATATGGATCGAAAAACTGGTGCAACATCGGATGTAAAAGATATCGAGACGATTAAGCATTCACTTGCAAAGCTCACTGCCGAGCACGAAGAAGTCGGCGACGCCATCCACACAATTCGCCATCTTGCCAAGGGCTATGCGATACCGGGGGATGTTTGTAATACATTTATGATCACGTATCAGAGACTCAAGGAATTCGAGGATGATCTCCATAAGCATGTGCACCTTGAAAATAACATCCTTTTTCTGAAAGCAGGGCAGCTGTTGCAGTCATAATAAGAGCGAGAACCGAGTTTCTCATGCAGAGTACAAAACATGTTGTTGACTGATGAATTCATAGAACTCATGCAGGGTATTGCAAATAATCTGATGGCATCATGAGATGCAAGAGGAGAGTGAGATGCAAGAGGAGAATGAGATGGTACACAATAGACAGGAAAATCCGCTGTCTCCCTGGTGGCGACATGCGGTAATCATCGTCATGATTTTCGGTTTCGGGGTCCTCAGTATCCTGACCGTTCTTACCTACACCAACGCCCCGCCCATTCCCCAAAATGTTGTGGATGAAAAAGGCACAATCATCTTTACCAAACAGAACATTGAAGCAGGACAGGATGTGTTTTTAAAGTATGCCCTCATGGAGCACGGCAGCCTCTGGGGACACGGGGCATATCTGGGACCAGATTACACAGCCGACCATCTGCATAGGGAAGCTGTGATTGTTCAAGATGTCATAGCGCGAAACAATTTCGGCAATTCTTATAACAATATTACTTCGGAACAGAAGGCGTTTGTTTCACAGGAAATGGTAACCGAGCTGAAGACAAACCGCTACGATGCTGCCACCGGTACTCTTACTTTCTTTCCCGGTGAAGTAATCGCCTATCAAGAGCTGTACTCTTATTGGACTGATTTTTTCACCAAAGCAAACAGTGCGCCGGGGCTTCCCGTTAACTACATCAGCAATCCTGAAGAATTAAGAGATCTAACCGCCTACTTTACCTGGGCGACCTGGGCTACTGTGACAAATCGACCAAATAAGGACTACACTTATACCAACAACTGGCCCTATGAGCCACTCGTTGATAATCATCCTTCCAGCGAAGCCTATATCTGGAGTGCCCTCAGCCTTGTCACGTTGCTGAGCGGGCTCGGTCTGGTACTGCTCTTCTTTGGCAAATTTAGCTTTTTGGGATGGGAAGGGGGAAAAGAGGATTTTAAACTTTTGCCGCCACCGCCTCGTTCGTGGACACTCACCCCCAGCCAATGGGGCACGGGCAAGTTCTTTCTTATTGTGGCTCTCTTATTCCTGTTGCAGACCTTAGTTGGCGGCGGTCTGGCGCATTATCGGGTGGAACCGTACGGCTTTTATGGCTTACATTTTATACTCAATTTATTCCCTTATAATCTGCTAAGAACCTTTCACCTGCAACTGGTTATATTCTGGATAGCCACCGCGTGGGTCGCAGGAGGGTTGTTCCTCGCCCCATGGGTTGGCGGGCAAGAGCCCAAAGGGCAGGAACGCGGTGTCAACGTGCTCTTTGTCGGCCTTCTGGTAGTGGTGCTCGGCAGCCTTGGCGGGGAGTGGCTTGGTATCAATGATAAATTGGGCCCACTGTGGTTCTGGCTGGGCAGCCAGGGTTCGGAGTATCTTGACCTGGGGCGTTTCTGGCAAATTCTTCTTGCGGCTGCGCTTATCTTCTGGCTCTTTCTCATGTTCAGAGCTCTTCGCCCGGCTATTGCCAAGGAGGGCAAATCGGACCTTTCTGCGCTTTTTCTCTATGCAGCAGTGGCCATTCCTCTGTTCTACGTTCCCGCCCTTTTTTATGGACCACATAGTAATTTTGCCGTGATCGATAACTGGCGTTTCTGGATCATCCATCTCTGGGTCGAAGGGTTCTTTGAACTTTTCGCCACGGTACTCGTAGCTATTATGTTCCGTTATATGGGTATTGTGAGCGCCCGCACCGCAACTCGTCTTGTCTACCTGGACGCCATTCTTTTTCTCATTGGTGGAATAGTCGGCACCGGGCACCACTGGTATTTCACTGGCCAGGGTGTCTTGAACATGGGGCTTGCATCATGTTTTTCAGCTCTTGAGGTCGTCCCTCTTACCCTGCTCACCCTGGACGCTTCAGGATTCATACGGCTTCGCAAGAGAAATCAACTGTCTGACGGTGCAGATATGGCCTCTAAACAGAAATGGGCCATCTACTTTTTCATCGCGGTTGGTGTCTGGAACTTCGTGGGAGCCGGGATCTTCGGGTTCCTCATCAATACCCCCATAGTATCTTATTTTGAAATGGGAACAACACTTACCGCCAATCATGGCCATGCGGCTATGTTCGGGGTATTCGGTATGCTGGCCCTTGGAGTGCTGGTCTTCTGCATGCGATCTATGCAAAGCGATGCAGTGTGGGCCAGGACCGAGAACTTCGTAAAGGTTGGCTACTGGGGACTCAATATCGGTCTTGCTTTGATGGTGCTGCTTGATCTGTTCCCTGCCGGTGTGCTCCAGCTTTGGGATGTACTCAAAAACGGTTACTGGCATGCCCGGAGTCT
>CBDTUM010000224.1:0-5226 GCA_965363495.1 uncultured Desulfopila sp.
GTCTGCAGCAGTTGTCATGGAAGTAAATCATGGAAAAGCGAAGGACACAAAAAACATTTGGAAAAACGTGTTGAGTGTGCAAAATGTCATACTTTTGCATGATAGTATAAGATCCTGTTAAAGGATAAAAAGGCGCACCGGTATGGTGCGCCTTTTTTTATTTGGGACCATCCGCACCGAGTCTGCCATTCAGGTGATGACCAGGCAGGTATCGCAAAATTTAACATGGAGAATAGAGCAAACAGTGGTTATTTTATAATATGTTCTCGCCGCATAGACGAGAAAAGGTACAAACCAGGCAGCACATATCTGTTGCTGTTAAGTAAGGAATTTCTAATGGGGGAAAACCATGGCTGGAACAGTAGTAATTGATCAGGAAGAGTGTATTGGTTGTGAAGCATGTGTCGAGTTATGTCCGGAGGTGTTCGCCTTTGATAGCGATGAAGAAAAAGCCCACGTTATAGATGGGGCCGATGCGGACGTGGCCTGTGTAGATGAGGCGATTGCGTCATGTCCTGCGACATGTATCAGCCGAGAGTAAATAGATCTGGTTTCTTTTAGTGGCTTACAGATTATTTTCGTTTATAAAAAACTAGAAAAATAATCTGCGAAAGGTACGTTTACACCTTAAGGGGTATTGTGCAGAACGCCCCTTAAGGTGCTACTCAATTGAGTTCTGTTTTTCTTTTCTCTTACCGGCGGCCGTTTTTAGTAAACGACCAGAAATCCGGGCAAAACATCGCCAGAAAGGGAATCAGTTCCAGCCGACCGACCAGCATATCAATTATAAAGATTACTTTCGTTACCGGATGCAGCAAACCAAAAGTTCCCATTGGTCCTATCTCACCAAAGCCCGGCCCGACATTGCCTAGAGTGGCTGCTGTTCCGGCAAGGCCGATTGCGGCATCTTGTTCAATCATAGTTACCACGAGGCCGGAAAAAATCATCAGCACCAGATAGAACAGTAGAAAGCTGAGCATTTGTCGCTGGATATCGTCCTGTACGGTCACGCCGCCCAATTTTATCGGCAGGATCGCTTTGGGATGAACGATCTTATCGATTTCTCGTTTGAGAAATTTGCCGGCAAAGAGAATTCTGACGACTTTGATCCCCCCGCCTGCCGACCCTGCACATCCTCCGATAAACATCATGGCAAAGAGTGTGGCCTGAGCCGGAACAACCCAGAGGGCGAAATCGGCGGAGGAGAAACCAGTGGTCGTTAAGATGGACAGAATCTGGAAGACACTGTCCCGCAGACTGGTGGAAAATGTATTGTTTTGTCTGCTATAGAGAAAAAAACACAGCAGGGCAGAGAAAAAGACGATGATGCCCAGATAAAAGCGGAATTCGTCATTGGTCAGCAGTGACCGGAACTTCCCCTTGATGAAACATTTATACTGCAGGGCAAAGTTTGCACCGGCCAGCAGCATGAACAGGCTGGTAATCCAGGTGACAGTTGGGCTCTGATAGCCCATGATCGATTGCGGGTGGGGTGAAAATCCGCCGGCGGCCATCGTTGCCAGGGCATTGCAGATCGCATCGAATACAGGCATGTCGGCCAGGGTCAACAAACCAATCTGCAGAGCAGTGAGCAGCACATAAATGAGCCAGAGAGCCTTGGCTGTATGCGTAATGCGCGGGGTAATTTTATCCTCGCTTGGACCGGGGGCCTCAGCAAAAAAGATCTGCCGGCCGGCAACCCCGAACTGCGGCAGGATAGCGACAAACAAAACAATAATCCCCATGCCGCCCAGCCATTGCGTAAGGGCCCGCCAGAAAAAAAACGCTCTCGGATACAGGGAAAAATCAGTAAGGATCGTCGCGCCGGTGGTGGTAAAGCCGGAGACGGACTCAAAATAGGCATCGATTGGGTGCAGGCCGAAAAACAGGTAAGGAAGCGCACCGATAGCGGCGGTAATGACCCAGGTCAGGGTGACAATCAGCAGTCCCTCAGTGCGCCGGAGGAGATCAAAATTCCGTGCGGAACGGCCATACCATCGGCAGAGTATGCCCAGCGCAAAAGAGCAGAGCGAGGCGATCACAAAGGGAATAACCTCAATATATTCACTGTCTATCCCGGCAAAGGCGGCCGGAAGCAGAAGGATGCCGCCGAAGGCGAGGAGAATTATGCCGAGAGCACTGGCGATGAGTGGCGGTTTCATCGGAAAAAGAATTCCTTAATTTTTTCAGAATCTTCTTTCATGGTGAAAATCTTGAGCCGGTCCTGCGGCTGTAGAAAAGTCACGCCATTGGGGATGAGGACCTTGTGCCCTCTGATGATGACTCCGATAATGGCGTTGGCCGTGAGTTTGAGATCTTTTATCTGCACTTCCTTGAATGTATCGGGCAAGGTCAGTTGCAAAACCTCGCCTTTGCCACCTTCTAAAATGGCCAGGACGTTTACGTCACGCATCTGTACCCGGTTCAGCACCTCGGTCAGGGCAGACGCCTTCGGTGAGACTACTACATCGATGCCAACGTGCTCAAACAGCTCGTAATTCTGGATATTGCCAACTCTGGTGACGATTCTTTTCGACCCGAGTTGTTTTATAAGCAAAGAACAGAGAAGGTTTTTCTCATCGTTGTTCGTTGTGCAGATGCAGGCATCTGCCGCGGCAATCGACTCGCTTTCAAGGAGTTCGAGATCGGTGCCGTTGCCCTGCAGGACCAGGGTTTTTTTGAGTGAATTGGCCAGGAATTCACATCGTTCCGGGTTCAGCTCGATTATTTTTACCTTTTTATTGGTCCGCTCAAGCTTTTCCGCCAGCATGAAACCAACGCTGCCGCCGCCGATAATTGACACGGTTTTTACTTTCTTGTCATGTTTGAATATATCGGCTGCCAGGGTATCAAGTGCCGTGTCGAAACCAATAAAAAATACCTTGTCATCATACAGGATGGTGGTGTTCCCTTTGGGAATGAAGAGTTTGCCATCCCTGGTGATGCCCGGGATGAGCACGTCTTTAGGGAAATTGCAGTTCATGATGGGGGTGTTGATAAGGGAGGAGCCTTCCTTGATCCGATACTCGAAGAGTTTGGCTTTGCCCCCGGCCAGATATTCAACATCGAGAGCCTCCGGCACCGAGATAATACGAAATATATCCTGCGTAAGCAATTTTTCCGGCCAGATAATGGAGTCTATATCATAACGGACATGATAGCGGTTATGCGTTGATGAGGAAAAATTCTTGTAGAGCGACGCTTTGCCGATAAAACAGATTGTTTCGGTGTCGACAATCTTCTTGATTGTCCAGCAGGCAACAATATTGGCTTCATCGAGAGCAGAGCAGGCGATGAAAAGGTCTGTTTTATGGGTTTCGATCTTTTCCAGTACGGCAAGGTCTCCACCACTTCCCTCGACGATTCGGATATCCAGACTGGCAAACTTCTCACTCAGTTCGCCCGGCTCGTGGAGAAGAGTGATGTTATGCTCCTGATGCAACCGTGAGGCTACCAGGTAGCTCATTTCAGTCGTTCCGTAAAGTAGAATATCCATAGTTCTTTTTACATGGTGAATTGGAACTGGCAGCAGACCGCTTACTCGTCAGCTCCCTGACGAATTTCGGCAAAAGTTGCGGTAGTGAGTGTGGCAAGGTCGGCAGGCTGCAGTTCTATTTCCAAACCTCGGCGTCCGGCACTGACAAAGATCGTCGGGAAAGCTTTAGCAGAACTGTCGATTACTGTCACTAATCTTTTTTTCTGGCCGAGCGGACTGACACCGCCAAGCACATAACCAGTCGTTCTTTCCACCAGTCCTTTTTCGGCCATTGTCGCTTTTTTGCAACCTGCGGCCCTGGCGATCAATTTCATGCTGAGCATTGACGACACCGGTACGACGGCTACCGCCAGGCTTTGCTGATCCAGCTGTACTACCAGCGTTTTAAAGGCTCTCTCTTCGGCGATGCCAAGTTTTTCTGCCGCCTCCTTGCCATACGAGTCGTAGGCTGGATCATGGGTATATTGGTGCAACGTGTACGGAATTTTTCTTTTTTTAGCGACGTTGATGGCAGGTGTCATGATTTCGAGTCTGGGTTGTCTTTTTCGTCAGGTTTTGTTTCCTCAAGCACTACGCCGGTACCACAGCAGTCTGGACAATCTTCCCAGGTGAGCATGAACCGGCTGGCTCCACCAAAAAAAGAGCTCTGACCGGTGCCGCCGCAGCCAGGGCAGGGTGTGGTTTTCTTTGGGGGGTTTGTGTTTTTTTCAGTCATTACGGTTTATCCGATAAGAGTTTATTTTCTATAAATGTGTCGATTCATGGCAACTATAACACGGCATCTTTATGCAAACCAGCTATGTGAAAGAGAGGGTGAAAGAATTTTGCAGGAATTGAGTCTTATGGTTATCATGCCAGGAATGCATCTTTATTTTGATAATCGATTGATACTATTGCACGATAACCAAAGAGGGGCCAAAAGAGAATGAAAAAAACAACAAAAGAACAGTGTGTTACAGTATTCATGCTGGCATTCTTCCTGCTTTTGTTCAGTGGCTGTACCCAAACCTACTACAGCGCCATGGAAAAGGTCGGTATCCATAAACGAGACATAATGGTGGATCGGGTGGAAGATGCCCGCGATTCCCAGGCCGATGCCCAAAAACAGTTTAAATCGGCGCTTGCTCAGTTTGATTCGGTGGTAAAACTGCAGGATACAGACCTGAAAAGGGCCTATGACAAGCTCAATAGTGGTTATGAAGACAGCTTGGAAGCGGCCAAAGAGGTTTCCAGTTCCATTGACAATGTCGAGTCGGTAGCCGAAGATCTGTTTGATGAATGGAAAAAAGAACTGAAAGAGTATCAGAACAAAACGCTGCGCAACTCCAGTAGACAAAAACTGCAAACAACACAGAAGAGATATAAAGATATGCTGGCCAGTATGCATCGGGCCGAGGCAAGCATGGAACCGGTTCTTAAAATATTTCATGACAATGTCTTATACTTAAAACATAATCTCAATGCGCAGGCGATCGGTTCCCTGCAATCTGAGTTTGCCGATCTTAAAGGTCAAATCGATGTGCTTATAAAAGAAATGAATGCCGCTATTAAATCGTCCAATGCATTTATCGCCGACATTAAATAATGGCAACGTAAAAATTCCCCATCTGCTTCGTTGTTTCAATTTTCAGATCATTACGACGTACTCCAGTACGCCGTAATGATCTGAAAATCTTACGCCTCGCATATGACGTTTTTTTCTTCGCCATCCTGTAACAAGGACTTTTTGT
>CBDTUM010000225.1:0-5191 GCA_965363495.1 uncultured Desulfopila sp.
CAGCAAGAGAACGGTTAGTAAACAAGCAAGAAAAACAGCAGCGACTGGAACAGGCCTTGGAGCTGAATAGACCTTTGACACGGTCTATTATATGAAAGAGGATCTACGACAGGTGTGGAATTGGCAAGGTGATAAAATCGCGGCAAAATGGCATTTGACAAGCTGGATAGAGATGGCCAGACACTCCGGTATTGGAATGCTGGAAAAATTTGCCAATACTCTGGAGAAGCACTTTGAAGGCATATTGGCCTACTTCGATTTTGATTCTCTTTCCACTGGTCCTCTTGAGGGGACCAATAATAAAATCAAAACAATGCAAAGAAAAGCTCATGGATTCAGAGATATGGAGTTTTTCAAACTTAAAATAATGGCTCTTCATGAAACAAAGTACGCTTTAGTCGGATGAACCCCTTTTCATTAATAGCTGCAACCGAATCATCCGGAACAATCACCATGCAATTCGATCTCTCTGGTCACCCTACCGACCAAGAGACAAACCAAGAGCGGCCTGAGTGTCGAGGCAATGAGTGGTATCGATGAAAGGTATCCTTATAGTCGCAAAGCTCTTTTCGCCTATTTCTACAATCCCGTCTATTCTACCCCCGGCGGCTATCGCTATGTGGAAACACGGCAAAATAGCGATAAAGCACCACTGCATGTATCCATCGATATAGGCATAAACGAATCAAATTTCTATGCCGACTATATTGTGCCGGATGTTACCTATCTTGAAGGACACTACGGCTGGTTGAATCCTCATGCCCCGGCCCTGAAGTTTACCGGCGTGCGCATACCCTGCCTGGAACCTCTTACCGGCAGGACAAATGATAATAAACCGTTCTGCCTCGAAACATTACTTATCGGCCTGCCCCTGGCTCTTACACTGCCCGGATTTGGGGAGAAAGCAATCCCCGACAAGAATGACACTATGCATCCACTTAAAACCGCCGAGAATTTCTACCTAGTTTCCATCCTGAAACGAGACATTTTATTCTAAATTAAGGCGTTCGATAAATTTAACCGCAGGCATATAATCGATATTCCGAGGATTAAATTTTGAGAACAACGAAGAGTTAGGGAAAAACGGCCGTTTCAGGATGGAAACTACCTAAGAGCCTATCCTAATATTGCCCAGGCTGCGTGGGAATATCCTTCCATTACGGTCACAGCCAGCGTGGCGCCAGCCCCGTTCAGGTGACCGGTGCGAAGGATGTCTTTTTGGGTGGAACTGAAGTGTGCGATAATAATGGAGTTGTTGGCCTTTCCGCATTGGGCGCTGGGACTACCCCCAACATGGTAAATACCCCGTTGGTGGACGTGTTGCCTGGAATATCTGACTTTAGTAGTACCGGGGTTACAATTGAAAAATCAGTTTGACATTCTTTAGGACTTGATGTGCTGAGCTTCCTCTCATGCGCCGGCTAGCGGAATAATCCAGAGAAAACGTTTTTCAACAATGCCCCATCAATTTTATTTATAAGCTATTATTCATACTCATCCGATTCAAGTGAAGACTCTAAGGGGAGATATTCTGAAAGCTGCTCTGTTATAATAGTTTCATCCGTATAGATTATTTCGGACAAATACAGCAAGTCATCTTCACAGAAGCAGTCATAACGATGAGCCTCAATCCAACGATCTGTCTGGTCGTGACTGCCGGCAAAAGTAATGAAGAGGTTATCGTCATCTTTTACAGTGACAAGTCGATACCCGTGGCCAAGATCATATTTAACACAATTTTTTCAGCCTCTATTCTCCCCTCTTCGTCCGTTTGCAATTAATAACATTACTGTACCATTTTATCCGTCGGAAACATTCCATAATTTGCAGATATTGTGATACCGCCAGAGTACCTTGTCTGCCTTTCATGCGCAGTCTTTCAAGGTATTTATCAATATTCCTGAAATTCACCTCAAAACAATAAGACAGACTACAGGTTTTTGCGTCTGTTCTACCAGGTTATTGCTGGATTGCTACAATGATAAGTGTGATTTTTCTGGAGTATTTCAGCTAGTTGATTTTTTTCCATGGTCGACTAAATCGTATTGAGCAAATGACTGGTTACGGACCAGGAACCACAGGACTCCCCCGGTCAAACCCACTATGAACTGGATAATTCCTAGGGATTCGATCAGAGAGTGGGGCTTGAGTGAGACAAGGAACATGCCGAAACTTCCCATAATCATACCGAAAAAGTTAATCAGTGCCGCAGCAGAACCGGTGTCATGTTCCTGTTGATTTAGCATAAGGTTTGCACCAGGCACCCGCATAGTTATAACTGCCAGAGTCGCTAGCCCAACTGCAACTGCAAACAGATATGGGGAGAGATGACCTAGAGTCCCTACAACAATGCCACAGCACATCAATAAAACAAAACAGGCTGAGATTATGATACGGGGTGAGATATACTTTGAAACCCGCATGTAGAGCACTGGCCCAATCAACGCGAAGAGTGCATTAAACGCGAAGAAAAAACTGAATTTCTGTTCACTCATACCGAACCCTGAAATGTACACAAAAGACGATGATGCCAAAAAGGCCATCATAGCCATGGGAACCATGGAAAAGATAACAAGAAGAAATGAAAATCCCGAATTTTTCAACACCACAGTCAGTCGGCCCCAAGAGTGAAGAACAGAACCCGAATACTTCTCCTCCAGAGTTTCCTCAAAAAATAACGTTACGACGGCCGCTGTTATACCAATACCAGCAAGTGTAAGGAACACCATTCGCCAGGAGGCAATTTTAAGCAAAAAGGCACCAAGTACCGGCGCTATCATAGGGGCAATAACGACCATGGACATGATTGTGGCCATAACTTTCTCACGTTCACGTCCCTTATAAAGGTCTTTGACAATTGCCGTGGCTACTACCGTGGCGGCGCTGCCACCGAATGCCTGCAGCATACGCGACAGAATGAGTTGTTCTACGTTGAGGGAGAAGGCACAGAGGACGCTCGAGACAGTGTAAATCCCAAGACCTGTCAGCAATATAGGTTTACGCCCGAATTTTTCACTCAAAGGCCCCCAAAAAAGTAACCCGCCCGCATAAAAGATAAAGAATATGCTCAGTGTCATGTTCACTTTGGAATGGCTGGTGGCTAACGCTTCGACCATTTTCGGCATGGCCGGTATATAGAGGTCAGTCGAGAGCGGAGGGAAGGCGCTTATGAGTGCGAGAAATACAAGTATTCCGGTATTTCCAAGAGTTTTTTGACGTTTTCTCATCATATTTCTTTTATTTTTATAACAAAAAACTGAGCTCACATAAGAGTAGAATGAGATCAATCAGCTCGGCCATTCATCAAAAGGCTGCTTCTCCAGTTTCATTGATCCGTCACTGCCCTTGTAGATATTGATCCAGGCATTCCAGTTTTTAGTGTCCATTTCAGGGTAATCCAGGCGAAAATGACTGCAACGGCTCTCTTTGCGCATGAGTGATGCCTTGAGCTTCATTTCAGCGCTAATAATCATGTTAGAAGTTTCAAAAGCCAGGCGTAACTCATGCAAATCTGCTGCTCTAAGCATTGGCATGTGATGATCTCTCAACTCTTCAACATAGGCCAGTGCGGCTTTTAAGAGATTTTCTTTCTTTATGTATATGATAAAATTGGGAATCATGATGCCTTGCAGGGTTTGCGTCACCCAGGCAGGGCTATAACCAGTTTCTCTCTTTAAAGGCGCAAGAATCTCTTCCTGTACTTCTTTCACTTTAGCTTTTGAAATTTTTGGTATTTCAACACCCTGGCAATATTTGGCAGCAGCTTTGCCAGCAACAGCTCCCTGTACCGCAGAACCGGCCAAAGAGGATCCAATCTGGGTATAGATTGCACCCGCCATATACGAACCCAAGGCATCACCGGCGGCATACAAACCAGGAATCGTTGATTCGCATTTGTCATTTATGGGAACCAAACCCTCTGATTTGTGAATTGACATCCCAGCAGAAGAACCTCCCACGAGTGTTCCTGCCATTCCTGGAGGTGCTCCAGCCTCTTTGGGCGTGCCACCAGGTCCGGGTCCATGCTCGCCCTGAGGAGGACCATTTCGTTTGAATTCTTCGGGCACATACGGTCCACCTTCCACAGTGCTCTCCTCTTCCTTTCCGGGACCACCCATTTCAACAGGATTTCCGGACATGTATGCCTTATAGTTCAGGTCTACACCCAGATCATGACGAACTTCAACACCCGTTATGCTGGGCTTTTGTTCAAACATATCACCCCACCCATCAAAGCAGGCCGCAGCGTTTTTGGCCTTGCCGGGATGTCCGTCGTTCCACTCCTTGCCCGTCACCTTGGCACCAATATTATAGGCCATGACTGTACCGTCGTGGGTAAGATCACAAATGGGAAATCCACTCGGTTTAAAGCCGCCGGCCCCAGTACAAAGAATCACACTTTTGGCTTTGAAAAAATGAACTTTTTCATCATCCAGGCTGAAGCCTGCAGCACCTGCAATTCGGCCGTCTTCTTTGATGAGATGGGTAATGACAATTCGTTCTTTGACAGTGATATTTCTCTCTTTAATGGGTTTATTGAAGCTTTTGTTATAAAGAGGTGATTCAAAAAAACCCCATTCCTTGAGTTCATTGACGCGGGCAAGGGAGTGTTCCGCCATTTGCATGGTATAAACAGGATTATTGGTACCAAGAGCAGAACGAGAGACTTCAGCTACAAATTCATCAAGGTTTATTTTTGCAGAACTGGGATCAAATGCGAATATTCCTTTAGCAAAAGGAGTTTCTCCCGATGAGCCCAAACGACCCTTGGAGACAAGCATCACCGTGGAACCGGCATCATGGGCCTTGACGGTTGCAAATAATCCAGCCATGCCACCGCCAATAACCAGCACATCCGCTTCATTTTCAGTAGAGGTCATTTTATCAACATCAATCTTCACAATATTAGGGCTGCACTCTCCCTGACTTGGGGATAATCCCATAGCAGCCATTGCTGTGAGCCCTGCTGCACCGCCTGCAATTGCCAAGAACTTGCGGCGGGACAGGTCTTTTATATTTTGAGATGTTTTCATTTTTATTTTCCTGGTTTTATAGTTTTTTCTGATTACCCGTTAAACTCAGCCTGTCGGAATGGAAGGGTGTGAGTTGTTCGTTGCACGGGTCTCTGCAGCCATGGAAGGCTGCAGCGAAGCCCCCAGGGATGGGTTTACGGCGTCCCGGGAAACGAACA
>CBDTUM010000226.1:0-5121 GCA_965363495.1 uncultured Desulfopila sp.
GTGGTGCTGGGGCACGAAGGGTGTGGAGCCGTCACCGCCACTGTGGATGCAAAAGGGCAAAGCACCGGCAGTAAAAACATCGATGCCATCGTTAAAGAAATTGAACCCAGCGTTAATCTGGCTACCAAGAATTGCGCTGCTTGCAAAGATGAAAAAGATTGCGCTATAACAAAGAAAAGCGAGTTCGTAAATTGCGCAATCGACAACAACGTAAATATAGTGGCTGCTAACTTAACTAAAAAATCCGATATTTTGAGGCACCTAGCCGAAGAGAAAAAGATTAAGATCGTTGCTGCTAAGTATGATCTGGATGACGGAATAGTAACATTTGTTGAATAGGGTAGGCATGCACATTTGGGTGGACGCTATTCGTTTTCACTACCGGAAACAGTGACCATTGGCGAGTTGAGGCCTTTATGTGATCCAGCTGATTACGGGTGAGGAAAAAGCTTATGTATGTTTTTCGTTCCACTGTACCTCAAAGCACAAATTGATATGGCTACTGTGTCACGTGAGACTCTGCATAGGCTTTTTGAAAGGGGCAGGGGAGCCATGACCATACCCAAAACCATACATCTGTATGCCGTAGCATGACTCCTGCTGACGATTTCGATTGGTGTCCCCGATATTGAAGCATAAGCTGCTTGCATGTCATCTTAAATCTTGAGGGTGCAGCAATGCATATAAACCCGGCATCATCCCCCCTCCATATTATCCACGCAGATTCACCGCCGATAATTGGACTTATTCCGGCAGCAGGTCTGGCTAAAAGGCTGAGTTTGCAAAGTGGTAGCAAAGAACTGCTCCCCGTCCAAAGCGGCGCTCCCAATGGCTCGCCCCGTGCTGTCAGTGAGTTTCTGCTTGAGCAGATGGTCCGTGCTGGTTGTCAACGAGTGTTCTTTATATTACGACCTGGCAAGTTCGATATCATAGAGCATTTCAACAACGGAGCCAATTTTGGTTTGCCGATAGGCTATCTTCTAATGGATGCTCCATATGGTCCGCCATTTACCATAAGCCAGGCTTTCCCTTTTATTGAAAAAGCATCCGTTCTGACCGGCTTTCCGGATATACTGATGGATCCTCCGGATGTCTGTGAACAAATTGTCCTGAAACTACATAGATCTCAAGCCGACGTTGTGTTAGCCACATTTCCTTGCGGCCCAGAACATGGATGTGATCTTGCAGAGGTCGACGCTCAAGGCCATATTGTCAAAATAGTACCAAAAGAATACAATCCGGTTTGGCGTGATGACAGCCGTACCTGGCTGGCGGCTGCCTGGCGGCACTCCTTTACCACTTTTTTCGCCGATATTGTTCAAAAACTTAGGACTGAGGCAGATGCAATGCCAACCAATAGCAATCCAGAATGGCCATTGGGCATCATACTGGTGGAGGCATTAAAGGCTGGCTTGACTTTCGAAGCAGTGCATTTCCCAAAAGGGCGCTTTCTGGACATTGGGACCCCAGATCGCCTGGCTCAAGCCAGTACATTTATTGCTATAAATAATGAACACTAACACACCACTTCCGAAAATATCACCAATCAGTTTTTGGCTGGTGCCCGCCAATCCCCAGCGACTCATGTTGGCAACACTTATCAATCAGTTGGCCGATAAATACGGTGCTCCCCGCTTCATGCCCCACGTTACAGTATTGGTCACCCAATTAGCACAAGATGAATCCCCGTTGCAGATTTTGCACTCTGCAACCAACAAAATCCCCCCTCTTGAACTTGAGGTACTTGGGGTGGACCATCATTCTCATCGTTTCAAATCGGTTTTCATCCAGCTGAACTCCGAACCGACAATGGTGCTGAACTCTCGTCTTCGCGCCTCATGCCGGCACCCTGGTGACTACCCGTTTGACTCCCACCTGAGTCTTCTTTATCATCAACTGCCATGTATCGAAAAGTTATCCTTAATCGCAGAACTGCAACTGCCACAGGGCCCACTTTATTTCGACTCTTTAGTTGCCGTAAGGCCGGGGGACGACCAGAGCTGTTTTGATGATGTAGAGCAATGGCGCTTTGTGGCTCATGTGAGCCTGAATGCTAGTTAGATCAGTGGTAGAATTTTCCTGGGCCAGAACTTTACTGCCAGTATGTCTTATTGTTCTAAACATGATTAGTTTTGCTTGAACTGCTTACTGAATGATCCGAAGGTGAATAAATCGTTATCGCACCCCTGATTAGCTGGCGTTGTACGAGAAACGGGGCATGAGCAAAGAGGCACAGTCCTGTTTTTGGGGCAAATAATTTATGAGGAGTTATCATGAAAACACGTGCTGCCGTTGCATTTGAAGCGGGCAAACCACTGGAAATTGTTGAGGTAGATCTGGCTGGACCAAAAACGGGAGAAGTACTGGTTGAAATTAAAGCAACAGGAGTTTGCCATACTGATGCGTTTACCTTGTCCGGGGATGACCCGGAAGGTGCGTTTCCTGTGATTCTCGGTCATGAGGGAGCAGGAGTTGTCGTTGAAGTTGGTGAGGGAGTGAAAAGTTTAAAGCCAGGTGATCATATCATCCCTCTTTACACGCCAGAGTGTCGTGAGTGTGAATATTGTTTAAATCCAAAGACCAATCTCTGTCAATCCATTCGAGCCACACAAGGTCGCGGGGTAATGCCTGATGGCACCAGTCGTTTTACTTTTGACGGTAAGCCTCTCCTGCATTACATGGGATGTTCAACCTTTTCGAACTTCACTGTGCTTCCTGAAATTTCTCTTGCCAAAGTTCGTAAAGACGCTCCCTTTGATAAAATTTGTTATATAGGCTGTGGTGTAACAACTGGTATTGGTGCAGTTGCCTTTACCATGGGGGTTGAACTGGGTTCAACGGTTGCCGTGTTCGGCCTCGGCGGTATTGGCCTGAATGTTATTCAGGGCGCTAAAATGGTGGGTGCCACTCGTATCATTGGTATTGATATGAATCCTGCAAAAGAAACATTAGCCAGACAATTTGGCATGACTGATTTTGTCAACCCAGCTGAAGTAGAAAATGTAGTTGATTATCTTATTGGCATGACAGGCGGTGGCGTTGATTATAGCTTTGAGTGTATTGGTAATGTCAAAGTGATGCGTCAGGCATTAGAGTGCTGTCACAAAGGTTGGGGAGAAAGCTGCATTATAGGAGTTGCTGGCGCGGGACAAGAAATTTCAACACGTCCATTCCAGTTAGTTACGGGTCGCTCATGGCGTGGTACCGCTTTTGGTGGTGCGCGTGGTCGAACTGATGTGCCTAGAATTGTTGACTGGTATATGGAAGGTAAAATAAAAATTGATGAGTTGATTACCCATAAGATGCCATTAAATGAGATTAATACCGCGTTTGATTTAATGCATTCTGGTGAAAGTATCCGTTCCGTTATTGAATTTTAAGGTAACAAAGAGATGACATTAGAGAAAATTAGTGCCAATAAAAGTTTTGGCGGGCAACAGCTCCGTTTTAAGCACTCTTCAATAGTGCTCCGCTGTGCAATGAATTTCGCCGTATATCTCCCACCACAGACAGAATATGGTTCCGTTCCCATTTTGTATTGGCTTTCTGGCCTGACATGCACTGATGAAAATTTTGTCATTAAGGCTGGCGCGCAGAAATATGCAGCGGAAGAAGGTATTGCGATCATCGTGCCCGATACGAGCCCACGTGGCGAAGATGTGCCTGATGATCCTGAAAAAGCGTATGATTTGGGGTTAGGTGCAGGGTTTTATGTGAATGCGACGCAAGCGCCCTGGAGCACACACTACAAAATGTATGACTATGTTGTGGAAGAGCTCTTTGCGCTGGTGAATCAGCACTTTCCCGTAGACGGTTCACGTGTTGGTCTGTCAGGGCACTCGATGGGGGGGCATGGCGCGTTAACGATCGCCTTAAAAAACCCCGAAAAGTATCAGTCGGTGTCAGCTTTTTCACCGATTGTAGCACCGCTTCATTGCCCCTGGGGTGTAAAAGCATTCACGCATTACCTTGGTGACAACACGGAGGATTGGGCGCAATACGACACTACAGTGCTCGTGCGATCCGTGCCGGAGCGATTACCTATTCTGGTTGACCAGGGTGCAGCAGACAACTTTCTTGCTGAGCAACTTAAGACCGAGTTACTTATGCAAGCGAGTAAAGATGCGGATTACCCGATGCAGATAAGGTTCCAACCTGGCTACGATCATAGTTACTTTTTTATTGCTTCTTTTATTGAAGACCATATCCGTTTTCACGGGAAAAATTTATCTGCTTAACGATTTAAGCTCACCGATATCATAAAAGGTCTGGACGTTTTTATATCTGTAAATACTCTGCAGTATTGCGCGAACACGGAGTGAGTGGTTCTGTCATTTTTCATAGCGATTAGCAAGATTGTAAGGATTCTAAACGAGATTGCCTCTTGGCTCTTGGTGGTAGAGTCCATCGCTGAAGGAGTCGGCCTTGTGACCTCTCGATTCGACAACAGAATATTATCAGAAAAAATATCTGACACTAAATCAGGATAAAAAGAAAGCTGTAAACCTTTAACGGTCAAGAGCTATTTGTGGGTGCGCAGGGCAGGGGAGGGTGTCTTACGTATGTGCACCTTTGGGGTAATATGAGTCAGACGCAAAGAAGCATTCTCGTCCTAAAACTGAAAGGAGGAATGTTTTTTTGGCGTACGGGGTATGACATCTTGAGATATGCATACAATCTCCCTGTAAATCCGCATACCACAACAATGCAACCACCAGCTAATGGTTGAAAATCGGTGACCTATTCTCTCAATACGCCACAGAGTGAGGCGTACCCTGAACCAGATTATTTACCAAAATTACAGACTGGGTATTGGCAGATCTTGCAATTTCTGCATAAACCGCCGTGCCCCAGCTCGGCAAATTCTTTTCGGCCAATTTTTTGTCCTGTTAATATTCTCGGCAGTACCAGATCAAACACCGTGATTTTATAATACATTCCGCAAGCTGGAAGCCCAAGAACAGGAACATTCCCTATCATGCCGCTGAGAAACATCGCTCCTGGCAATACGGGCGTTCCGTAGGCGACATCAGTTGCCCCTGCTTCCAGTATCCCCTCTCGGGTGACATCATCGGGGTCGACCGACATGCCGCCACTTGTCACGATAAGTTCGGCACCCTG
>CBDTUM010000227.1:0-5106 GCA_965363495.1 uncultured Desulfopila sp.
CTGTCTCGACCAAGGTAATAACCCAGCCTGTTCGGTCGGGGCAACAAGTGTTTGCCCCCGAGGGGGATCTTGTTATTCTCTCGTCGGTCAATGCCGGATCAGAGGTTCTTGCTGCGGGTAATATTCATATTTACGGCGCTTTGCGTGGCCGGGCCATGGCCGGTATACATGGTGATACTACAGCCCGAATATTTAGCCTGCAGTGCAACCCGGAACTGGTCTCTGTCGCGGGTGAATACGTCGTCAATGAGCTGCTTGACGAAAAAATTCTTAACCAAAGTGTGATGGTTTCTCTGGAGCATGGCAGCTTAAAATTTGATGTTGTCGGCTCGTTCAACCCTGCACCGTGAACGAGCTCTTATTAATAGTTCAACCTTTTGTCATCTTTCATAACTATGATTGAACACAATCTTACCGAAAATTCAGAACAGAAATTAGGCAAAGTTGTCGTCGTAACCTCCGGTAAAGGCGGCGTAGGGAAGACAACCACCAGCGCCGCCTTTGCCGCTGGATTGGCTGTACGTGGATACAAGACAGTTGTCATTGATTTCGATGTCGGTTTACGTAACCTTGACTTGATTATGGGCTGCGAGCGAAGGGTTGTCTATGATCTGCTCAACGTCATCCATGGTGAAGGTTCACTCAACCAGGCATTGATTAAGGATAAACGAGTGAGCAACCTCTTTATCCTGCCTGCCTCGCAGACCCGGGACAAAGATGCTCTCTCAATGGAGGGTGTCGGGGAGATTATTGCAACATTGCAGCAGAGCTTTGACTATATCATCTGCGATTCTCCGGCAGGCATTGAAAAAGGGGCGATGACCGCTATGTATTTTGCCGATGAGGCTCTGGTGGTTACTAATCCCGAAATATCCTCAGTACGGGATTCGGATCGAATTATCGGCATGCTGGCGAGCAAGACCCGCCGAGCAGAGCAGAGCCTTGATCCGGTCAAAGAGCATCTGGTGATTACCCGCTATGATCCGATCCGGGTCGATAAGGGCGACATGCTCAGCGTCGACGATATTCACGAAATTCTTGCTATATCCTTTTTAGGTGCTGTGCCTGAATCCAAATCGGTACTGGCCGCATCCAATGCGGGTATACCGATTACCCTTTCCGACGAAAGCGATGCCGGCGAGGCTTATTTCGATATGGTAGACAGGTTTCTTGGTGAGGATCGTCCATTCCGTTTCCTGGATGCTCCCAAAAGAAGTATCTTCTCCCGCTTATTTAGAGCTGCATAATATGAACTTTTTTGATTTATTCCGATCTAAACGGCCCCGTACCGCCTCAATAGCCAAAGAGCGCCTCCAGATCATCGTTTCCCATGAACGGAGGCGTCCGTCTACTCCGGATTTTCTGCCTCGACTCCAGCAAGATATTCTTGAAGTGGTGAGAAAATATATTCACATCGACGAAGATCAGATCAAACTGTCGCTGGATCGAAAGAATGACTGTGAGGTACTCGAGCTTAATATTTCTCTTGCCGAAGCAGGGGTGACACAAACACCGGGCCAATCAAGTACGCGGTAGATTACTGGGGCTTTGTTCAGCTTACTCTGGTTCCCATGTGGCACATGGGAACCAGTAGGTCCCCTTACTAAAGGGTCGCTAATACTTGCCAACCGGCGCGAGGTAGATGGTGAATTGTTCTTTTCCATCTACCTGGATCAACTCGTCCATTGCTTCCTGGTCGTAGGCTGCAATGGCACAGCTTCCTGCATGAATCGCCTCGCAGGCCAGGTAGAGGTTTTGGCAGACATGACCTGCGTCAAGCAGGATGACCCGGTGAGCTGCCTGCAGATAGCGCCACTCCATTCGATAAGGCACAGTTGCCCAGATAAACACCACTGCGCCGCTGGCGATAAACCCCTGGCCTAATGTCGCCCGGGAGAGTCTGGTTTTACTCTGTTTATCGATAAGGTACAGTAATACAAGCTCATTGGAGAGAGGCAGATAGCGATAGAGACCTGGGGGAACCTTTTCCACTCTATTGATGAACAGGTAGGTCTCAAAACTATGTCTGGCTCCTGCTGAAGGTACTGTCCGGAAATGAGCAGGCTGTATCCCCGGGTTTCTCTGTCCCTGTGTTGCCCAGAGAAGAAATGCCAATTCTTCAACAGAGAGGTATGCGTCGCTATAGTTTCGCCTGCTTCGTCGATTGCCGATAGCATCCACCAGATTCGTTTCTGTTATAACAGGACCCCAGATTTTTCTGTCGGGCAGACTGATCCGAGGCAGCTGTTTATCAACATGTGCTTCCGATGGTGGAACGGGTACTCCTCTGTTCTGGTCGGTTACCCGAAAATCGATTGTTTTTCGGACACTATCTTTTAAAAAATAGCGATAGAGTTCAATATCTTCCATAGAGCAGCTCCTTGTTGTCTGGCGGGGTTGATCCGTCAAGGCTCTTAACAACTTTTAGCAAATATAAGCATATTTCTGTTACAAGCTTTGCTGGGTCATTTTAAGGTGGTAGCAAGCCAGGGTTTGTCTGTTTTGATTGATTTCTATATCTTGATTATCACTTCAACAGTGCTTTACCCGGAAAAATGTATAGAGAAAGCGGCAAAAAGAAAAGAGTTTAGATGGAATTCCGCCGGGACCAGCTGGAAAACGATACCTGGTTTACCTGATTAAAAGAGATAATCGTTCACCGGAACGCAGTAAGTGCGCGCATAACCCGGATCAGTAATCGTTCAACCAGGGCTCCAGGTTTGTTCAAGCAGGCCTTCGAGCTATAGTTGGCTATGTGAGGCGGCCTGATCGGACGAAAATGGGGTGCTGGTGAACGGTTACTAAAAGAGAGCAGCCATGACGACCAACGATTATCATTTTGAAACAGGAATGTACCGTCCCCCCAGCGAAGGAGGGAGTGCTTCTCTTCTTGTCCGATTCACCCGCAACTGCCCCTGGAACTTTTGCACCTTCTGCGCCATGTACAAAACAGAAAAGTTCCAGCTGCGGCCTATCACGGAGATCAAAGCAGATATCAATGCCATGGCTGCCCTGGCCAATGACCTGAAAGCAGAATCCGTCCGCCTGGGCAACAACGGTCTGCTTACCCGGAAGGCCATTCTGGCCCTAATAGACCGCACCCCTGAGCTTAACTCTCACCAGGGGGTTGACATGCTCATTCAATGGCTGCTTTCCGGCGGGAAAACCGCCTTTATTCAGGACGGCAATTCCTTGATCATGGACCCTCTGGAGCTGATTGAGGCCTTGACCCATTTGAAAACCACTTTTCCCTCCATCAACAGGATCACCACCTATGCCCGGGCAAGAACTATTGCCCAAAGGTCCCTGGAAAATCTGCAAGCCATCAGGGCAGCTGGACTGGACCGGGTCCATCTGGGCCTGGAAACCGGGGATGATGCCCTGCTCAAGCAGATCAAAAAGGGAATAGATGCCCATGGGCAGATAACCGGGGGCCAAAAAGCGATGGCAGCAGGATTCCAGGTTTCAGAATACTGGATGCCGGGTCTGGGTGGAAAAGAGATGTCTGAACATCATGCCCTTGGTACTGCCCGGGTTCTCAATGCGATCGATCCTCACTATATCCGGTCCCGGCCCTTTCGGCCCATTGCCGGCACCCCGATGAATGATCAGGTCCGGGCTGGGAAAGTGACGCTGCTCACGCCAAAAGAACAGCTTCTCGAACTCAAATCTATGATATCAGCCCTCGAGGTCACCTCGAAGGTCTGCTTTGATCATGCCGGTAACTCCTGGCGCACCTCCAATGGCGAGCTGGTCTTTACCCATGAATACGAAGGCTATCAGTTCCCCGGTGACAAAGACAAGGTATTGGAACGGATCGAGCTGGGCCTGGCTTTTGGCCAGAAATCCAAAGGTTTTCTCCATCTGTGATGAAGATACCGGCTACCCGGTTATGGTCTTGGATGTAAAGAATCGCCCCCATAGTACGTAGTATTTCAGCTTGTATGCAGGCAAAGACCGGAACTGTATTTTGAATTGATCTGGTGGGGAGAGATTGGCATTACTGGAAGACTGAAATGGTCTTCCAGTAATGCCTGGTCAATCAATTTTTTGGTTGCCACTATTGATTGACATATCGCAACGCCAATTCCTTTTTAAAGGGACATACAATGAGTTACAACTCTTTTTTAACCGCCACTGCAAAAGGTTCCAGTCCAACTCTTTCAATCATCTTGCCAAGGCGTTCTCCTCCCTTTGCATTGTCTTTATAATAGTGCAGAACATCCTCAACGGCCTTGAGAGCGGCGTCATCATCAAGGCCGCTAATTAATTCCTTGCCGATACGGGGCTGCGATCCCACATTGCCACCAATGGTAACAATCCAACCGTCTCTGTCACCAATCAAGCCAATATCTCGCACCCATGATTCAGCACAGCTCAGCTTACATCCAGATACCGCCATCTTGAACTTGCCAGGGAGCTGCAAGGCATGATATTTTTTATCCATAGCCATGCCAATTTTAACGGCATCCTGTTTTCCAAGCTTACAAAAGGTTGTTCCTGGGCAGGTCCGAATACTCCGAACACACAATCCCACAGCTGCACCTTTTGCTAATCCAAGTTCTTCCCACGCCGCATCAATATCTTCTTCTTTTAGACCAACGATAGCGATACGTGCGGCACCCGTAATTTTGACGGCTTTTGCATTAAATTTTTCGGAAACATCGGCAATCTTTCTGAGCAAATCCGGAGTGACAAAACCACAAGGAATATGTGGTGCAATGGCATAACTGTCTGTCCCGATCTGTGGGATAGCCCCTTTTTCTCCTAGCTTCAACATAATATAATCTCCCAATCTGAATAAAATTGTTATTTTTTCCCATCCTGAAATGAACCATTGGCTCCACAATCGGGGCATTCGAGAAATTTAACCGCAGGCCTCTAATCGATATCGAGGTCCCGCTATGCTCGCGTATCTCCGAGGATTAAATTTTGAGAACAACGAAGATTCAGGGCAAAAGGGCCTTTGCAAGATGGCAACTCTTTAAAAGCATTAACCGAGGGTAAACCACGTTTTCCTTAAGAGTCTACCTGTTTTCATTCAATAATTCACTTCTTTACTCTTTACCGATTATGAATGTGGACAAAAAATAGCCGCAAGAAATT
>CBDTUM010000228.1:0-5066 GCA_965363495.1 uncultured Desulfopila sp.
TTATTCAGTACCCTTATCGGGATCGTGATGTTTTTTTGCCTCTGGCAACTGGCGGCCCTTGTCATAAACCGGCCGATCCTTCCTTCTCCGCTGGTTGTGGTGCCACTCTTTTTTGCTCACATCACTGGTGAATTAGGGCTGCATTTTCTGGCGTCGACAGGTCGGGTTCTGGCTGCTGTTTTTCTGGCCACCTTCTTTGCGGCGCCCCTTGGTCTGGCACTTGGGCAGATGCCGCAACTGGATCGGATACTAAGCCCGCTGATAGCAATAATCTATCCGATCCCTAAGATAATTTTTCTGCCGGTTATCTATGTACTGATGGGCATCAGCGATTTTTCTAAAATCACCCTTATTGCCATAATTATCTTTTTCCAAATTCTGGTAGTGGTGCGCGATGAAGCATCGGGGTTGAAAAAAGAGCTGATCCTCTCGGTCAAATCCCTTGGCGCCGGGCGTCGGGCCCTGTTTCGCTATGTTTATCTGCCCGCGTCGTTGCCGGCGGTATTGACTGCCCTGCGGATCTCGGTGGGTACTGCGGTAGCGGTACTTTTTATTGCCGAACAGTCATTAACGAGCTACGGGCTTGGCTATTACATAGTGATTGAAACATATCAGGTGTTGCTCTATCCGGAAATGTATACTGGTATTATGGGGATGGGGCTCTTGGGAGTGCTACTCTATTTTGCAATTTATGCTATTGAACTTAAAGTCAGCAAACACCTCTTTATCGAGTGATGACGTTGGCTACTGGTTCCCATGTGGCACATGGGAACCAGTAGCCAACGATAAAATTTTTCTAAAATATTATGCAAGAAGAGACACCCTCAAAATTCAGGCTCTGGCTGCTGGCCATCCGTCCCAAAACCCTTCCGGCAGCGGTGGGGCCGGTGGCGGTAGGTTCAGCCGTGGCTTTTAGCGATGGAAAATTTGCCTTTGTTCCGGCTTTTTGTTGTCTTCTTGGAGCTATGTTGTTGCAGATCGGGGTTAATCTGGCTAATGACTATTTTGATTTTAAAAATAATATTGACACCGAGGAACGCCTGGGCCCCGTACGGGTTACCCAGAGCGGCCTGATTTCGCCGGCCGAGGTGAAATGGGGCATGATTTTCTGCCTGTTTCTGGCCGTATTGATTTTTCTTTACCTGGCCCAGGCAGGGGGGGTGCCGATAGTGATCATCGGCACGGTCTCGGTGCTGGCAGCGCTCGCCTATAGCGGCGGCCCGTATCCGCTTGCCTCCAATGGACTGGGGGAACTGTTTGTTTTTATTTTTTTTGGCCTGGTGGCGGTAGGCGGAACGTATTTTATCCAGGCCGGACGACTGAGCCTGCTGGCGATGCTTGCAGCAGTACCGCCCGGAATGCTTATTACCGCAATCATGGTGATCAATAACTTACGAGACATCGATACCGATCGCAAAGCGGGTAAAAATACCCTGGCAGTGATCCTTGGTCGCAGCCGGACGATTACCGAATTTAAACTGTTGCTGCTGCTGAGTTATCTTGTTCCTCCGGTAATGGTGTTGACCGGCGTTGCCGGTGCCCTTATTCTTCTGCCACTGGTTACTGGGCCTCAGGCCTGGCAACTGGCTAAAAGAATAGGCGAAGAGCAAGGTGTTGAACTCAATGCATTACTGGCCGGTACCGCCAGGTTGTCGCTTATTTATAGTCTGTTGTTTGCCGCCGGCCTGATCGTTAGTATTAGCTGATTCCTTTTACGATATACAAGAGAGACGAGAGCTTATGAGTTTTCTTGGAGTGGAAAATAAGATCTTTGTGGTCTTTGGGCTGGCCAATAAAAAATCGGTTGCCTGCGCCATCGCCCGGACCCTTGTGGAAGAGGGTGCCGAAGTGGTTCATGTGGTCAGATCGGCAGAGCGGGCGGTCAATGCCCGCAAACTCTTTCCTGATTCACCGGTTTTTATCTGTGATGTAGAAGACGAAAACAATATAATTCGTGTGCGGGATGAGATCAGCGCAGCAATAGGAGCCGCAAAGGGCAAGAGAATTGACGGCATTGTCCACTCCATTGCCTTTGCCAACTATTCAGAAGGCATGAAACCGTTTCATGAGACGAGAAAAGACGATTTTCTCCAGGCGATAAATATCTCCTGTTTTTCGTTTATCAGTATTGCCAACCATTTTAAAGAACTTTTGGCAGCAGATGGCTCGGTGGTGACAATAACCATCTCCACCACCCAAATGGCGGCAGAAAACTACGGCTATATGGCGCCGATCAAAGCCGCTTTAGACGCATCGATCTGTTTTCTGGCCAAGAGCTTCTCGGAATTTTCCAGGGTACGCTTTAACGCGGTGGCACCCGGTCTTTTGAAGACCTCAGCCTCCGCGGGGATTCCCGGCTATATAGAGAGTTATCTCTTTGCCGAAAAAGCGACTCTCAGAAAAAAAGCCCTGGCAACCCGTGAAGTCGCCGACACTGCCGCCTTTCTGCTTTCAGACAGGGCCTCCGGCATCAACTGCCAGACAATTGTGATCGATGCAGGGATGTCCGTGAACTATTTTGACAAAGAAATTGTTACCAAAGCCGTCCAATAAAAGGAACCAATTACATACGGAAAACCAATCCGTATACCTTCAATATTAACCTCAGAGATGGCTCGATAGATAAGCGCAGACTTCGAAAAATTTGTTTTATCCCAAAAGTAGTTCCCATGGGCGGGTATAACAGAAGAGATCTGGCTTTGTAAGGCGCCATCAAGGAAAGATATGCTCAATTTTACTATAGATTTGGAAACCTGTATCGGCTGCGGACAATGCTCTACGGACTGTCCGGCCATGATTATCAGTATGGAGACAGGTGTTCCGACCATAGCACCGGACCTTGAACAATTTTGCATAGGCTGTATGCATTGTGTGGCGATCTGCAGCGAAGGCTCTGTTGCCATTCATGGCTATGGACCGCAGGAAGGATTGCCACTGCCGCTTGAACAAATGGCCAAACCGGAGCAGCTGGAAATGCTTATCAAGGGACGGCGGTCGGTGAGAAATTATCGAGATGAAAATATCGATCCGCAACGTATTGAAAAATTAATTGAAGTTGCCAGCCATGCACCAAGCGGCCATAATGATCGACAGCTGCTGTATACGCTGGTCGATGATAAAGGTGTTGTTTTCGATCTGCGGGAAGAAGCGATTGCCGGCCTGGAAAAACTGGTCAAAGAAAAAAAGCTGCCGAAAGGAATGGACATGTTCGTTGATATAATCGAGGCCTGGAAAAACTTCGGCACCGATATCCTTTTCCGGGGAGCACCGCACCTGCTGGTTGTTTCCGCGCATAACGAGAGCGCCGCGCCCACGCAGGATTGCCTTATTGCCTTAACCACCTTTGAGCTCTATGCCCAGACCTATGGCATAGGCACAATCTGGAATGGTCTGGCGATGCTGACCATATCCGAGCTTGTCCCCTCGCTTAAAAAGCATCTGGGTATCCCAGAAGACCACCAGATTGGCTATGTGATGGGCTTTGGTTATCCAGCCATACAATATGAGAGAACGATCAACAGAGGAAAGCCGCTGATAAATAGAGTCGGCTAAAAGACTCCGTTTAATTGAGAATTACCAAAGGGGATTATCCAGTTCAGTGGATAATCCCCTTTTTGCGTATCCATATGACGGGTAGGCAAGTTTCCGAGAAGAAACTCGTAAATTTTGATCGTATTAAACCTTGGATTGATTGTATGGTACTGCAGGCAAAAACTGATAGCATCTGACACTTTCATGGTGTATCGCCTTTAAAAGAGAGTATAGTAGTTTTTATAAGGAGGTTATGGACGACCTCCTGGAAGGTGCGACCTGTTTGACGGGCATATGGAGGTTAGCTCTCAAGTTATTCTCGAATTCAAAAGTGTGAGCAAAAATAATAAAGAGGATTCAATGATGATCAGTCGTGTGATCTTTAATAAAAAAGGCGGCGTCGGAAAAACTACCATAACATGCAACCTTGCTGCCATCAGTGCAGCATCCGGCAAAAAAACCATCGTGATAGACCTCGACCCCCAGGCCAATGCCAGTCAGTATTTGTTGAGTGACAGATACAATGAAATTAAGGAAAAAGGTCTGACGATTTTTGATTTTTTTAAGGCATCGCTGGACGGCGGTAGTATTTTCGAATTCAATCCATTTTTCTCCCATTTAAGTAGTTCCAGGCCTGAACCGGAATCCTTTATTCACGAAACAAAGTTCAAAAATCTATATATCATACCGTCTCACTCAGGCTTAGCAGACATTGAGGCGCAACTCGTCAATAAACACAAAATCTATAAGCTGAAGGAAATGATAGAAAAATTTTCCTCTTTTGAAGCCCTGTATATCGATACCCCGCCGGCGATGAACTTTTTCAGCCAGTCAGCCTTAATCGCCGCTTCCCGGTGTTTGATTCCCTTCGACTGCGATGCATTTTCAAAAGATGCCATATTCGAGGTCGGAAAACACATCGGTGATATCCAGAGTGACCATAACCACTCGCTTATAGTTGAAGGAATTATCGTTAATCAGTACATGGCCCAGGCAAATTATCCGAAAAAAATTGTCGACGAACTGAAAGCAGAAGGCCTGCCGATTCTTTCATCAAAAATTTCTTCTTCAATTAAGATTAAAGAATCTCACCATGAATCGACGCCAATGATTTTTCTGAGTCCGGGGCATAAACTGACGCAGGAATACCAGGCTCTGTATGATGAAATTAGCAAAAATAGCGAACGAACAACTGATTGATTTAAAATGAAAATATGTCTTTTGGGGTGTTCTGCTGAAAGCATTTTGACTTTCTATAGCGGGCAATCCTTCCACCTTGTAAGGAGAGCCTTTCGTGGGGGAACTATCGAGCGAATATGCAGAAGGGGATGAGCGTCGTTACTATAAACTCATGGCCGTCAGGATGAGTCTTTTATCTTCTAGAATAATTTTTCCAGCATTTTTAAGAGCGGTCATTGCCCTGGTAATACTGACTCGGTGAGCTCCTGTTAAAAAGCCTAAATCCTCATGGGTCAGAGGAAATTGAATCACAACTCCTCGTGAGTTGGCCGAGCCATGCTTTTGCGCCACATTGC
>CBDTUM010000229.1:0-5003 GCA_965363495.1 uncultured Desulfopila sp.
GTATCTGTTGGAGGAGATGTCGTATCTGTTGGAGGAGATGTCGTATCTGGTGGTGTTGGGTTTGTCGAGGTAGCACTGGTGACGATAATGGGAGTTTTTACGGTGTTGCTCAGCCCCTTGCTGTCCACAACCGTGAGGCTGGTAGAATAGGTACCTGCCGTGGTAAAAGAATGAGAGGTTGTTGCTCCAGTGGCTTGAGAGCCGTCACCGAAGCTCCAGTTGTATTGCACTATCGGCGTGTTCGGGGTGGTCGAGGAACTTCCGTTAAAGTTGACGAGAAGCGGAGCCTTGCCCACGGCTGTCGAGGATGAAACCACGGCGGTGGGAGGTAATGATGGTGTAGAGCTAATGGTAAAGGGAAAAGAGGGAGAGGCTGGGCTTTCACTCCCGTCGGCATAATAGGCTGTGATAGAAAATTTGAAGGTCCCTGTTTCTGTGGTAATATTGCAGGATATCTTTGCTGCAGCCGGATCGGTTGTTTGGCAAACCTTTGTGGCTTCTTTGTAGAGCTTGTAGCCAGCGAGCTGCTGATTGCTTGAGTCGCTAAAAGAAAAATCTACTTCCAGAGTTTTCGTCACAGCAGCATGAGTAGTAATGGGGGTGAGGCACAGGGCAAATAAAAGAAGCAGTAGTTTGATTTTCATTTTTTCTCGGCAGGTTGATTTTTTGCGCGTAGTAAAAAATAATTTCCCTCCCTGTCAGGTGGATAAATCATTTAATATCAGCTGGTTATAGTTTTTTGTTTGATGCCTCAATTGAGGTTGATCAGCCTTGAATAGCCAACCCATCAAAAAATCATTCATAAACGAGGTGGGCTCTAGCAAAAAGTGCGCCAACAAATAATTCAAGAAGTATGACGTGTAATTTCGGTCGCTTGCTAGATGATGAAATCTCTCTTCCAATATTGGTACTACCTGGGGTGCGCAAGTAATGCGCTTCCGGGTTGTAATTTTTTCCCGTTGAATGTATACGCACCGAATCCATCTTTGTTTGTTCTATGTGTGACAGCAGGGATGCCCCTTTGCAGTTGGCGTGGTAACTTATTGACCTGCCTGGGAGCAGGAACTGTGTCGTGCAGAAGTTGAAATGGGGTGTGGTTGAGAATGTCGCAAGAATCTTATGCTCTGTTCGAAGTTTATTTGTATTGGTGAGGGAAATATTGTTTTTGTCGTCTTTTCGTTCTTTTAAGTGCTCTACATATCTGTGTAGAGAATGGCGCCGTTGTTTTGCGATTGCCCTCTTACTTATTTTTCCCTTTTTTTTTATCGGCGGGGCTGATTATTACGAACCACGATCAGTCAAGGAACTATGGAACCTTGGCCATTGGGTTTTTTTCGCTGTTTTTGTCCTTGTGCTTGATAGTTATTGGTGTGCAACGCACCGGTCTGTTCTTTTCAGAGTTTTGGCTACCTTTTTTATAGTATTGTTAGTTGGTGGCGGGATTGAATTGATTCAACAAAGGTTTGCCGGCCGGACTTGTTCTATGAGTGATGTTGTGAGAGATCTGTTGGGGGGAGCATCTGTCCTGCTTTGGAAGGCGGCTTATCGACAGCGGCGCTTACAGGCGATTGTAAGTGGAATTTTGCTGACTACTGTCGTAGTTTACAGCTTTCTCCCCTTAGGGTTTGCCCTCACTGATGAATTTCGAAGCTACCAGGAGTTCCCCTTGCTTGCCGGTTTTGAGTGCGACGCCGAGTTAGGTCGGTGGGGAAGTCGGGTGGAGATGCACAGGGTGTCTACCCCACGATTACAGGGTGAATATTCGGCTAAAATAACCCTGACAACCGATAAATATTCCGGCGTGTCGCTTGATCATTTTCCCGGAGACTGGAGCGGAAAAAAAGGCCTGGCCTTTAATGTGTTTAATCCCGGGCGGCAGCTTGTCTTGTATTATCGTGTCCATGATTCTCTCCATCGAGATGACGTGGAGCAACGCTTTGCAGATCGCTATAACGGGCGAACCGTGCTGGAGTACGGCTGGAATGAAATTATTATTCCTATGACGGATATCATCAATGCGCCCAAAAACCGTAAAATGGATAGTACAAAAATAAGCGGCTTTGGCATCTTCGTGATGAATCAACCTGAGCGGCGAGTTCTGTATATAGATAATGTCCGCCTCCTCTAAAGCACGACTGACAACCGAGTTCCTATGAACAAAAACAATCCTGACACATGCAGCCTGCAAAGGGCCAAGCAGATAATTTTAGCCACCATTCATCCTTTGCCGGGTGAAATTGTTGATCTCAGCGAGGCTCAGCAACGGATCACCTCATCTGCTGTGGCGGCGGCTCTATCTCTACCCTCATATGATGAATCGGCTCGTGACGGATTTGTAATCCGGGTAATTGAAGGTTCGGGACAAAAGCTGGAGCACTATAAGGTTGAGCATGAAATTCCCGCCGGCCAACCATCTGGAAAAATATTGCTGCCTGGCACTGCCGGCAGGATTATGACCGGAGGCTGTGTGCCGGAAGGGAGCACGCGTGTTGTTCCCTTTGAAGATTGTGGTGAACAGGATGGCGTCATTAGTGTTGCTGCGAGTGCATTGCAGACCAAAGCAACTTTTATACGCAAGATCGGGAGTGAAATAACGCACGGTGAAAAACTGATCGCTGGTGGTGTCGAGTTGCAGGCGGGACATCTTGCCTTGCTTGCGACATGCGGTATACAGTCTGTTCCGGTTGTCAGGCGACCTGCTGTCGCTTATGTCTGTACCGGCAGTGAGCTCATCAGCGGAGCTGAAAAAATGGTAACTGGGCAGAAGGTTTCTTCCAATTCGTTTCTCTTAAGAGCTCTGATCGCTCAAGTAGGTGGTTGTCCCGTAAATATGGGCATAGTAAGTGATAGTGCAGATGCCCTTGTTGATCTTTTTACCAGGGTGAGGGTTGAGCAAAAGTTGCAGGCAATGCTCACAACCGGGGGGATGGGGCCGGGAAAATACGATCTTGTTGAGAAGGCCTTTATTGAGGCCGGTGGCAAGGTGCTATTTAATGCGATTGCCATGCGGCCGGGGAAATCTATTCTTTTTGGCACCTTGGGGCAAACGCTGTTTTTTGGCCTGCCCGGTCCTCCCCATGCGGTTCGTACCCTCTTAAATGAATTGGTCGGTCCGGCATTGTATGCGATGCAGGGGATACAGGGCGAATGGCCGCGAAAAGTGCAGGCATGTCTGCAGCATCAAATCAGTATAAAACGAAACGATGTCCTGCAATTAAAAGATGGCGTGCTGGTTGTGGAGGAGGGGATGTTTTCGGTACGTTTTGCCGGACGGTTGGAGGTCGGCAATTGTTTCATGGTCTTGCCACCTGGACAAGTGTATTATCCTGAAGGCGATCTTGTGGAAGTACATGTGGCGCTTGATCAGTGTGCTAGTCACTTCTGGCAATTTGGGCAGAAGTAGCTGGCTCGGCCAGCGATCTTTTGTTTCTCGATCTTGCCGGAACATACGGTGCACGCTTCTGTCGCCTTGCCATAGACTTTAAAATTTATCTGAAAATATCCCCGTTCCCGGCTGGCATTAAGGAAGTCGCTGATGGTCGATCCGCCACATTCGATAGCATGCTGGAGGACTCTGCGGATTTCGCTCACCAGGCGGCTCCATTCTTTCAAGGTGAGTGTCTGTGCTTTTCTTGTAGGACGTATACCCGCTGCAAAGAGGCTTTCGTTTGCGTAGATATTGCCAATTCCGGCGACGTTTTGATTGGTCATGATCAAGAGTTTGACCGCCACACTCTTGCCTCTGGCAAGTGTGTGCAGGTATTTGGCTGAAAATTGGTCGCTGAACGGTTCCGGGCCGGTAGTTTTGAAGATCGTTTTCTCTCTGTCGATAACTGCCTCAGGGGTGAGGATGTGGATGGATCCGAAGCGGCGGGTGTCGTTATAGCGAAGTTCGGTACCGTTGTCGAGGGACCATTGCACATGGTCATGTTTGGCGTGCCTCGTTAAAGGTGAAAATATTCCCAGGTTGCCGGTCATCCCCAGATGGATGATAAGCATCGCGCCTGAATCGAGGCTGATCTGCAGAAATTTTGCTCTACGCTCAACCGTGGTGATTGTCTGGTTGATCATCGCCTTCTGCAAGGCTTCTAGCTGGACAGGGAAACGCAGCTTTTGGCCGCTCCAGTGAATAGCAGTGACAGTGCGACCAATTACAAATGGTCGAAGCCCCCGGCAGACAACTTCGACTTCAGGGAGTTCGGGCATTGCCGCTCTCCTCACGCACCAGACAGATGGCCAGAGCGTAATCTTCAAATATGTCAGCGACGACAGTGAGTTCGTGGGGGAGTTGTTGGTATTTGGCATTTGTGATCTGCAAAGAAAGAGCAATACAGTCCGGAAAATTATCCAGCAGCCTGAGCTGCAGATCTAAAAAACCCGGCATCTGCCAATAACTTAAGGCTTTTTTGGCAGCCTCCTTGGCGGTCCAGAGAATTGTTAGTCTTGCCAGTGTGTTATAGTCCGGCAAGGATGTTTCAAGTAAGCTGTATTCAGCTTTGTTGCAGTATTTGTCCTGAACTCGTAACAGGGTTGCATGTTGTTGCTGGATGTCAATGCCGCATTTTGGCTCGGCAGCGATGGCAAGGCCGTATTCACCACTATGGGATATTGAAATATCCATCTTGAGTTCACTGCACTTCTGCCTCTCTATATGCACTGTCGGCCGACCATTTTTGTTATTGGCTATTTCAATTTCCGTTAATGCCAGGGGGCCTCGATGGTTTTTTGTTTCGGTTAAGTGCGTTCGAATAGCCATTTTTGCACAGATTCTCCCGGTGAGATATTCTGCTCGTCTTTTGGCCAAGGCATAACCGTTAAAAATAGTGGCTTCTTTTGGGTGGAGCAGCTCAAGGCCGATTGCAGCTGACTGGAGTTGCTCAGCGGGAGTGTGTGCTGATACAAGTCGCAGGAGAACAGGCCATATTGCAGGTTCCCTGTATATTTCCATCGCCCTTTTTTTTAATGCTTCAGGGAAAAGATTTTTAAGCTGTGTATCCATTGGT
>CBDTUM010000230.1:0-4992 GCA_965363495.1 uncultured Desulfopila sp.
GTGAATGAACTTACCCCGCGAATCTTTTGGGCGGGGTTCTGCTGTTTACAAGATAATTATTTCGTGAATGAACTTACCCCGCGAATCTTTTGGGCGGGGTTCTGCTGTTTACAAGATAGTTTCTATCCTGAAGCAAGATACTTATTATGTGAATGAACTTATCCCCGCACAGCACGGGGACTGAAAAGAGTACCCCTCAAGTGGGCATTGAAAAAAGCACCCCTCAAGCGAGTATTTAAAAGAACACCCGTCAAGCGAGTACTGAACAGAGCCCCGCGAATCTTTTAGGCAGGGTTCTTTTAAAAAATACATAACCTTATCGCTGTGTCAGATATACTCCCCCGACAATAAGGCCTCCAGCACATATTTGCCAGCCGGTAAATGTCTCGCCGAGAATCAACCAGCCAAGAAACACTGAAAAAATGGGGATCAGATTGATATACGACGCGGCCTTATTGGCCGGAAGATATTTAACGCCGTAATTGAAAAGGCTATAGGCGGCAAGAGTGATGACTGCACCAAGATAGAGGATGGCAGAAGCAGGCCCAGTATGCATCTCTGTGGGGAGGATTGTCGATGGCAAAAAAAGAAGTGGCATATAGAAAAAACAGCCGATGAATGCCTGCATCGCGGTGAGAAAAAAAGGCGAATATCGCACCGTCAGAGATTTGAGAATGATGGTATAGCCAGTGGCGCAGACCATGGCCAGGAATTCTAAAAAGTTACCGAGTAGTGGATTTGGCGCATCCAGGCTCGGGCTGCTCTCCAGGGTGAGCCAGCAGACCCCGGTAATGGCAACAAGAGAGCCCAGCCACGATTTTCCCTTGATTGGTTCCTTCAGAAAAAAGGCGGCAGCAGCCATGACAAGCACTGGCCCCAGGGCGGTAATCATGCCCGCTTGGGAGGCGGTGGTGTTTTGCACTGCTTTGGCCTCAAAAATGAAATAGAGGCATGGTTCACAAAAGGCCATGGCGAGGATCAGTTTATAGTCGCCCCGACAATAATGCAGGGCCTGGGTAACTCTGCGACCGACAATCAGAAAACAAATGGAGGCTACCAACATGCGACCGAAAATCACCACCATCGGATCGTAGGCAGTAAAGGCTATTTTCAGGGCGATAAACGAGCTGGCCCAGAGAGTAACCGCCAGCAGCAGAGCAAAGGAAGGAAGACTGCTAATTTTGCCACTGATCGGAGATGTCATAAGAATATGAAGAATAAAAAATGGAAGAGGGATACAAAAATCCCTGGTAGGGGATTATTGCCGGCGGTGTCGGCTGTCTGGCTTGTTAAAACATCAGCTCCCGGAAGTTGATGATCGATTGATAGTTGGCTGAATATTGTACCGGTAGTCTGGAGCTGGGTTTGGCGATATGGACGAGGTGGCGAATGCCGAATTCTGCTGCACTGTGTAGCACTTTTTCGGTATCGTCTGCAAAAAGTGTCCGCTTTTTGTCATAGGCTAATAGTTGCTGGAGCTTGGGCCAGAACTCCGGTTGTTCTTTGGCCACGCCAACCTCCACCGAACAGACCACTCTTGCAAACCACCCCTCGAGTTGCACCTGTTCCATTTTAACTTCCAGTGACTTCGGATGGGCATTGGTGATCAGGTATAAGGTCTTGCCCAGTTTGCCCATATACTCAAGATATTCGATAATATGGGGATGACTATTGATAAGGTGACTGATGTCTCGCTTGAGTTGCACCATATCGAGTCCAAGGCGATCTGACCAGTAATCGAGATTGGTCCACTGCAGGGTATTTTCAACACTTCGATAGGTACTTTGTAGCAGTTTTTGCGCATCGACGACATCGAGCTGGTTTTTCTCGGCGTAGACCTTCGGTACATACTGCTCCCAGAAGTAGTCGTCATAATACTTATCCAGGAGCGTACCGTCCATATCGAGAAAAATCGTGTCTATAGCGTCCCAGGAAAAATCAGGTAGAATCTGTTGTGGTGTATTAGTGCGTTGCATGGACGAATGTGGTTAATTCCTCAAGCGTTGTGCTGAGAGTGTCAAAGATGTGTTCCATGGAAGACAGGCGGCCGCTGAGAATTAATCGACTGTCCGGGGTTAGTTTTGCGGCAAGACTATTTTTCCTGCCGGTATGGTTCTGCAGATAGCGCAGCAACATCTCCGCAGTAAGCGGGGTATCGTCTTGAAAAGTAAAGACCAGACTGTCTCTGCCTTGCTCGAGTTTATTGACCCGCAGTGTCGCCAGCTCTTTTTTAAGACTGATTATCCGAAAGAGGGTACTGGTTTCCACCGGCAGCGGTCCGTAACGATCAACCAGTTCTTCCTGCAGATCAAGCTGCATTTCGGGTGGGGATCCGGCCAGGGCCGCCATCCTTCTATAGGTTATGTAGCGTTGACTGATGTCGGGAATATATCTTTCCGGGATATAGGCAGAGAGCTGCAGATTGATTTCCGGATCAAGATCGTCGTGGGGCTTCTCCAGTTCACCTGTTGCTGCCTGGGCTTTCAGGTCGGCGACTGTCTTTTGCAGCAGATCAAGATACAGGTCGTAGCCGATGGCGGCGATATTGCCGCTCTGGGAGACGCCCAGGATATTGCCTCCGCCGCGTATTTGCAGATCGCTCATCGCCAGTTTGAAGCCGCCGCCAAGTTCGTTGCAGTCCATTAGGGCCCGGAGCCTGTCGCGGGAGTCCTTGCTCAGACTGTCAAGAGAGGGGACGAGCAGGTAGGCAAAAGACTGGGTGCTGGACCGTCCAACCCTGCCGCGCAATTGATAGATTTCCGCCAGGCCGAGCCTGTCGGCCCGGTTGATGATAATGGTGTTGGCCGAAGGGATGTCGAGTCCTGATTCAATGATTGTCGTGCTGACCAGGACATTGATCCTTTTTTTGACAAAAGAGACCATAATCTCTTCGAGCTCTTTACCGGCCATTTGCCCATGGGCCACGGCGATTTTGGCATCAGGCACCAGCTTCTGGATGAGCGAAGCCATGTTGTGAATTGATTTAACCCGATTATGGACAAAAAAGACCTGTCCGCCGCGCCGAAGTTCCTTGGTGATCGCCTCTTTAATGACCAGATCGTCGTAGCGGGCCACAAAGGTTTTTACTGGTTGCCGGTGTTCCGGTGGGGTAGAGATGACTGACAGGTCACGAATGGATAAGAGGGACATCTGCAGAGTACGCGGAATCGGCGTGGCGGTAAGGGTCAGGATGTCCACTTCGGCCCGCATCTTTTTTAACTTTTCCTTATGGGCGACGCCAAAGCGGTGTTCTTCGTCGATGACCAGCAATCCCAGGTTCTTGAAGACGACATCTTTGGACAGGAGCCGGTGGGTACCGATGATAATATCGACACCACCATTTTTCAAATCTTTCAAGATAGCCCGCTGTTCTGCAGGGGTGCGAAAACGGTTGAGACAGCCGATACTCACCGGAAAACCGCTGAAACGCTCGGTAAATGTCTTGGCATGTTGTTCGGCCAGAACAGTGGTAGGTACCAGAACAGCTACCTGATATCCATCTTCGACAACCTTGAAGGCGGCGCGCACGGCAACTTCGGTCTTGCCATAGCCGACATCGCCACACACCAGCCGGTCCATGGGTTTATCGCTGGTCAGGTCGTCGATGACATCGTTGATCGATTTCGCCTGGCCCGGAGTTTCATCAAAATCAAAGGATTCTTCCAGTTCGTGAAAGAGAGCTCCCGGGGGGGAAAATTGCCTGCCCTGTCGTATTTCTCTGGTAGCGTAAATATTTAAGAGTTCCTGGGCAACTTTCCACACCTCTTCTTTTACCTTGGCCGTGGTGGTCTTCCAGTTCTGGGTGCCAAGTTTATCTATTTTGGGAACCTTGTCGGAGAGCCCCTGGTATCTGGTAATCAGGTTAAGTCGGTCAACCGGTAAATAGAGCTTGTCGCCATCTCGATATTCAATAAGCATGAAATCGTTGATGATTGACTGCAGGGTCATGGTACTGAGACCGCGATACATACCCAAGCCATGATCTCGATGGACGACGATGTCACCATCGTGCAATTCAGTGAAACGGAGCGGCTCGCCTGTTGTCTTCTTTTTAGTTTTACCGCCGAGGCGCATCTCACCAAACAGTTCACTCTCGGAGAGAATATGAATGTTGCGGTCGGGCAATGAAAATCCCTGGGACAGCTGGTGGTCGCAGAGATACAGTGTCTCGCTGTCGGGTTTATCGAAGAATACGGCCAGATCCAGTGGGGATGGCAGTATTGCGATTTGATGGTGATGTTTGCTGAGGAGCTCCGCCAGGTTTTTGGTATGACGGGAGGAACGGCAACAGATAATCACCTGTCCGTCTGCCTTCTGCCACTGGTAAATCTGTTCGGATAAAGGCGCCAGAAGACCGGTTTGGGCTCTTTTTAGAGAAATATCCTGTTTCAGGAGTTGGTGGTTGCTTGTGGGAACGGCCAGGACTCGGTCGTCTTGTCGGGGGAAATCAGTCAGCAGCAACTGCCTGAAACTCCCCAGCTGTCGGTCAATATCTTCTTTTCCCAGAAAAAGCATGTCCGGGGGCAGTGCAGGCGTCTTATGATTCAGAGCGGTCTGGTAATTCTGCATGATGCGTTCGTGTGAGATATCCATGGATTGCCGAATACTTTCCGGGTCTACGAACAGCACAACTGCATCTTTGGGCAAAAAGTCCAGGACCGCCGAACTGGGCGGGCTATGGTCGTGAAAAAAAAGAGGCAGAAAAAATTCCATCCCGGCAAAGCGCCGACCGCTGCTCACCTGCTCCATAAGGCTTGCCGTTTCCTCGCTGTTCCACTGGTGTTTTTCCCCGTATGCGGCAAACAGTTGCGAGAGCTTTTCCCGAACATTGGAAGCACTGTGGTCAAAGAGCAGATCGGTCACCGGCAGCAGGGTCGCCTCACTGATTGCTTCGGTGGACCGCTGGGTGAATGGATCGAAGGAGCGCAGGGATTCGATAGTGTCGCCGAAAAAATCAAGCCGAATGGGACCTTCGTGAAGCGTGTGTGGTTC
>CBDTUM010000231.1:0-4936 GCA_965363495.1 uncultured Desulfopila sp.
GATAATCTTTTTCCAGGGTGTTGAAACAATGCGGACAGGTCGTGACAATTTTCTTAACCCCATAGGATTTTATCGTCTCGATATTTTCTCCCGCCAGACTCTGGTACAAATACTCGTTGCCCATCTTACGCATCGGCTCGCCACAGCATTTTTCTTGTTTACCAAGAATCCCCACCTTCACCCCGGCTGCCCGACAGAGCTTGATAAAGCTGTCAGCGACGGCAATATTACGTTTATCAAAGGAACCATAACACCCGACAAAATAGAGAATATCGATCTCGTCATCTTCAGCTAACGCTTTGACACCCAGAGGTTTAGCCCAGTCTCCTCGCTCGGCATACCCAATACCGAGTGGATTACCGTTTACCTCGGTCGCTTCCATGGCGGTCATCACTTCTTCACCGGGGAATTCACCTTCCATAAGAACCATGGCCCGACGACAGTCAATGATTTTTCGGATATGCTCGATTCCTGCCGGACAGATCTCCTGACAGGCCCGACAGGTGGTACAGGCCCAGAGGGCATCTTTTGTGAAGGTGTCAACCAGGTTTGCTTCAGGATTTTGAAAAGCAACCTCCCCCAGCTGCTTGATAACCTTCATGGGAGAAAGCGGTTTGCCGGTATTAAAGGCAGGACACCTGTCCTGACAGCGCATGCACAAGGTACAGGCATCGGCGTCGAGGATATCCTTCCAGGTCATCTCTTTCAGGTTGGTTGCACCAAAGGTCTCGGCTTCCTCATCTTCTAGATTCAGGTTGATGAGTTTGCCTTTTGGTCCGAGATCGTCAAAGAAATAATTGGTGCTGGTGGTAAAGATATGTCTGAATTTGGTACCTGGGATGAGGATAAAAAAGCCCATGGTCAGTGCGAGATGAAACCACCAGGTTACCTTGTGCAAAGCGCGGAGACCACCCTCGCCCATGCCGGAGATGATGTTTGCCACCAGCAGTCCCACAGGCGACCAGAACGATAGCGGCGTACCCAGTTCGGTTACTGCAATTCGCGCTCCTTCGATAAGAAAACCGGTGAGGAGGATGGTGAGCATCAGACCGTGCATGAGAGCGTCATCATTATTGGTTTCCAAGCCTTCCGGAGGAAAAAAATATCGCCGAACCAGGAGTCCGCCCAGCATAAAAATGCACACCAGCCCGGCCGTATCCAGAACAATGGAAAACAATAAATAGAACGTGCCTTTGAGAAACTTTACATCAAAGAAGAGATCGGTAAAATCCGCCTGAATGAAGATCAGGGTCGTCCCGATAAAGAGCAGGCAAAAGCCCCAGAAAAAAAAGCCGTGCAGGCGGCCGGGCCACCGGACTTCCGCCACTTTTTTTTGCAGGAAGACATTTTTAAGCAGATGGACCAGCCGCTTATCCCACTGATCGGTCCTGTTCAGCGGCAGGCCCTGTTTATACACCTTGATTCTTCGTATAAAGCCACGCACCAATAGCCCAGTAGCCAGTAACGTGAAGAGGTACATGGAAACCAACGTCTCTGCACTATGGCCGACATTCCAATAGATTTCCCTGGTATATTCCACTTTCTACTCCATTATTTTATGCGTTAGGCTTATTCGTCAAATTGGTCTGATGGCAATGAGCTGAATATAATTCTGAAAACAGTACCTTTTCCACTGTTAGATTCAAAGGTAAGCTGCCAGCCATGAACCTTTTCTATGATAAGTTTGGCGATATAGAGCCCCAGCCCACTCCCCGATTTCTTGCCATGCGTAACATAGGGCTGAAAAAGAACATTTTGTATGGCGTCAGGAATTGGATTGCCACCATTCTGAATTTCTAAAACAGTGAATCCAGCCTCGTTTTGTAAGAGTACCAGTCGAATCTCACCGGATGGATTTTCTGCCTCAATTGCATTCTTGACTAAATTTTCCAAGGATCGTTTTACCAATGCCTGATCAGCCATGACGTTTATAGAATGCTCTTGTGTCCGGTTTTCGAATGTTATTGTGATATCTCTGGACAAAGCTAATGACTGCATTCGCTCTTGTATTGTCAGCACTATTTCCACCATATCCAGGGTGACATCCTGCCGTGGGTATCGCCCGGATTCAAGCAACATGAGCTCTCGAGAAGACTCTATCAAGGTCAGCACTTCTTCAGACTCGGATTGGATGATTTTCATATAATCCGAACTCTTCGGCACCTGATGGCTTTTTAAAATTTTATTGAGTCGGTTTGCGGCCAGGCTGATAACAATGAGTTTATTTTTGAGATCGTGACGGGCTATATGCTCCATTCTTTCTTTCATAAGTTCGTAGCGCTTGATGATGGTAGCATCCCGTATAGTAGCAGTTATATAGAATTCCTGATTGCTGATTTTGAAGAGTGAATGGGTCAATTGAACAGGAAAAATCTCGCCGTTTTTCCGTAATCCTTCAAACTCTTTTATTTCGGATATATAGGTAGAATGGTCAGCCATATCTCTAAAAAATCTTTCATAGCCCGCTCGATGCCTCTCCCGGTAGGTCGGTGGTATGATCAAGTCAAGACTTGCATCCTGAACTTCAGTCTTCTCATAGCCAAACATAAACTTGGCAGCCCGGTTCCAGACGAGAATCTTTCTATCCTGATTAATGGTAATCAGGGCTTCCGAAATTGATTCGATAATATGCTTATAAAATTGATTTTCCATGCCATTGCCGTTGTTTAGGATGCTCCTGATAAAAAACGATCCGGCCTCGGGAATTTATATAGGCTGCGAGGTATCATTGCGGTACACCATGTGCTCCAGGATTAACACCGCCAGCACGCCCATGACAAATCCATTACCGATCATCGGCATCAACAAAGGAGGAAAGGCTGCTTTTATGTTTACAGGCAGGTAGGAGACCAGGATGCTCACCATCATGGGAATCCCAATGATCAGGCCGTCTTGAAACGAGAAACCATCCGTACCAAAGGCTACCATCAAGCCGGCAGCCAATTGGGAGCACATGATGTACAGTAGAATCGTTCCCACCACGACGGAAGGCACGTTCCAGGCAAAGGCCACCACACCGGGTAAAAAAGCCATGGCCAGCAAGCCCAGGCTGGTGGGGATCAAGGTGAAGCGTGAAGTGTTGCCGTTGGCGGCGATGATTCCCGCGCTCATGGAAAAATTCACTGGTCCGATCACCCCGAAGAACCCGGCCAGTATGTTGGAAAGGCCGGTGAGCGTGATGCCGGCGGTCACCCTGCCTTTCATAGTTGGGGGATTGATGAGTCGCCCCACCGCTTGAATGGAACCCAAGTCGTTAATGGAAAGAGCGATAAAACAGATCAGAAACGAGATCAACAGACCAGGCTCCCAGATCAAGGTGGTGGTAAAATCGATAAAAAAATTAGACACAATTCCTAATTGACCCCGATCATGCCATACCTCCTGAGGTACCAATAGCAGATAACAGATACTGCCGGCAATGATTGCCCAAACGATCATGGTGGTTTTCCAGATACCCGGAAGCAGACGATCGGCGATGATCATAGTCATGAATAAGAGCAGGGCAAACCCCAGGTTGGTTAACGCCGTTTCCGTAGTGATGTTGTTGAGAATCAAATTCAGGATCGTGGGGGTAATGGTCAGGGCAATGAGTATCAGAATAGTGGCCACCACTCGGGAGGTAAAATAGCGGGAGATCCACGAGAACAAACCCGTGACGCTCAACAATACCAGAAACGCCCCTCCGGCTGCAATAGAGGTATATATGGCGTTGATATCACTGCCGGCCCCGGCCAGAATGGCGACCAACAGTACTGTGGCCGGCCCGGTGATCAGCGGTAGCCTATGACCACAAAGTACCTGCAACAACAGAGAAACGGCTACGACAAAAAACAATTTTTGCATGTAGAGGAGTTGCCGAGCAAAGTCGGTAAAATGGAGCCCGGCGACCACTTTGCCAATAATTATGACTGTGGCAACAGTGATGGCAAGCCATTGCAAGCCGAAGATGAGTGTTTGAGTCAATGGCGGCAGCTCATCCAAATCGTATTTAACTATAAGGTTCTTCATGCTATCTCCTGTGAGATTCGCCTGGGCATCGACAATTCTATCACGTATTATATACCCTCACTTTACGAGACGTCGTGAGCCGCCTTGACCTTCTCACGGTCGATGGTGCCGTCGACCTTTTTGGGCAGCGCGTCGACGAAAACGACGTACCGGGGTTTTTTGTACCGGGCGATGCGGGAGGCGACGAAGGCCGTCAGGTCTTCGGGGGTTAAGGTACTACCTTCTGCCAGCACGCATATGGCCTTGATCCCCTCGCCGAACTTTGGGTCCGGGACGCCGATCACCGCAACCTCGCGGACGTCCGGGTGCTCAATGATCACGGCCTCCACCTCCGCCGGATAGACATTATGACCGCCGGGCTGGATGAGCTCCTTTTCCGGCTTCCGCCCCTTGAACCAGAGGAAGCCATCCTCGTCCAGGCGGCCGATGTCGCCGGTGTGGTGCCACCCGCCCCTGAAGATCTTTTCGTTTAATTCCGGCTGGTTCCAATAGCCTTGGAAAACCAGGGGGCCTCGAACCACGATTTCCCCCACCTCACCCGGAGAGACATTCTTGTCAGCGTCGTCCACCAGCCGAACCTTCGTGAGCAGGCCGACGCGGCCGGCCGATCCCGGGCGCTCCATTGCCGGCGCTAAGCTCACCAGGCCGGAGGTCTCGGTCTGCCCGTAGAGGATCCAGAACACAGCGCCGGTCTTCTCTTCGAAGGGGCGGATGTTGTCCGGCGCGTCGAGACCCATGACGTGCCGGAGGGAAGAAAGATCCCGATCGCCTTTGGCTGCGGCCTCGGTGATACGGGCGAGCATGGGCGGGAAGCTGCCCCATACCGACACTTGCTCCCGTTCGGTTTCCGCCAGAACCCGGTTCTCGTCAAATTTTTCGATAACCACATTCTTGCCGCCCATGTGCATGACCGAAAGGGAGAGGTTCA
>CBDTUM010000232.1:0-4877 GCA_965363495.1 uncultured Desulfopila sp.
CTGGTGGGAGCCGTTTTTGCCTTTTCTATCAGCATGGGCGAGTTTGGTGCCTCAGCCTTTGTGACCCGGCCGCACACCCCAACCATGCCAGTGGCTATCTTTCGTTTTCTTGGCCAACCGGGCGATTTAAACTATGGACAGGCCATGGCTATGAGCAGTATCCTCATGCTGGTTACCTGTTCCGGCTTCTGGCTGCTCGGCAGATTGGGAAACTCGGAAAAAACGGTGCAACCCTTTACAGAAAACAAATGAGCCCCCATGCAGGATAACCCAAAAATACTCGATGTAGACCAGCTGTCGAATCTCTATGAAGGGCAGCCGCTACTGCAAGACATCAGCTTTTCACTCATGAAAGGAGAAATCCTCTGCCTCCTTGGCCCTTCGGGCTCTGGCAAGACAACCCTGCTCCGTCTGTTGGCGGGCCTTGAAAAAGTCGATGCAGGCACAATTATGTTTTGCGGTCAAAATATCCGGCACGTTCCTCCGTATAAGCGTAATTTCGGCATGATGTTCCAGGAGTATGCGCTTTTTCCTCATAAATCAGTGCAACAAAATGTCGCTTTTGGTTTGGAGATGCAGCACTGCCCAATTGAAGAAAGAACCAAACGAGTACAGAATGTGCTGGAAATGGTCGGCCTTAGTGGTCTTGCGCATCGAAATATTGATGAGCTGTCAGGTGGAGAACGGCAGCGGGTGGCGCTGGCCAGAAGCCTTGCTCCAGAACCGCAACTGCTGCTGTTAGACGAACCGCTTGGCTCGCTTGATAGGGCACTCAGGGACCGATTGACCGGCGAAATCCGCGCAATCATTAAATCTCTGAGAGTCACCGCAGTTTTTGTCACCCATGACCAGGCCGAAGCCTTCAGCATTGCTGATAAAGTGGCCATCCTGCACCATGGCAAGCTCCAGCAGTTCGACACCCCGGAGAATCTCTATCGGTACCCGATAAACCGTACCGTCGCTAGATTTTTGGGTTTTCGTAACCTCATCGCGGGAACAGTTGGCAAAGAAAACATGTTTCATTGCTCTCTGGGCACCCTGCCTGTTAGAGGCACGGCAAGGGAAAAAAATCCCCTGCCTGGAACGATACCTACTTTGCTGATCCGTCCCGAGGGAGCTCGTCTTGCCCCTTCTTCGAATGCAGCAAATGATGATCTGCAGATATCAGGAACAATCACCGATCGGCAGTTTCAAGGCAGCACCTACAGATTGACCCTGGATGTTGATGGAATCTCCCTGTCTTTTGATCTTCCGATCGACCCAGCACCACCTGAAAGCGGCCAGACAATACATCTTTTATTGAACCCTTCAGCCCTCATTCTCATCAGCAGTTAAGCCCACAACCTCTATTGAAAGACTTTTTTCAATAAATCAGTGACCCTGGCCGCGGGGTCGGTTCGAATTTTAGCCTCTTCTTCGGCCAACCGGACAAACAGTCCCTCAACTGATTTTTCGGTTACATAAGTATCCAGATCCACGACGTAATTACTGGCAAAAGGAATGGTTTGAATTTGTTCCGATACGGCTTTATAGGATTGCGTTACACCGGCAGCCGCCATCGATTTTTTGACTGTTGGTTTCAGCAGTGCCTGCAGTTTATCCGATGTCTTTCCCTGGAAATATTGCGTTGCGGCATTGTTGCCACCCTTGAGAATTCCTTCGGCATCGGAAATTGTCATCTGCTTTACGGCATCAACGAACAATGCCTCGGCCTTCGGCGCCGCTTTTTCTGCCGCACGGTTCATACTCAGCTCAAACGCATCGACCTGTGAAGCAAAGCCGGTGGTCCGTAAAATCTTTTCAAATTTCTGCATGGCTCCAGGTAAAGGGATTTTCAGCTTCGGATTGGTATAGTAGCCATCAGTTTTTGAGAGGGCTTGCACAGTATTTCTTGTGCCAATCTCCAGAGCCTCCTTCAAGCCATCAACGACCTGCCCCTGAGATACATTTGCACTGCCACCCGTGGTTTCCTGCACTTTTTTTAGAAGACTCCCGTAATCAACGCCTGCGGAGGGAAATGGGTTGAGAAACAAAAAAATCAGATAAACGCACATAATCATTAATTTTTTATTCATAGATTCTCCTTTTTAAATGAAGTGTATCTGCAAAATATGTAACTTTCCACCATGATCTATTCTTCAGGCAAAACATTAGGCATCAATGGTCAAAAGACAATTGCATAAGAGCTTTTTTAAGTCAGGCAATCTTTTCTGGCCGGCCTCTCTGCCTTTTCCTGCAATCCGCTCTTGAGAAACCACACCTTGCCAAGTATATTCAAATTTGCTCTTTTTTCTCGACAACGGATATACTATGGAAATTGCTCTGGTCACTATTTTCTGCACCTCATTTATTCTTGCGCTATCCGGTGCGCTCATGCCTGGGCCACTGATGACCGTCACCATCAGCGAAAGTTCAAGACGGGGCATGATTTCTGGACCATTGATGATTTTCGGCCATGGTCTTCTTGAACTGGCTCTTGTTGTCGCCCTTATTTCCGGCCTGGCCCCCATTCTTGCCCGAGACGATGTCTTTATCCTTATCTCACTTACCGGCGGTGCGGTCCTGCTCTGGATGGGTTTTTCTATGCTGCGCAGCCTGTCGGGACTCACCCTGGATCACAAGGCAACGAACGAAAAATCGCGTAATCTTGTGGTGATGGGCATAGTTCTCAGTGCCATCAATCCTTACTGGCTGATCTGGTGGGCATCAATCGGCCTGGGGTACATAATGCATTCCCTTAAATTTGGGATACTGGGAGTGACGGCTTTTTTTATCGGTCATATCCTGGCCGATCTGGCCTGGTATACATTGATCTCTTTTGGCATCGCCAAAGGCCGGCATCTTTTCAATGACCAATTTTACCGGAAGTTAATCGGCGGCTGTGCCGTTTTTCTCATCTGTTTTTCCGGCTGGTTTTTCTATAGCGGGGTACAAAAAACACTAGCCGTCATCTGAGACTCAAGCTATGAGCCGCGAACAAAATAAAACTACCCCGCAGTATACCTGTAATGACTACCGGGAAGAGATGATCCTTCTTGCCTTGCGCCAAAAACTGGCGCGCTCCGACCTTACCGATGACCAGCGAGCAAAACTGGCCCGGGAAATCGCGGATCTTGAGAAAACTATCGGTTTCTGAAAGCAAACCTTTCGCGGTATCTTAGGAATAAGGAAAGATATGATCGCTGTTATTTTTGCCAACGGCACTCTTGACCCTGCACCGGAACTGGACATTCTCATTGACCAGGCAGAGCTCATAATAGCCGCCGACGGGGGGGCCAACCACTGCAACAGGCTCTGCATCACTCCTGATATCCTGCTTGGCGATCTTGATTCAATCGATCCGGCACTTCTGGCAACATATCAAAATAAAAATATTGCCATCCATCGCCACCCCAGGCACAAAGACGCGACAGATCTGGAACTGGCCCTCGATCTCGCTGTAGACAAAAGCGCCCGGACAATCTGGTTAATCGGGGCGCTGGGAGGGAGGTGGGATATGAGTCTTGCCAACATCATGCTGGCGGCAAGCGATAAGTATAAAAACCACAAGATCTTCCTGTTGGGCCAGGATTGTTCCATGCAGATACTGCATCCTGGCAAAACAAATACAATTACTGACAGAACGGAACAAAAGCTCTCCCTGCTTCCCCTAAAAGGTGATGTGCACGGTGTCACATTAACCGGCTTTGCTTACCCCCTCGCCGACCAGACCCTCCTTTTTGGTTCCAGCCGTGGCGTAAGCAATATTATGAACAGTAACCAAGCAACGGTAGAGCACACCGAGGGTATTCTGCTCTGTATTCTTTTTGAGGAGTAGAACTTCCTTTTTGACTTTATCAATTGTTCCCCGCTCAATCCTTCGTTTCAACTCGACAGGCAGCAGGTCGTTACGCTACCACCTCCGATATCCCCGATACCCCCCACGATATCCTCCCCGGTATCCACGATACGGCCGGTGCCAGTAACCACGATTCCACATCCAACGATCCCCAAGCCACAGCCATGTGCCGCCTATCCAGAAATAATCTGGCCCCGGTGCCACATAAATAGGTTCAGGCAATGGTGCTGGCGGGCTTGCCCCTACCTCACCTCCCACGTAGGCAGAATCAACCTGTGACTGCGTGTTGATCATGAAATCGATGACGGTCTCACTGACCCCGTCGTTTTTCAGGCGGATGATGTCTGCGGTGCTGAGGTGATAGACCGTACGGGAATTACGGATCTGGCTGATGATCAGATCATCGCTGATCCCAGCGCGCGACAGCGCCTGAACATCCATCTCGGACAACGGCTGTCCCTGTTCAACCCGCACCAGTGTCTGGGGGGCCTGCGCCCGTAGCCGTGCCTCCTGTTCCTGGTCCATGCCATGCCCGATAAGGCCGCCAAATAATGCCCCCACAGCCGTTCCGACAGCAGCGCCGGCACCGGGATTGCGTGTCAAGCTGCCGATAACTGCCCCGGTAGCCCCACCAGCCAGAGCTCCCGAGGCGGTATAGTCTGGCCTTCCCTGGGGCGAATAACAACCGGTTAGAGAGAGACCTGCTACAGTTACTGCCATCAGAACAATTGATTTTTTCATGTGCTTTCCTCCATTTGGTTTTCCAATGCACATTGACGCCGGCATGTTGCTGCCATATGAACCAGTCAAAGCCAGCTCTTTTGCTCATATCGCGCGTGTCGCAAAAATCACCCCTTTTGCGGTTAGAATTTCACTGATTGCTCAATATTTTCCTGTTTTTTCAATTTTACTGAAAATATCTGCGATTTTTGACCGTAGGCTAGCCTGATACAAGTAGTCCTCAGTCCAATAGGCTGAGTTTCGATGGTAATCATATCAATCTTTGGACATTATCTACTACAATAATGCAAAAAATAAG
>CBDTUM010000233.1:0-4829 GCA_965363495.1 uncultured Desulfopila sp.
CACTAGAACCCATCCACCATGCGAATCAACTGAAAATTATTCAAAAAAACAGTCTGCAGCGCCGCCACGTGGTTATACTTGGCCCGGGACAGGTTGGTAATCGCAGCGAGCAGATCGGATTCCCGCTCCAGCCCCTCATTGTATTTAAGCTGCGAAATTCGTAAATTTTCCTCGGCCTGCTCAATCGAACGCTTGGCAACCACAACGTTTTCAAGACTTACCTCGAAGTCGATATGCAAATTATTTAAATCCGTAACCAGATCATTTTTCAACTCATCAAGCTCATATTGAACAGATCGCGTTTCAAGCTTTGCCCGGGCTACCGATGCTTCGGTGGTGTATCCTTGAAACAGATTCATCGACAATACCAGTTGTGCACGCAATTCATCAGTATTCGTCGAACCGCTGCGATTGATGAAACTGTCATCATAGTTGCTGTAACTGCCCACCACATCAACCTGTGGGTAGTACCCACTCTTCTCCACCTCCGTCCTGGCTCTGTCCGCATCAATTACCGACTCGAGAGCCTTAATTTCACTTCTTGCAACGAGCATCTTACGGAGGTATTCGTCTTTGTTTATGGATGGAGGCAGGTTCTTGAAATCGGCAAAATCAAGCTCTGCTAATTTAATTTCACTACCCACCTGCCGAGAAAGTCCGTTGACACTCTTTTTCAAGCCTGCGTCGGCGGTCTTTAAGGTGATATCGGCGTTATCGTAATCGACACGAAATCTCAATAAATCATTTTTACCGATAAGCCCTACCTGAAACCTGCTCTCTCCGTCTCGATAGACCTTTTCCAGAGTCTGGTATTCGGTCTCAGCCACTTGGCGATTGGCCCATCGTTCAGAAACACTCAGATAGGCAAGGGCGACATTCAACTGAACATCCTGCCTGATCCCCTCAAGCTGATACTGCGCAACCTGTTTCAGTTTTGCTGCCGACTCTACCTTGTACTTATCTCGAAACCCGGAAAAAACATTCCAGCTGATCCTGCCCACCGCCACTGAGTTTTCCTTCGCTTCTCCGTCGAGGGTATCCTCATTAAGGGAATTGGTAGTGTACCCTATATCAACAGCAGGGTAATACCCACCTTTAGCCACCGTGATATCCTTCTCACTTTGCTCAAGGCTGGTCATATACTGGCTGACAACCTGCCTGTTGCCAAGGGCAAGAGTTTGCATTTCGGCAAGATTCATCGCAAAAACGGGTGCGGCACAAAGCATAAACATTATAAAAAAACCGACACCGCTAGAAAAGCTGCGATTGTTTTTCGTGTCACCTACTGGGGAAAAAGTTCCTTCACGAAAAAAATTCCTGCAACTCTTTCCAATCCCCACCCGAGAGGCAAACCATAACAGAAACATCTGTAACCCATGCGACATCTTCATCTATTCGACTCCTTTCAACTTAGATGACCAAACTCATAAAAATAAGACAACCAAAGGAAATTCAGTCCCACCAAGCAGTATATCGTTCAATATTTACTGGACAGGTGGATACCATGTGGCGGCATTGATAACATATCATTTTTTCATTGCAGACATTTTTTCGATATTTTTGCGTATGGCGAGCAGTACCTCAATGGCAGCCTGCTGCTTTTCATTGTCAATACCTTGAACCAGTTCGGCACGTAAGCCTTCAAAAAGATGTAGTACTTCGTCTTTGAGTGCTTTGCCTTCTTTGGTTAGAAAAATAAGAATCGATCTCCGGTCATCCAGATTAAGTTTTCGAATTATCCTTTTTTTTCTCTCTAGACGATCAAGAATTCTAGTCATATTGGCGGGGCTTTTTCCCGTAAGTGAGCTCAGGTTACGTTGAGGCAAACCATCATGCAGATCGGCGTGTTTCATCACCTGCAATTGCTCCACCGTGAGATCATAGCATTTTAACTGCTGATCAGCATAACTGCGCATAGCTTGACTGGTAATACCGATTAACCGCCAAAAGGACTCTTCACACGTTGTATCCATTTCGTTTCTCCATGATAGTTAACAAGGCAACAAGCTACGCGTAATCGCAACCACTGTCAAGAAATGATAAAACCATTCCAATGCAAAGTAGAGATGGACACCGGCAGAGGAAAGCACTACTGTAACGTGTGAGGCTTAAGCATAAATGACTGCAATGAATCTTTGATCTCTTATTCCAGGAGCCACCATGCGACTCTTTACTCGATTGACCATATTGTTATGTACCCTCTTTCTACTTGGAGGGTGTGGTTACAACTCTTTGCAAGTCCAGGAAGAAGGTGTTTTTAAGGCCTGGGCAGATGTCGAATCGACCCTCCAGCGGCGTGGTGATCTAATTCCCAACCTGGTTGAAACAGTGAAAGGCTATGCCAAACATGAAGCGGACACCCTGGAGAAAGTAATCAATGCCAGGTCAAAAGCATCATCAGTACAACTCTCTCCAGACGACCTTGGTAACCCCTTGGCCATGGCCAAGTTCCAGGAAGCTCAGGGCAGCCTTACTTCAGCCCTCAGCAAAATGATGCTGGTGGTCGAACGGTATCCTGAGCTGAAAGCCAACCAAAACTTTCTCGATCTTCAATCCCAGCTCGAAGGGACCGAAAACCGGATCAATGTTGCCCGGCAACGCTACAACCAGGCGGTCGAAGGTTTTAATAGTGCAATACGACAATTTCCGGCAAGTTTGACCAACAGTCTCCTGCTCCACCTGGACAGAAAAGAATATTTTAAAGCCGATGAGCAGGCCAAAGCCGTCCCCAAGGTTAAATTTTAACTGAGGATGCGTATGACAACCGATAAAGAGGCGCACTGGAACAGATTGCTGTCATTGTTCTTGACACTGGTTCTGGCGACGATGCTTCTGAGCAAGCCCGTTGCGGCATTGGAAATTCAGTCCCTGACCGCAAGGGTTAATGATTATGCCGCCATGCTCTCTCCGGCAACCAAACAGCAGCTGGAAAGCGTATTGGCTGCACTGGAACAAAGCGATTCGACCCAGCTTGCAGTACTGACCATCACTTCTCTTGAGGGGGAAAATCTTGAGAATTTTTCTTTAAAAGTAGTGGAGAAATGGAAACTGGGCCAGAAGAACCTCGACAATGGTGCTCTGCTGCTCATTGCCAAAAACGACCGCAAACTGCGCATCGAGGTCGGCTACGGTCTTGAAGGGGTATTAACCGATCTGCAGAGTGGACGCATTATCCGCGATATAATTACTCCGCAATTCCGGAACGGCAATTTCGACCAAGGCGTCATTGATGGCGTTTCGGCAATGATCGCCGTGGTTCGCGGAGAATTCGGCACCCAGGATACACTTGACTCCGGGAAGAAATCACCCGAAGATTCGGCTGGTTTTATGATCTTTCTTCTTTTTGTCCTTTTTAATATCGGTAAAATGCTTGGCAGGAACAAAATGATGGCCGCAACCATAGGTGCTGTGGCGGCGCCAATCATCGGAAGCCTCTTTCTTGGTTTGCAATGGCTTATCCTTCTGGCACTTATTCCCGGTGGTTTTGTAGCAGCTTATTTGGCCAGCCTCCTTCTGGGAAATTTTAGTGGTCCTTCCGGTGGGAGATTTGGTGGGCGCTCATCAGGGGGATTTGGAGGCGGGGGATTCAGCGGTGGCGGAGGATTTGGCGGCGGTGGTGGCGGTTTTGGCGGTGGCGGTTCATCGGGGAGTTGGTAAGATGCAAGAAAAAAAAACACGAGCTGAAAAATTTCTTACGGCGGCTGAGCAACAAAAAATTACGGATGTCGTGCAGGAAATGGAGCAGATTACATCCGGTGAAATTGTGCCCATGATAGTTTCCAGAAGTCATGATTATCCGCTGGCAGCAGCTACCTGCAGCGTCTCAATAGCTCTACCTTCGGCACTACTGTTAACCAATATCATAGGCACAAGATTCTGGATCGGACCACAGAACATGTGGCTTTTTCTTGGCATCTTCGCGACCCTCTACGCGTTGCTCTACCCAATGATCATGCGTTCTGATCGATTAAAGCATTTTTTTCTCAACCGCAAACACGTCGCCAAGGAGGTAGAAAAAGGTGCATTGTCAGCTTTTTACCTCGAACAACTGCATCAAACCAAAGATGCCAACGGCATTCTGCTGTACATTTCGGTCATGGAACAAGTGGTCTGGATACTTGCAGATACGCATATCAACGCTAGAATCGACCCAAAAGAGTGGGATTCGCTCATAGCTGATCTGACCAGGGGGATCAAAACCGGAAAGCCATCAGAGGCCATCTGTGAGGCAGTGCGTCGGATAGGTCACATCCTGCACAAGCACTTCCCTGATCAAAAAGACGATAAGGACGAATTGCACAACCTTATCATCCGTTAGCAGCCAACAGAGTATTTTTTTCATCGCTTAATTTCGTAGATGAGCAAGGGCTCCAGCCAACATTCTAGGATTTGCGCATCATCTTTCCGATAATAACTACAAAAATTCCGCATTTTCGGAAACAACTGTCAACAGAAGAGCCTGCAAGAGAACGTATACCCCTTACTATTCGAGAAAAATTTATAATTTCGACAAGCTGTACCGCCTCATATCCTGTTGATAATATATACAATAGCTGAGCCACTCATACTTTCATACAGCGACACAACCGGCTTCACCTCTATTCCAACAGCAACACAGTTTACTGAAAAACGATATAAACCTGATATTATTCATTTTATTCAATTTTTTCTTGCGTGCCTTTCTCTCTTACTACCGGGAAGGTGGCTCTAGAGATCTGCCTACCGCCCATTGCCAGGCAAAAGGGGCCATATTCTTTTCAAACACCCTAAGCATCAAGGTTTACATCGATTGACAGCTTGGTAATGTGCCAAACATTCTACAAAAGTCG
>CBDTUM010000234.1:0-4764 GCA_965363495.1 uncultured Desulfopila sp.
TCAAAGGGATACCGAAAAAACACCCCTTAAGGGGGTACTAGAAAGAGTACCCTCAAGGGGCATCGAAAATAATCCACGACCATTCAGCGGGATGAGAAAAAATGAAAAATCCATGAATTACTCGTATCGTATATTAACCATTACTGAGAGGTTGGGACAATATTTTCTTAAATTTTAACGAAAAACCGAAGCCATTTTAGCCAAAATTTGGTAAATATATAATACATGATTATTATTATTAACTAAAAATATCAGTCATTATCTACAGCTTCGCAGCAATGTCCGAACAGAAGCGTAACAGTTTTAATCCTGGAACGAGGAGTCTCTCTTGACTAAGGAAGAATTCAGTTTAGCCAGAAAAAAACTTGGAAAAACACAAAAAATACTTGCAGAACTGCTTGGCATGTCGCTGAAGACTATTCACAGCTATGAACAAGGCTGGAGGACAATTCCTGTCCACATAGAAAGACATATCTATTTTCTGCTTATCAATCAGCGGGGTAGAAAGGATAGTCAGGAGCCATGCTGGGAGAAAAAACTCTGCAACGTAAAAGAGGAATGTCCCGCATGGGAATTCCAGAGCGGCCATCTCTGCTGGTATTTATCAGGGACGCTCTGTGAATGTACGCAGAACATTTCGCAGAAAGAAAAGCTTAAAATATGCAAAACATGTAACATCTTCACAGAGTTATTGCGGTAGAGTTCAATGGAGATATAGAAATGCCGATATATGAGTATAAGTGCAACGATTGCAATCATATCTTTGAAGTCCTTACGACTTCAAGCACGAGCACACAAGAAGTCCAATGCAGCAAATGTAACAGTAACAATGTCACTAAGGTGATTTCCGCAGGCAGCTTCAAGCTCGGCTCAGGGAAACCTCTGGCTTCCGCGCCCATAACCGGCTGTGGCGGGAAATCTGGTTTTTCCTGAGCGAAATGAAGAAGAGTTCCGTGCGAACTCTCTACTCGTCTTTTTCAGGTTTTTTCTTTGAAAAATCATAGACTTTTTCATTTTTCCGGAGGAGCCCGAATTCCTTTCGCGCTACTTCCTCAAGATATGTAGGGTCGTCTTGCAATCGATCAATGTCATTTTGTAGCCGATCAATCTGCTGTTCGATCTGAGTTGTTTCGTGCTGCAATTTTTTTAACTCGGAGCGTTTGCTCATAAGGCTTATTACCCCCGACCCGGGTGCAAAGATAATCCACAGTACGGCTATAATCAGAAGAGCGAGAACGATTTTGATTACGCGACTTTCCTGCAGCTCCGAAAGCTTCTGTTTTGGTCTTGCTTTTTTCTTTATAAACGACATTATAACCATCTTAAATTCGACTATTAACGAGTCCATAATATTTGACTATGCAAAATTCCCCATATCTGGTCAGTGCATGTCTGCTCGGCCTTTGTACCCGTTACGACGGCAAGACGAAAACCCATCGCCAATGTCTGGTCGAAACAACCGGGACAATCTGCATTCCGGTTTGTCCTGAACAGCTGGGAGGACTGCCTACGCCGCGGGAAGCTGCTGATATCATAGGTGGTGACGGGAGCGACGTTCTCGCCGGAACCGCCAAAGTTGCTACCAAAAGCGGCAGAGACCTCACCGCTGAATTTATCCGGGGGGCCGAACAGGTATTGCAGATTGCCACCTTACAAAACGTCAGTATGGCTTTTCTCAAAGCTCGCAGCCCCTCCTGCGCTGTGACCGGGAAAATTGGTGTGACGGCGGCACTGCTTCAGTCAGCCGGCATTAAACTGATCGAATTTTAAGACTTCGGATCCGTTGTAAAGTGATCCATTTGGTCCGCTAGCCCGGCTACAAACCAATCCTCAAAACCCTCAAAATAAGTATACCAGATTCATAAAGCAAATAAAGGGGGCCCCCCATAAGTAACATATTGACGATATCCGGGGTCGGGGTCAACAGTGCCGAAACAATAGCGATAAGCAACACGGCATATCGCCTGTTTTTCTCATAAAAATGTCGTTTAAAAACCCCAACTTTGGCGAGAAAAACCATAAAGATCGGCAATTCGAAAATAAGTCCGAAGGCCAGGACGAAAATCGTTGTAAAATTGACAAAGCGACCAACAGATATAACCGGTTTTAGTTCCTCGGAGCTAAAACCAAGCAAGAATTTAATACCAAAGGGTAGCGTGATATAATAGCAGAAAATCGTTCCGGCGTAAAAAAGCAGACAGGTAAAGAGGATAAAGAAAAACAGCTGCCCACCGAATACTCCGAACGGCTTGCCTATGGCCCGCCACATGACCAACGTAACCCAGGGCATCAACGCATATAAGGCGGCAAAGAGTGCCAGTTTCACATGAGCGAGAAATGGCCCGGCCACGGAAAAAAAGTAGAGTTTCTCGGCCAAATGCCCTTGGACGAACTGCAACAGATGTGGCGAAAGAAAAAAGATCACCAGGGTGCAGCAACAGAAGGCCAGTGCCAGATTGCGTATGGATTTGCGCAATTCGACGATAAAAGTAACTATTTTTGTATGTGCCGCCATGGGGGAAATTCAGATATACAGGTGATTACAGTGTCGAACAGTTTCTCATATGACGGACAAGGTATCAGAAGCATGGAGAAAATGCAATTTGATAGAGGTTGATTTCACCAATCAGCCGTGATAAACAATACTTTCCCTGCTGTTTAAATTCCAAATCAACCAAATCAAATACTATGCTTGAGCTACGATTTATACGAGAGAACCTGGACCTGGTAAAAGAGAGATGCATCCGTCGCGGCATGCAACCAACCCTCATCGATGACTTTGCTGCTACCGACCAAAAAAGGCTATTGCTCCTCACAGAAGTCGAAGGCCTGAAGAATAAACGCAATACCGTCTCTGATCAAATTGCCCTTCTCAAACGAGGCGGGAGCGAAGAGAAGAAGAAAGCCGATCCAATGATCATTGCAATGCGTGAGACCAGTCAACGCATCAAAGATCTTGATAATGAGTTGAACATTATCGAGCAATCCCTGCAAGAAATCGTCATGGCCATTCCTAACCTCTGCCATGACAGTGTCCCTGTTGGCCAGGACGATTCCAATAATATCGAGATTAAAAAATGGGGAGAGAAACCGACTTTCACCTTCACTCCCAAACCGCACTGGCAACTTGGCGAAGAGCAAGGTACCATCGATTTTGAACGGGCGGCCAAGATCTCCGGGGCAAGATTCGCCCTGTTGAAGGGCTTCGGTTCTAAACTGGAACGAGCTTTGACCAATTTCATGCTCGATCTGCACACCCAGAGACATGGCTATACCGAAGTGCTACCGCCATTTCTGGTCAATACTCCGTCAATGACGGCCACCGGACAGTTACCCAAATTTAAAGAAGATCTCTTTAAAATCGAAAACTGCGACCTGTATCTTATTCCCACAGCCGAAGTACCGGTGACCAATATCCACCGGGATGAAACCTTGAGCGAAAAAGAGCTGCCGATTAAATATACCGCTTATACCCCCTGTTTCCGTTCCGAAGCTGGCAGCCATGGCCGTGATACCCGTGGGCTTATCCGCCAGCATCAATTCGATAAGGTCGAACTGGTCAAGTTCACCACGCCGGAAAGCTCGGAACAGGAGCTGGAAAAATTATTAGCCGATGCGGAAGAGGTTCTTCAACTGCTTGGCCTGCATTACCGGGTTGTCATCCTTTGCACCGGCGATCTCGGCTTCTCCGCGACCAAAACGTATGATATAGAGGTATGGCTGCCCGGTCAGGATACCTACCGGGAAATTTCTTCATGCTCTAACTTTCTTGACTTCCAGGCCCGTCGAGGCAGCATCAGATACCGGCCGGATGGCCAGAAAAAGAGCAAGCTGGTTCACACTCTGAATGGTTCGGGGCTGGCTGTTGGCCGAACACTGCTGGCAATTCTTGAAAACTATCAACAGGAAGATGGCACTGTTACGGTGCCGGAGGTGCTTGAGCCCTATTTTCAGACCAGATTCTCACCCCGATAAAAGAGCAGTAATTCAGGATTGTCTGCAATGATATTAATTTGTTCAGTAGGCCGGCTACTTTGTACGCGCACCCATATTTATGAGTTTCTCCTTGAATATAAGATATTTTTCAGAGTAAAATATGAGAGGTGGTCAAATGAGTCATGTTCCCATCACACTTTCAATTTTCTTCAGCAGCGGGAGTTATCACTGGAGCTGGTTAGAGAATAAAACGGATTACCAACATACAATACCTTAGAATTATAGTTATGCTCTTAGCTGCCCGAAAAGCTCCTCATCTGACATTGCGGTTGCTTACGTTCACAACCTTTCTGCTTGTTTTTTGTCCTTCATTACTCCTGGCTGAAGATCAATTTGCCCAGCTTGAGGCTATTACCAAAGCAAGTGCCGATATTGAACTCTCATTTGCGCAGGCCGGCAAGCTTATTGAAATTATGGTTCAAGAAGGTGATCTGGTAAAAAACGGAGATATTCTTGCGCGACAAGAAGATGGACTTGAACGGATTCAGTTGGAAATTATCTCGGCAAAATCGAATAATTTAACTGAGGTGAATCTTGCAGCAACAGCGCTCAGGCAGAAGCAGAGATATTTGGGAAAAATGAAGGCAGCAGTACAGAGTGGCGCTGCAACAGACTGGGAAATGGAGCAAGCCTCCTTTGAAAAAGATGCCGCATTGATCTCTAAAAAAATGGCTGATCTCGAACATAAACAAGATAAGCTACAACAGAAATCCATTGAGGAAAGCCTGAGAAGGTTGCATCTATTCAGCACGCTTGACGGTGTTGTCG
>CBDTUM010000235.1:0-4692 GCA_965363495.1 uncultured Desulfopila sp.
TGTTCGTCCTTTTCATTACGGCGAATTGTTGGCCAAGCGCAAGGTTCTCGGCAGCCAGATTCGAAGAGATTTTGGTCTTCGCCCATATGACCAAAACAAGATTTCGTAACGTTTTTATCATGATTTTAGATTGGCAGGAACACGAAGTTTATCAATTATTTCCGAACTTACGAATATCTGCGAAGGACAGCCGTGGAAAGTGGCAGAAGAGCCCCGAAAGCGATTGACGACAGAGTTGAAGTATTAGATCAATATTGCCCCCTATGGATTAAAAGTTTATCCAGAATTGATGACATCTTATACACAATTAAATTACCTCAACTTATTGATACATTTGTATTATCACTAATTATCATATTTCTTTGGCAGTTATGGGTTTAGATTGTGGGGTCCGGGGAGTAATGGAATAATCTTTTAACTCCGACACCAAAAAGCACGATTCCCATTGGTATGTATGGATGAATCGCCTCGGCAGTTGATTAATGAAGTAAAGACACCTATTCCTTGTTTACTCGGGCAGCCGGCGCGGCATGACAATGAATACAAGCGATGCGGCACATGCAACGTTTGCCTGTGGTACATTCAATCGCTCGTTACATTTTAGACGATACTTGCTGCAACTGGGTCTCTCTTCACACTGGCGAGGTTAAAATTTTGTACAAAAAAAGGGTCGGAAAAGTGCATGGCATAATCTGGGCCAGCGGGAGCGAGCGTACAGAAACCTACGGTTTCGCAGTCTATTCGTTATAACTGAACGTTATTATTAGTTCTCTTTTCGAGAAAATCTGTCATAATCTTACCTTAACGCCAATTGGTTTGTAAAATAAAAAGAAACAGATGGTCAAGGTTGCATGGATAAATAGCTGTATGTTCAGCAAGATGTCTCATATGTGCATTAAGACTGAGTGGGAGGATGAATCAAAACCGTAGGTTTCTTTACGCTCGCTCCCGCTGGTCCATCAAGCAAAAAAGAAATGAGGGAAGCATGAAAATCAAGTCTAAATTTGAAGAGATGCTTATGGATTTCGATGAGATTCCTCTCACGCGCCGCCTGTTTGTCAAAGGAATGGCAATGGGCGGGGCGTTGCTGGGACTGGGGTTGTCTCCCGCGCGCCTGTTGGCGGCAGTTGATTCTCCCTTGGGAATGAAAACCCTGCGTGGTAAACGGTTCGATCTATCCATCGCCCCGCAGACCGTCAACTATACGGGCAGGAGTAGGGTGGCAACGGCAGTGAACGGTTCAGTTCCCGCCCCGATTCTGCGATGGAGGGAAGGTGACCAGGTGACCCTGAACGTCACTAACCGGCTTGCGGAGTCGAGCTCGATTCATTGGCATGGCATCATCCTGCCAACCCGGATGGATGGGGTGCCTGACATAAGTTTTAAAGGGATCGATCCCGGCGAAACCTTCCGGTATCAATTTGATGTCAGGCAGAACGGGACCTATTGGTATCACAGCCATTCCGGCTTTCAGGAGCAGACCGGCCTCTATGGACCTATCATTATTGATCCCCTGGAACCGGAGCCGTTCAGCTTTGATCGGGATTACGTTGTTATGCTGTCAGACTGGTCAGATGAAGACCCGGCTGATATCTACGCAAAGCTCAAGAAAATGTCCGGCTATTATAATTTTGCCGAACGAACAAGCGCAGACCTACTCCGTGACATTCAACAAAAAGGTCTGTCCCGCACCTGGCAGGAACGCGCCATGTGGAACCGGATGCGCATGAGCGATCGCGATCTCTCTGATGTTACCGGGTACACCTATACGTACCTGATGAACGGGCAAACCCCTGCCGATGGCTGGACCGGGTTGTTCAAACGTGGGGAGAGGGTGCGCCTGCGCATTATTAACGGTTCGGCAATGAGTTTTTTCGATGTACGCATCCCCGGACTTTCAATGACCGTAGTTGCAGCTGACGGACAGAATATCGAGCCGGTTACGGTTGATGAGTTTCGCATCGGAGTTGCCGAAACTTATGATGTGATCGTCTCCCCGAAGGATGACCGCGCCTACTGCATTTTTGCCCAGGCCCTGGATCGGACAGGCTATGCCCGGGGCACTCTTACTCCTGATCCGGCAGTTACCGCAGATGTGCCGGATCTTGACCCCTACCCATTGCTTACACACCAGGATATGGGAATGGATATGAGCAGTATGGCCGGCATGGGCCATGATATGTCCTCAATGCAGGAAATGGGTGGGATGGATCACGACATGTCCGCAATACAGGGCATGACCGCCATGAAATCCGATTCACTTGAGATTGACGGGATGACGATGTTTGGCAGTGCTGGAGGAGGCAGCAGTGAAAAAGTCGTCCACGCGCCTACGGAATTCGGCCCCCATGTTGAAATGCGGTCTGAAAACCCACAGTTCCGGCTTGATGATCCAGGTGTAGGGCTGCGCGACAATGGCCGCCGGGTACTCACCTATGCAGACCTTCGCAACCTCTATACGACTGCCGACCCGCGTGATCCCCAGCGGGAGATCCAGCTGCACCTCACTGGTAATATGGCCCGTTATATGTGGTCGATTAACGGAATTAAATATAGTAATGCCGAACCGCTACGCTTCAAATACGGCGAACGGCTGCGGATTACCTTCGTCAATGATACAATGATGAATCATCCAATGCACCTGCATGGAATGTGGAGTGAATTGGAAACCGGAGACGGCAGGCGAATTCCTCGCAAACACACGGTCATTGTTCAACCTGGAGCAAAGATAAGCTATCTGGTAACCGCAGATGCAATGGGCAGTTGGGCCTATCATTGTCACCTGTTGTATCACATGCTGGGGATGTTCCGGAAAGTTGTTGTAGGTTAATGAGGATTATGGCTATGAAAAAAAATATATTGCTACTGGCGTTGGTACTGGTCATTCCACAAATCGCATTTGCCGGCGAGATGAATGATGATCCCTTATTGGCAATGCTGTTGATTGATCAACTAGAAGTCCGTGCTGCCGACGGGAGCGACCCGCTGGTTTGGGATGCCGAGGGTTGGATCGGTAAGGACCTGCATAAGATCTGGTTCAAGACCGAAGGCGAATACGTCGACGGTCAGGCTGATGAAGTGGAAATGCAGGCACTGTACAGTCATGCAATTGCGCCCTTCTGGGATGTGCAGTTTGGCTGGCGCCGTGATATTCGGCCCACTCCGGATCGCGACTGGCTGGCATTTGGCTTCAAAGGTCTGGCCCCTTATTTTTTCGATATTAATGCCGCTGTGTTTGTTGGAGAAGGCGGTCGAACCTCTGCCCGCCTGCAGGCGGAATATGAAATCATGGTTACCCAGAGGCTAATACTGGTTCCTGACGTTGAGATGAATTTGTACGGTAAAGATGACGCTGCCACTGGAACCGGCTCGGGTATCGCCAACGTCGAGGCCGGATTGCGCCTGCGATATGAAATCCGCCGCGAATTTGCCCCCTACATAGGTGTTAACTGGATCAGGTTATATGGTCAAACCGCTGATTACGCTCAGGAGGAGGGTACGGACGTCGATAATTTTGAGCTTGTTGTGGGGGTCAGGTTCTGGTTTTAGCAAGAAAAACAGCGGGTAAGCAATTATCAAGTCTTGAGGGTTCTGTCGCAAATTTGACTCTGCCATTGGCTGCTTTGCCGGCTTCTGCTATGATATTTTCATTTTCCGTGGAGGAAGTGTTAATGGCAGAGTCAAATTTGCGACAGAACCTAAACTTGTTCTTCAATTTTTTCTTTGACTATTTCGATACCAAGGTTTTCATATAGGCAATCAGATCCTGCATTTCTTCGCCTTGGGGATCAATGGCGGCACCACCCAAAGGCCTTTCTATACAGACATTAACAATTTCCTCAACATTGTTCTTATCCATGCCCATGATTTTGAAGGTCTTACGATCAAACAGATCATCATCAAAACCTTCACCACCGGAATGACAGGTTATGCAGCTTTTGCCGGTGGTGCCGCCACCGAGAGTTGGGCTTTCAAATAAAGACTTGCCCTTCTCGATGTTTGCCGCATAGCCAAGGGACAAAGTACCTGCCATTACGAATGCCGATGTTAGAACGAACATTTTTTTCTTCATATTGCTCCTTGTGTTGATGAGTAAGAAATATCAGGCGATTTCGCCTAGCCTACCTAATCTTTCAATCTCTGGAATCATCAGATAGCGTCCTTCAGTGTCGAGCAGCAATCATTTTTCATGTTGTTGATGTCGGAGAGTAATAAAGTTTCATACTCAATTTCCTCTAAGTCCCTATTTCTACGTTTAGCAAATTGACCATTAAAAGATAAAGTATCATACTGAGCGTTTGTTCACCTTAATTTTCCGGCTTTTTTGCAGTAAACACTATACTGAACGATCGTTCAGTATAGTGTTTACTGCAAAAATAATCTGAGCAATTTCTTAAGAGCAGAGTCCAGAGTTCATAGTACCTTACAGATTATACTGGGGTTTAGGGAGCAATGGCCCGCTTTTTCTCGATATAGACCTTGATCATTTAGCTCACCTACCCTGTCCTTCGCAATTATTAGTACTTTTGGAAATTAATGACAAATTTGCATGCGCCTGCCAATCTAAAATCATGATAAAAACGCTTGGAAATTTTGTTTTGTTCGTTTGGTCGAAGTTCAAAATCACCTCGAATCTCGCTGCCGAGAACCTTGCGCTTGGCCAACAATTCGCCGTAATGAAAAGGACGAACA
>CBDTUM010000236.1:0-4683 GCA_965363495.1 uncultured Desulfopila sp.
CTCTGCGAACATCCACATCGGACCGCAGGTCGAGATGCACACCGCCGGCATCGGTTTTATGGGTAATGTCAGAAGAAAAAAGCTTAAGAACAACAGGATACCCCAGGTCTTTGCTTAATTGAGAGGCCTGTTCTTCACTGCCCGCAACAACTGTTTGGACCACAGGCAGACCATAGGCTGCAAGGAGCTGCCAGACATCTGACTCCGGTAAAAAACCATCTTTGATCGACCCGGTTAACATCTTTTTTGCTTGGCTATGGTCAAAAACCATATCTCGGCTCACTTTTGGCGGTGCCTCGAGAAGCATCTCCTGGTTTCTGGTGAAGGCTACCATATACAGGAAGGCTCGAACCGCTCTTTCCGGGGTGTCGAAAGTGGGAATTTTCGCTTCATTGAGGAATTCGACGGCCTCTCCGACACTTTTTCCACCCATCCAGCTGGCAAAGATCGGGAATTGATGACCCTGTATTGCGGCTGCAAGTGTCTTGGCGACAGTCATGGGCTCGGTCATGGCCTGGGGTGCGAGAATGACCAGAACTCCGTCAAAACACCGGGCGTGGAGGCAAATATCCAGTACCTGATGAAATCTCTGTGCCGAGGCATCACCGAGAATATCTATTGGATTGTTGTGGCTCCAATATGTCGGCAGGACGGCATCGAGTCTGGCAAGTGTCTCGACATCAAGAAGAGCGGGCTCATGACCATGCCGGGCCAGAAAATCGGCGGCCATTACGCCCGGCCCGCCGCCATTAGTAATTATGCCAAGACGTGGACCGCGAGGGCGCGGTTGTTTTGCCATCAACTCAGCACAATCGAAAAGTTCTTCGATGGTGTCCACCCTGACGATACCCGCACGCTTAAAGGCAGCGTCATAGACGGCATCTTCCCCGACCATAGCCCCGGTATGAGAAGCCGCGGCCTTGGCACCGGCTTTACTCCTGCCTGCTTTTAAAACTATAATGGGTTTTACCCGCGATACTGAACGGGCCGCACTCATAAATTTTCTGAAATTTGTTAAATTTTCTATATATAAAAGGATACTTTTAACTGAAGGATCATTGCCGAGATAATCGACCATGTCGCCGAAATCGACATCCAGCATCGAACCGATACTGATAAAATGGCTGAAACCGATTCGTTCCTTGAAGGCCAGATCAAGGATCGCAGAACAGATGGCGCCACTTTGCGATACAAGCGCCAGATTACCTTCAGGAGGCATCCCGGATATAAAAGTTGCATTGAGCCTGCCACTGGGCTGGATTATGCCAAGGCAGTTTGGCCCTATAATTCTAAACCCGGAATGAAGGATCACCTCGCGGATTTTACGCTCAATTTCACTGCCTGACTCACCGGCTTCTTTTCCACCGGCGGAAAGAACAATAGCACCCCCGACCTTTCTGTTTATACACTCCCGGACGATCTCGGGTACTGTTTGGATCGGGGTTGCGATGATTGCCAGGTCAACTCCAACATCGAGGTCGGCAATCGAACTGTAGGCTGGATAGCCGAAAATTTTTTGGTATTTCGGGTTCACCGGCAGCACCGATCCTGGAAAATTGGCTTCAATCAGGTTTTTCATTAAAACACTACCGATCGAGTCAGGCTTCTCGCTTGCGCCAATTACCGCTACCTTTTGAGGCTTGATGATACGGTCCAAATTCTGTTGTCCCATGTTGCAACTCCAATTGATGTTTCGGGCTTTTTCTGCAAAGTAATTTCTTTACATCCTGACAAGTATCCTGACACATTCCTCTGTCTTTTATCTCACAATTGTCACTGCAAACAGGTACATTTTAATACCATTGCACCATCTTTTTGCAGCGTTTTTATTACCTCTGCGTTGTTCTTCCTATATGATTTCCCTTGGAAGAGTATGTATCCTGTGTTGTAGCTGTCAGTACACTAGCACAAAGCATTCCAATAGATCGGATGATGGGAGGCATGACGATTTCTACCTGAAAATGAGCGTCTCTAGCTGAGAGAGGATTTACCGACATACCTGGGAATCAATTTTGCATAAAGGTTTGTAGTATAGCTCCACCAATACAGCCAAACAAGATGTCGAACAATCGACAACACTGCTTTGTGGAGAGAGTTTTTGGCCGCTGTTTCACGATAATTGCTGACTTTCAAAAAACGTAATCGTTCACCGGAAGGCAGTAGGTGCGCGCATAACCCGGATCAGTAATCGTTCAACCAGGGCTCCAGGTTTGTTCAAACAGGCCTCCTAGCTAGAGTTGGCTAGGTAAGGGAGCCTGATCGGACGAAAATGGGGTGCTTGTGAACGGTTAGAAAAAAATAACCCCGCCAAAAAGCTTTGCGGGGTAAGTTCCTTCACGAAATAAATTTCTTGTAAAAGCACATGAAATTTATTTCTAAGTCACTAAGGAGAATTACCATGAAAGAAATTCATATAATTATTGTGCCGATAGATTTTCTCCAGCACACGAGTCAATTGGTTAAATATGCGGTGTATATTGCCAAGACACTTAACGCTACGCTTCATTTCGTTCATGTGGTCGAAAACCCAAATCTTTATGGTGACTATGATTTTCCTCCCCCGTCCGTGGTACTCTTTAATACTGAGGCGGTGAAACAGGCGGAACAAAAAATGAACCAACTCGTCGAAGAGACCAGGAATATCTCTCCGGAATGCGAGGGGAAGGTATGTCGTGGAGATATTGTAGATTCTATACTTGATTACGCAAAAGAAAAAGGTGCTGACCTGATTGTTATCGGAACACACGGCAGGAAAGGATTGGAGAAAATGTGGCTGGGGAGCGTTGCCGAGCGAGTGATAAAAAGAGTACCTTGTCCAGCACTTACGTGTCATCCATATAAGGAAACTATCTAGAATGAGTGTTTGTCTCTAAATGAGACATTGTGATGTCTGCGCGATCTGTTCGTCTCATGCCAGAGAGCAAAACGGGAAAGAACAGATCGCCATAAAGCCATCCGACTGTTAATGGTCCATCCCTAATTCATTCAAATTTTCATATCGTTACAACGCCATCTCTTCAGAATCTGCAAATTTTTGTAGATTGCCTGCAATTTTTGTAATTTTCCCAAGGGACATGAGCCAACTTCCCATATTTTCAGGATAAGGTGCTGATATTCTGTTTATCTGATTTGCCTCGTCGGATGGCATGGTTTCTGCATTTCATTTCCCGTTACAAGTAATGAGCAAAGACTTAACCTGGTGGAGTATCGCATGGCTGACAATAGATTCAAGAACAGGCTTATTATCGGGATTATCTTCGTCGCAGTTGCCGGTACAGGCGGCTGGTTGTGGTTCCGGCACAACGCGGAAGAACAACCTGACACCATTGCCTCGGGAAACGGCCGCATTGAGGCAACCGAGGTTGACATCGCAACGAAGAACAAAGGAAGTATTGCCGAAATACTCTGTCGTGAAGGTGATTTTCTCCAGGCAGGCCAGGTTGTGGCTCGAATTGATACGAAAACGTTAGAGGCCATGCACAGGCAGGCCGAGGCCTCCGTCGAACAGGCTCGCCAGGCTAAAAAATATGCCGAGGCGCTGGTACAACAAAGAAAGAGTGAAATGGTCGTCAGCAGAAAGGACTATGAGCGCTCGCAGGCAACCTATCATTCGAATAAATTTGCCATTGCCGCAAAACAGCTTGATCATGACCGCGCGGCAATGGAAGCAGCTTCTGCATTACTTGCTGAAGCCGAGGCGCAGGTTCTTCAGTCTGATGCCGTGATCAATGTTGCTCTTGCAAAAAAGGAAGAAATCGAGACGATTCTCAGTGATAGCGTCATTACAACACCTATCAGGGGAAGGGTCCTCTACCGCTTGGTCGAACCTGGTGAAATCCTGCCGGAAGGCGGTAAAATTCTTACCGTGCTTGATCTGAGCGATGTTTATATGACCATCTTTTTGCCGACTGCGCAGGCAAGCAGGGTGCGGATAGGGGCAGAGGCCCGGCTCGTGTTCGATGCCTTACCGGATATTACCGTTCCAGCCAAAGTTTCCTTTGTCGCCCCCAATGCCCAGTTCACCCCCAAGGCAGTTGAAACCGGTACAGAGCGGGAAAAGCTCATGTTTCGCATTAAGGTTACAATTGCCCCTGAATTACTGATGAGCCATCTCGAACAAGTGAAGACGGGGGTGCCGGGTGTCGCCTATGTGCGTCTCGACCCACAGGCTGAGTGGCCGGAAGATATACAGCGCAGGAAACTGCCATGAAACAGCCGGATGTCTGCATAGCGCGTGTTGCAGACCTCAGCCATCACTATGGCCGGACTACGGCACTTGATTCGATCGATCTACAGATTCCTGCGGCCTGTATGGCAGGGGTTATAGGTCCCGATGGCGTGGGAAAATCGAGCCTGCTGGCTTTGATTGCAGGGGTACGCAAAATTCAGCTGGGGACTGTGGAGGTTCTTGATGGCGACATGCGTGACAGGCAGCACCGTGCGCAAGTGTGCCCACGGATCGCGTACATGCCCCAGGGCCTGGGCCGCAACCTGTACATGACCCTGTCGGTCATTGAGAATATCGAATTTTTCGGCCGCCTGTTCAGCCAGGATCGCACCGAAAGGCAGCGTCGCGCCGACGAGCTGCTTGCCGCCACAGGTCTGGCACCTTTCAGGGACCGTCCTGCCGGTAAGCTTTCCGGAGGCATGAAACAAAAATTAGGGTTGTGCTGCGCGCTTATC
>CBDTUM010000237.1:0-4615 GCA_965363495.1 uncultured Desulfopila sp.
AAAATTTTCTATTCCGATTCTGGAGTATCTGGATCGAATTAAAGTGACTATGCGGATTGGTGATAAACGGATTCTCAGGAAAAAGTCCTGAAAACAAATTTACGTTTTTTGATTTTGCCAGCATATCGACAGAACGTTGCTGGTGGAACTTGTAATGCGGAAGTTGTGATCAAGTTGCAGACCAACCAGTGCCACGACTCTACCTTCGCTGAGAAGAACTGGCCACGCAGCACGATCTTTTGCCGGGATTTTCCGTTCATTGAGGTATCGAGATATTTTCTTTTTGCCCGGACCGCCATAGGGATAAAAGATCTCACCCGGTAGAAAAGAACGGAGTAGAAGAGGAAATGATATTCCGGCCAGATCAAGGTAAAGTTCTCTCGGATTTTTTTCAGTCTGGTCAGTTGGCGATATTTCTTTGACGACGAGTTCCTTGCCGGTGCCGTTCACTGCGTATGTGCCTGCTCCGGGAACTACCTGATTGATACGAGCTGAAGGTGGTACGGACCCGCGCCGCATATTGCCCGGCAGGGGCCTTACGAGGCGCAGGGTGTGTGGTGATTTTTCCGCTCGAACGCCATTCTCAAGATGGAGTTCGCTGCCGTTTCTGCCGGTGACTATACATTCTACCAGGGTGCGAATGTGCTCATAGGTCGGGCGAATTCCCATCTGCCAGCAGGCTTTCTCCAGGATTCTTCTCTGTATTGCCGGATGGGCGGCAATGAATTGCTCTCTTTTGATGATTAGTTGCGGTCGTAGTTCTTTATTTACTAATACTTCCGACAACACGACGCATTTGTTATAGGTACTTGCAGCATCCTTTTCAAGGAAGTTGTCTTCTTCTGCAAGGATGTCCATGTTTTGCACAATGGTTTTGCGCAAAGCAGGATTGAAATCTTTTTCAAGAAGCGGCAATAAGTCCAGTCGGACGCGATTGCGCAAAAAAGCTCGATCCAGGTTGGAAGAATCCAGACACCAGGGCACGTCTCGGTCGGCAAGAAATGTCATAAGTCCTGCCTTGTTTTCAAATAGCAGCGGACGAACGATGCGCTGCCTTTTTATTCTCATCCCGGAGAGTCCTCTGCTGCTGCTGCCTCGAATCAATCGGATAAAAAATTCTTCCACCTGGTCATCTGCGGTATGGCCGACGGCGATGTATCGGGCGTTATATTGCTGCCTGAGCTCCTCCAGTGCGCTATACCGCAGTATTCTGGCCGCTTCTTCCGGAGATTTTTTCCCCTCTGCCATAGCTTTCAGTACATTTACCGTCCGGACTGCAAAGGTAATATCAAGAGATCGGCAGCTGCCGGCAATAATTTCCTGTTCATGCGGCGTTTCCTGCGGTCGAAGACCGTGGTCGATATACACTGCTATGAGCTCCAGCGGCAGAGATATACCCGCGAGAATGTGCAGCAATGCCATGGAATCAGCCCCTCCGGAAACGGCGACGAGTATTCGATCATCTTCCACAAGCAGATTATGAGAACGGATGAGTGAGGCAATCCTGTCGAGGATATCCATAAGAAAATTCTTCGGTTGGTAAATATTTTGGTAAAAAATGCAGTTTTAGTTTAATTCTTCGTTTCTGGTTGTTATACCTAATACATACTTTACTCATGGCAGCATGAGTCGATGGATGATGTACCGTCCGCTTATTTGATAAAACCGTTCAGCCGGACAAATCTACTCGAACAATTGCACTATCTCCGGCTGATTAAGGATAGAAAGCCGTCGCTTTTAGCAAACAACAAACGATTGATTACAATTGTTACTTTAATGGTGTTGAGGATGCAGCAGAAAATTGATCATATCAAAACACATCTCGCAAAACAATTCCATCTGCCCGCAGAACAGATAGAGAAGTTGATGCCAAGTTTTATTGCAACTTTGCAGACGCATATGCAAAATTTGGAGAAAGCTGTGGCGGCTGACAATCCACAGACAATAGGCGAGGTCGGCCATACTATAAAAGGTGCATTTTTAAATCTTGGCCTTAATGACTGCGCCGCCACTGCTCTGCACATCGAGCAACGGGGCAAAGCCGGAGATCGTTCCGCCAATTACAAGCAGTTGTTCGAGAAGCTGCATGACACGCTTCTTCCCATCACTGAGTAAGTTTTCATTGCCCGCATTGCGTATTCCTGATCTGTTCCAGCAGGCGGATATGGATGTTGTCAAAGCCTCCATTGGATAGGATTGCCACGACATCGCCTGTTTGGAGGATCGTTTTCAGTTTATTGAGAATATCGTCGGTTTTCTGAAATGCCTCGGCAGTCAAATGTCTGGCGATCAGATCCGCCTCCAGTCTGGCCGAAGAGAACAGCTCTTCTTTTGCCAGTCCTGCAATGGGATCTGGTTCCCGCAGCAGAATGATGTCGGCTGAGTCAAATGCGCCGGCGTAATCTTTTTGAAAAATGGCGCGTCGCGAGGAGTTGGTTCTTGGCTCAAAGACCGCCACTAATCTTTGATTAGCATAGCCACTTTTCAGAGCCGCCAGCGTTTCTCGAACAGCAGTCGGGTGGTGGGCGAAGTCATCGATAACGGTGATCCCATTTTCGATGCCGCGCACCTCCTGTCTCCTCTTTACCCCGGCAAAATTTTTCAGCCCGGTGTTTATAATGAGAGGATTCACCCCGAGGTGATGCATAACCGCGCACACAGCAAGGCTGTTGAGGCAATTGTGTCTACCGGGGAGCCCAACGGTCATGGAAGCCCATGGCATCCCGTCTTTAAGGACGTCGAAATGGCTGGTTGCATTTTCGACTTTTATATTTTGCACAGCCCAGGTGAATGAAGGGTCGAGGCCATAACCCTGTACAGCGCAGGGAGCTTTTGCCGCGATTTCTGCAACATTTGCATCATCGAGATTGGCGATCAGCAAACCGTCTGCAGGCAGGAGCGCGACAAACTTTTTAAATGATCGTTTAATCGCCTCCAGATCGCTGAAAATATCGGCGTGGTCAAATTCAATGGAGGTGATCACCGCCACCTTTGGACGGTAATGCAGAAATTTTGATTCTTTGTCAAAAAAAGCAGTGTCGTATTCGTCTCCTTCGGCGACAAAGTAATCGCCTTCTCCAAGGCGGAAATTAGTGCCGAATTCACCGACTATGCCGCCAATCATAAAGGATGGGTCAAGGCCCGCATGATAGAGAGCAGTTGCCAGCAGAGAGCATGTTGTCGTTTTGCCGTGCGTACCTGAAATTACCAGAGAAGTCCGAGACTGGATGAAAAAATGTGCCAGGGCCTGGGGAAAAGAGAGGTACGGCAGCTGCAGTTCCGCAAGGGCGATCGCCTCCGGATTTTTACGGGTAATAACATTGCCGACGATCACCAGATCGGGAGCTGGATTGAGATTCTCGGCACCATACCCGCTACAGACGCTGATATGTAAAGCGGCGAGAAAATCAGACATGGGTGGGTAGACCTGACTATCGCTGCCGGTCACCGTATAACCAGTTTTTTGTAGCATCCCGGCCAGAGCCGCCATACCGGTACCGCAAATTCCCATCAGGTGTATATGTTTTATATTCTGGGGTGCGGCGTTGAGATTTTTCGCTAAAGAGAGCATCATTTACCTTTTTTAACCGTTGCATCAATTGCGGAGAAAATATTTTTGAAAGACTGTTCAAAAGTGGCGGGCGTTATCCTGCCGACTTCAATAAACTTTATCGATATTTCTTTAGCAATCTTTAAAATAGTTTCATCTGTTACCGTATGAGCTTGCGCTCTTTCTGGGGCGATTTTTTCCGGGTGAACCATAAAAGCACCTATCAGAATTGATGATTTCGTACAGTAAGTACGCCCCTGTCGCATGAAGAAGGCCAATTCGTCATTAAAGCGACAGAGGCGAAGATCAAGAATAACCTGTCAAGCCATCCTTATAGCCTTTAATTAATACGATAAATAGAAGATTTTATCCAGTGTTGTTCGTTGGCTTTTGGTGAAAAATAATTGAATCATCATAAATTGACTCATATCAAGGGTGGATTGCAGCAGTGATGATAGATTGCACCGTAAAGCGACAACAAATAATTGGTGCTTATATTTTCTAACAGAAATTCTTACACAACCAACAGGGAGAACAAATGAAAGTACTCGATCTCAATACAACCCGTGAATTTACCGAAGGCGCAATGAAACGGTTTTTTCTGGTTGAAGACTCCGAATTTTTTAAAATAATAAATTTTAATTTGAAAGCCGGAGTGACTTTCCCGGTCCATTCGCATGATCTGGATGGCGAACTTTCCATCCAGGTGATCGAAGGAGAGGGGGTCTTCATAGGTGCAAACGATGCTGAAATTCCTGCCAGAACAGGCAATATCCTTATTTCGCAGATACGTGAACCCCATGGCGTTCGGGCGACAACAGACATGCGAATCGTGGTCACCATAGCACCACCAATCTGAAAGCTCTCAGAGCCAAAGAGAGATATCTCAATCGAAGCAGCAGATCGTGCCAGCTTGCCGGTCTTCTGGCTATTTGCCACTCTGAGATTAACTGACCCGGTCGGTTCATAGAGGAGCAGCAATTTCGGTTCTTTGATTTACGCTTTCGCCAGAAAACCGCCAAATCCTGAATAACCTCCGAACTGTAAGCATTCACCAGTGCCGGA
>CBDTUM010000238.1:0-4606 GCA_965363495.1 uncultured Desulfopila sp.
GAAGGATTCGACTGCCCCGGTCTTGCCACGCTTTTTTTGACGACGCCGATACGTTTTGAAGGACGATTGCTCCAGGTTATAGGCCGGATAATGCGTCCGGCGGAAAATAAACGGCCCCGTGTCTATGACTATATCGATGAAAATGTGCCGGCCCTCCTCCGTTCAGCAAAAGCCCGCAGCCTTGTTTTATCGCAACTCTAATGGCTTATGTGAAAATCATGGTTAATGTACCCTGTTGATGTCGCCCTTGTGTTTAAGTCAATTCTAGGGTAAGCTATGAAGTTTTCAACGTGAAATATTCGTATCGAAGGCACTGCTACTTGAGGCATGTGCTTTTTTTGTTTGTATAACCAGGTGTTTACGCCTCAGAGTTGTAGTGGGGAATAAAACCGTAGTAGTCGGAGGCCTTTCGGGCACAAGATGGAACAGAGTAAAATTCGTAATGTGGCAATTATCGCCCATGTTGATCATGGTAAGACAACGCTGGTGGATCAGCTTTTTAAACAATCCGGGATGTTTCGTGATAACCAGGAAGTGTCCGAGCGAATGATGGACTCTATGGATCTGGAACGCGAGCGTGGTATCACCATTACTGCCAAAAATGGCTCATATAACTATAAAGATTACTGGATCAATATCATAGATACCCCCGGGCATGCCGACTTTGGTGGTCAGGTAGAGCGTGTTCTGCGTATGGCAGATGGTGCTCTATTGCTTGTTGATGCACAGGAAGGACCAATGCCCCAGACCTATTTTGTGCTGAAAAAGGCCCTGGAAAACAATCTTCCGGTTATCGTTGTCATCAATAAGATCGACAAACCTGCTGCCCGTTGTGAGTGGGTCGTGGATCAGGTCTTTGATCTGTTTGTAAAACTCAATGCCCCTGATGATATACTTGATTTCCCTGTGGTCTATGCTTCAGCTAAAAACGGCTATTCCCTCCTGGATCCCGAAGACCCCGTTGAAAACGGAGGTAATATGGTGCATATTTCCCAGATGATTGTCGATCATACTCCGGCACCATCCGGCTCCAGCGAGGAGCCCTTGCAGATGCAGGTCGGCACTATCGATTATTCGCCCTATCTGGGCAGGCTGGGTATCGGCAAGGTGGTCAACGGAACCATGCGACTTAACCAGCCAATCGTTGTCGCTCGCCGTGACGGCTCTATCAAGCCGGTGCGGATTTCCAAGATTTTCCGGTTTGAATGCGATGCAAAAATTGCTGTGGAATCAGCTGGAGTTGGTGAAATTGTTGCCGTGGCCGGCATGGATGATGTGACGGTTGGGGTAACCTTTACTGATGCGGACGACCCTCGCCCCTTGCCACTTGTCACCATCGATCCGCCGACTATCTCGATGAATTTCATCCCGAATGATTCACCCTTTGCCGGTAAGGAGGGCAAGTATGTCACCTCACGCCATATCAATGACCGGTTGCAGCGTGAAATTCTTGCCGATGTGGCATTGCAATGTGAACCTCTAGAGGATGCTGTGGGTTTCAAGGTCTCTGGCCGCGGCGAATTGCACCTGTCAATTCTCATCGAGAAAATGCGGCGGGAAGGGTATGAGTTACAAGTGACCCGTCCCCAGGTTATTCTCCGTCATGATGAGAAAGGTAAGGTCTTAGAACCCTATGAAAAACTTACCGTTGATGTAGATGAGTTGTATCAGGGGGCGGTTATCGAAAAACTTGGTAAACAGAAAGGCCAGCTCGAGGAAATGAACAGTGCTAACGGGATGGTCCGGATGGTGTTCAATATTCCAACGCGCGGCCTTCTTGGCTATCGTTCCCAGTTCATGACCGATACCAAAGGAATGGGCATGATGTCCTATGTCTTTTCTGAATATGGTCCATACGCCGGAGATATTACCAATAGAATAAGCGGTGTGCTTTTGGTCAAAGAACCTTGCGTAGCGGTTGCCTTTGCCTTATTCAATCTGCAGGAACGCGGAAAACTGTTCATCCATCCCGGTGCACCGTTGTACCCCGACCAAATCATCGGAGAGTGCAGCCGATCGGCCGATTTGGTTGTTAATCCGGCGAAAGGGAAAAAACTGACGAATATGCGGGCATCCGGTACTGATGACGCCGTTATTCTGACTCCTCCGGTCACCATGTCTCTGGAAGAATGCATTGCCTATATTAACGACGATGAACTTGTCGAGGTAACCCCAGAATCGATTCGTCTTCGCAAGAGATCGGGGCAGAAAGCAAGGAGATAAGATCCTTATGAAAGAAGTCGTAATTCTGGTGGGAGCCGGACTGGTCGGGCTTGCCACCTTTGGCTTCATCGCCAAAAAATACGGTAGTAACTGTACTCCCTGAATGATGATCTATGGATCCATAGGTATGGGTCTTTTCGGCTACTGGTTGTTGCGAACCGTTTTATAGTGAATTTTACCGTCTGGTTCCCATGCGCTGCATGGGAACCAGACGGTAAAACCTTATCTTTTACTCTTGAAATAATCTGCCAAAATCTTATCATGATCAAAAGCCAATGACGGCAGTGAGTCCTGAGCGAAAAGCTCCGCACGCGCCGCATCGTCACCTGCACAGGGTGAACCGCTGGCGCTGCCGATAAAAACGGTTGAGGCGGTGTGGCCGCGAGGGTCGCGCCCTGGATCAGAATAGGTATGAAATTGGCGCAGGCCAATAACCTTGAGGCCGGTTTCTTCTTCAGCCTCCCGCAAAGCGGCCGTCTCATAAGACTCACCGTAATCGACAAAACCTCCGGGGAGTGCCCACCCATAGGGAGGATTCTTCCGTTCGATAAGTACTATCCTTTCGCCTATTTCGATTATAATATCGACAGTCGGTGCCGGGTTTCGGTGGGTTTCAATTTCACCCTTGCAGTGTGGGCATTGCATAATAATCTTCTCCAGTTTCTACTCTGAAACGAGTGCCCGGATTTCTTTCCAATTAGCAACCGTCAGTAGATTGTGACGATCTCGATTCCATGGTTGAGTAAAGACAAAGGGGGTAATCTGTTCTAATACGAGCTGTTTGCAGGTTTCAGCCCGATCGTCGATGAAATATTTCAAACTATGTTGATGAATGTAACGAATTTTGTCATTATGATCACCGGTTGCAACCACTCTTAAATTTTTTCTGGCTTTTTTACTGAAAAAATGATCGAGCCAGTCAAAAACCGGATTGTCGAGTGAGCGAGCGGTAATGATGGTCACTATGGAAGTGAGAGTGAAATGTTCAAGACTTTGTACCGCGCCTGGCATTGGGCGCAGTTGCGTGGCGAGAGAGTCGGTGAGGATGTCGGTAAATATCTTCTCTACCTGCTCACGAGGAATGTTCAGACAATTTTCCAGTTCGAAATTGGTTATATCTTTCTGGGTGTATGAGCAATGACCATATTCCGTACAGGCCAGACGGATAAATGCTTCGGCAGTGTCGGCAATGACTCCATCAAAATCGAATCCTATCTCCTGGATGTTTATGTTCGTTTGGGGTGAGAGGCGAAAGTTACTGTCGAACATAACTGGCTTCAAGTTGTTTTATTTCCTGACAGAGAAGGGTGTTTTCCGGGGTATCGATTCCCGAAATGTGTCCCAAGGCAACTACAGCTCCGTTGATGGCAGCGATTTCTGTGCGCCTTTTTTTTCGAACATCCTGAAGCATTGAGGAAATATTTTTCGCGGTCTTGCTACAGACCATGCGGGTGGCCTGATAGGGATCATCCAGAATAGGAATATTTTTTTTCCTGGCAATATGCACTGCTTCGTCTACAGCGGCCTTCATGCGTGTCTCAATCCCCGGCAGAGTAAGTAAATCGCCGTTATTGCAGCCAAGGATTGCGGTCAAGGCATTGATCCCAACGTTTACAAACAGTTTTGCCCAGAGCCTGGTGAGAATATTCTCGGTAAGATGGGTGTGCAGACCTCCGGCGGAAAAGACCTTGTGGACGTATTGTAAAATTATTGCCGCCTGTTGTTTTGGAGGCGCGAGAAAACCCAGGTAGGTAACTCCGCTCCCTGCGTGCCGAACCTGACCGGGACCAAGCAGGGTGGCCCCTTCTGTGGTGGTACCGTAGGCAGCTGCGGCCTCGTGCAGGTGCTCCTGCAGATCAAAATGGCTGATACCATTCTGTAGGAAAATAAGCAGTGTGTTCTTCGATAAAATTGATTTACAAAAATCCAGGCTGTTGATGACATCGTACGATTTGACGCAGAGAAGCACCACATCTACAGGATCAAGCACTTGTGGATCGGTGATAGCAGTGATCGGAAACGTTAGCTGCTCCTCACCAAAGTGATAAACGATCCCTTCTTTAGTCAAATGATCAGCCCGAACAGCATTATAATCAAGGATTGTGAGTTGATCTTGGTCACTCATTCCTTTTGTGACAATGGAACTGACAAGACAGCCAAGTGCGCCTGGACCAACTAATAGAAAATGCATTGTGTGCCTTTAGTGACTTAGAAATAAATCTCCTGTGCTTTTGACAGGAGATTTATTTCGTGAAGGAACTTACACCCGTCAAGCGAGTACTGAACAGAGTCCCGCAATGCCCTTGGGCGGGATTAATGACCAATTGTTAAATCTCCTGTGCTTTTGACAGGAGATTTATTTCGTGAAGGAACTTACACCCGT
>CBDTUM010000239.1:0-4606 GCA_965363495.1 uncultured Desulfopila sp.
CCATACAAGGACTTCACCGCTACCCGATCCGGGGAACCGTCTTTGCTTATCGGCAAGGCATCCACAAATTCAACATATTGCGGCTTTTTAAAGCGGGCAATCCGTTCTCCAACAAAGGAAATCAACTCGGCCGCCGTCACAGTTTTGCCGGCATGAAGTTGACAAACCGCTTTAATCCCTTCTTTCCATTTTGGATCCGGGACACCGATAACCACTGTTTTGGCCACGGCCGGATGCTGCAGAATGACTTTTTCAACCTCCGCCGGATAGACATTTTCACCGCCCGGCTTGATAAGTTCCTTCTCTGCCTTTCTTCCGGCGTAAAACAAGAAACCGTCCTCATCAAAACGCCCTAAATCACCGGTATGATGCCACCCTCCGCGAAAGGTATAGGCGTTATCATCGGGCAAGTCCCAGTATCCCTTGAAAACCATCGGTCCCTTAACGGTAATTTCCCCCACCTCTCCGGCACCAACAACCTGATCGTGTTCATCCATCAACTGCACATCGCCAAGCATGATTATTCTTCCAGCCGATCCGGGCCGATCGTCATATTTACCGATGGTGGCAAGACACGAGGTCTCGGTCTGCCCATACATGGCATAGTAGCTGCCGCCACTCATCGATTGAAACTTTTTAATCGTCTCCGGAGTGCCGAGACCGACCACTGCCTTCAGTGAGCTGATATCTGCATTATCTTCGGCTGCGGCCTTGACTATGGAATCGAGAATCGGCGGGAAATCAAAAAAGTGCGTTGCTCCCTTTTCCTGGATCAGGCGGACAGCCTCTTTGGCCTCAAATTTACTGATATTGAGACTTGCACCCCCGGCATGGAAGGTACTGGTGGCCATAAAAAGCCCGGCAACATGAAAAAGGGGCAACAAATTTAGATTGACGTGCTGCGGGGTAAACTCCATGCAGCTGATAAAATGCATATCGGCACAGACGATATTACCATGACTGAGCAAAGCGCCACGTGGACGCCCGGCCACTGCAGCCGTATGGATAATGACGAAGCCGTCCGTGCTCGCCACATCACCGGGCGGTATCTGCCTGCCCGCCTCCATCAACGAAGCAAATTTCAAGGCATCACCGAGATCGGCCTTTAAATTATAACAGGCAGTAACGGTTGGTACCTTCTCCCGGTAGGTGTCCAGTATGTGCTGAAACTCGGCATCGGCAAAAACAATTTCCGCCTGGCAATCGTTGAGATTAAAGCAGACCTCATCGGCTGACAGCCGCCAGTTAATCGGCAGCACGATGGCACCTAAGCGGGCAGCCGCCCCGTAAATAAGAAAATATTCGAGACTGTTTTTGCCAAGCACACCGATTCGATCGCCCTTTTCGACCCCGGCACGGAAAAGCCCACCTGCCAGACGATCCACCTGCACCTTATACTCGGTAAAGCTCAATTGCCGGCCGTCATCAATTTCCTGCCAACAAAGACGACTGCCACAAGCAACTGCATTCCTCTTAATCAGATCATAAAAAGTAAAGTCATAAAGTCCCATGGAAATCCCCCTTTATCTTTTTGATGAAGCTTCAGGTTCACTCTGTGATCAAACAATACTATTAAAAAATGATTTGCGAGCAGTAAAAGACGCTGATTTGGAAAATTTCTGACGGTAACGACCGGACAGGACGTTTTCATGATTATATACTGCACATTGGATCCGACAATGATTTTTTTGGTTACTTTCTCGATTCTTTTTCTACCCCGATACTTATCTCTTTGATACCTTTTCAGTCTTGAACTCAGCCAACTGAGGGAGGTTGAAAAGAGTGGATAGCAAACTATTGTACAAAAGAGTACGTAATGAGAGGTGTCTTATGGAAAAAATATCGAACGGAAGATACACAACATAATTTAGAGAAAAAGCCGTTACCAACCCGGAAGTTTGAAAGATTGTTAACGAAAAGCTGTATTTGAATTGCAGCTTGAAAGCATACGAGAAATGGAGCAGAAACACCACCTCCGCCCACCGAAGAAGTACCTCTTTAGACTTTCCTACTGGCCGCAAACAACTGTTCATACAAGTCATTTACGGTCATTTTTTCCTATTTATAAACATATGCTCTTTTTAGTTGACCATCGGTTGGCGCAAAACTATATCTGCCGCCGACAGAGAAATTTTATATTGAGCAAGAGTAACTTAAGGAGTCAAGAGTATGTATCAAGTTAAAAAGAATGTGCGATGTAGTTTAGCCGTCGTCACCCTCATATTACTGGCCCACGCAGCCCTGGCCGCTGATAAAGAAAAATTGATTATTTTCCACGCGGGAAGTCTGTCGGTACCCTTTAAAATGATGGAACAGCAATTTGAGCAAGATAACCCAAACATTGATATTCTCCGCGAATCCGGCGGAAGTACCAAGATGGCCAGAATGATTTCTGAGCTGGGTAAACCAGCTGATATTATGGCCTCAGCCGATTACGTAGTCATCAATAAGAACCTGATCCCCAAATTTGCTGACACCAATATCCTTTTTGCCACCAACCAGATGGTCCTCTGCTACACCGGAAAGAGTAAATACGCCGACACAATCACCAGCAAAAACTGGCCGGAAATACTCGCCAAACCCGATGTCGTATGGGGATATTCAGATCCTAATGTCGATCCATGCGGGTATCGCAGTCTCATGGTGCTTCAGTTGGCTGAAAAATATTTCAAATTGGACGGACTGTACAACCAACTCATGAAGCAGCGGAAAGTGGAATGGATTCGACCAAAATCCGTCGAATTGATTGCCCTGCTCGAATCCGGTAACATGGACTATGCCTGGGAATACCTGTCGGTTGCGGTACAGCACAATCTGAAATATGTCATCCTGGACAAAGAAGTCAATCTCAGCGATTACAGCCTCGACGATTACTATAAAACCGCCAAGGTTGAAGTGAGTGGGAAAAAACCTGGAACCACCGCCATCCAAACCGGCAAAGCCATAACGTATGGGGTGACAATTCTTAACAATGCGCCGAACCCTGGAGCAGCAAACCTGTTTCTGCAGTATCTGCTGGATCCGCAAAAGGGTTTGCAGGTCTTGGAAGAAATGGGCCAACCGCCCTTTATTCCAGCAAGAATTTCATCGGAAGAGATGAAAAAGAAATTGTCGCCGGAGCTGCAGGCATTAGTCGAAGTAAAAAAATAACAGAAAAAAAGCCTGCGACCGGGATACACTCGGCGCAGGCCCTTGCGTTGCAGGTTTTCAGGTGATCGGAAATTCGTCTTTAGGTCTTTTTAAACCATCGTGCTTTGCTGCCGGCACAATGGTTTTGCTGTTTATTCTCCTGCCTCTGGTGGAGATGATAAGCCAGACCACCGCTGGTGATTTGCTTGAGACTATGTCTGATGCAGAGGTCAGGGAAGCACTCTTTCTTTCATTGTCCTGTTCGGGGGCGGCTGCAGCGATCTCCTTTGTCTTTGGGACCCCCATTGCTTATCTTCTCGCGCGTTCCAATTTTACCGGAAAAAAAGTCATTGAGAGTATTATTGATCTACCGATCATGATCCCCCATCCGGTTGTGGGCATTGCCATTTTGAGCCTCGCCGGGAAAAATCACTGGATGGGAAAAATGCTCCAGGAGATGGGGATTTTTCTCCTTGGCACAACCACCGGTATCATCACTGTGCTCACCTTTGTTGCCCTGCCCTTTTACATCAATACTGCCAAAGGTGGTTTTCAAGCGGTGCCAAGACGTCTGGAACAGGTAGCCAGGAGCCTTGGGGCCGGACAGGGAGCAACGTTTTTTCGTATCACCATCCCCCTGACCTGGCGACATATGCTGACCGGTTTCATTATGAGTATGGCCAGAGCGATCAGTGAATTCGGGGCGGTGGTAATTATCGCCTATCACCCGATGATCGCCCCGGTCCTCATGTATGAACGTTTCACCGCCTATGGTTTGAAGTACTCTCAACCTGTGGCGGTGTGGCTGATTATCATTTGCCTGTTTCTCTTTGTTCTTTTACGGATTGCCTCCTCTACTCTAAGTAAAAACCGATGATTAGACTTGCCGGAATCATGAACCGCTTCCCAGGATTTTCCCTGGGACCTCTTGATCTACATATCACTGCTGGGGAATTTTTCATCCTTCTTGGTCCTACCGGGTCCGGCAAAACGGTTATCCTTAAATCCATCGCCGGCATCAGACGCCCGGATTCCGGAAAAATATTCATTGAGAAGCAAGATGTTACCAGAATTACGCCAGAAAAGCGTCATGTTGGAATTGTCTACCAGGACCAGGCCCTTTTTCCCCATCTCAGTGTTCAGGAAAATATCTTTTTTGGCCTGCGTTATCAACGACAGAAGATGAAATCGGATCATAAAGGGCTGGCGGCAATCATAGAAACGCTTGGGCTCACCTCCCATCTCAACAAATCAATCCGCGATCTTTCCGGAGGTGAACGACAGCGGGTGGCACTTGCCAGGGCACTGGCAATAGAACCAAGAGTCCTGCTGCTCGACGAGCCTCTTTCCGCTCTTGACCCTTCTTTTCGGGGAGAAATACAACGATTACTGAAACAGCTGCATGCAGCACTCAAAACCACTTTTATCATGGTTACCCATGATTTCAACGAGGCATTCTACCTTGCAGACCGCGTCG
>CBDTUM010000240.1:0-4567 GCA_965363495.1 uncultured Desulfopila sp.
GAGAAGGGAGCAACTTGCCGGGACGCTGTCCGGGGGCGAACAGCAGATGCTCGCCATGGGCCGGGCGCTGATGGCGGAGCCGCGCCTGTTGCTGCTTGATGAACCGAGTCTGGGCCTGGCGCCGCGCATTATGGACGATATTTTTGCCATAATACGGCAACTTGCCCGTGGCGGCACGACTATTCTGCTGGTTGAGCAAAACGCCGCGCGCGCTCTCTCTGCTTCCGACAAGGCCTATCTCTTGGCTAACGGTCGGCTTGTCCAGCAGGGTAAAAGTGCGCATCTTTTAAATGATCCCATGCTGCGCGCAGCCTTTCTCGGTGCAGCCAGTGATGAAAATCCTGCCGCCAGTCGACTTGGCGCTGCAGGCCTGACCAATATACGTTTGGAGAAACCCGCAATGCACACCCCTGATTTTATGCCCGCCTTTCAAAGTGAACAGGAACTTAAAGAGCACCAGTTACAAGGTCTGCAATGGACAGTTGCCCATGTCTACGAGGGCTCACCGCAATACCGAAAAAAGCTGGAAGCGGCAGATATTGGCCCGGATGATATCAACACCCTGGCGGATCTGCAAAAGCTCCCCTTTACCACAGCCGATGATCTTCGTACCGGGTATCCTTTTCCCCTTCGCGCCGTGCCTTTTGAACAGATTGTCCGTGTGCACGCCAGCTCGGGAACCACCGGTAAAAGAAAAGTACTCAGTTATACGCAAAAAGATCTCGATGACTGGATCAGTATTTTTGCCCGCTGTTACCAGATGGCCGGGGTGACCCAGCTCGATCGGGTCCAGGTTGCGGTCGGTTACGGGGTGTGGACGGCAGGGATGGGATTTCAGCTCGGTTGTGAAAAGATAGGGGCCCTGGCGGTGCCGATCGGTCCCGGCAATATCGATATGCAGATCCAGTTTCTCCTTGATTTCCAGTCGACAGTATTCTGTTCAACCGCTTCCATGGCTCTTCTTATGGCCGAAGAAATCCATCAGCGCGGCATCGCCGATAAAATCAACGTCAAAAAAATCATTTACGGCTCTGAGCGCTCCAGTCGCTCGATGCGCCAAAAAATTTCCGATTTGTTTGGTGGCGCTGAGTTGTTCGACATTACCGGCCTGACCGAGCTGTATGGCCCGGGAACCGGCATCGAATGTTCCGATCATGACTGCATCCACTACTGGGCAGACTATTTTCTACTGGAAATTCTCGATCCGGACACACTCAAACCTCTGCCGGACGGGGAATGGGGGGAAATGGTGGTGACCAGTCTCTGCAAGGAAGGAGCACCGCTTATCCGCTATCGTACCCGCGATATTACCCGGATTATTGCCGGTCCCTGCTCCTGCGGCAGCATCATGCCGCGCCACTCGCGGATCAGGGGACGCTCCGATGACACCATCAAATTTCGCGGGGTCAATATCTATCCAAGCACTATCGATACCATTCTTTCCGCTGTGCCCGGCCTGGGTTCCGAGTACCAGATACATATGCATAGAGACAGTGCCGAACGCGACCATATGAACTTAATCGTCGAGCGTGCCGAAGGGGTAGACGGCAGTCGGACGGCTGAACTCATCCATGAAGTGGTGCACCAGATTAAAAAACAGATATTGGTCTCGGTCAAGACGGAGCTGGTGGGGTACGGCACCTTGCCCCGTTCCGAGAAAAAGAGTCAACGGGTCTTTGATAAACGGATAACAGACGAGATTGTATGAAAATAATTTACCCAGGAGAAAAACACCAATGAAAAAGTTATTAGCCGCACTGACCCTTCTAACGCTGTTCGCCCCGGCTGCTTTTGCGGCGGATACCATCAAGCTGGGTGCGTTCTTTGACCTCTCGGGCAGGGCCGCATTTATCGGTACGCCCACCAAGCTGGTGGCCGAGATGGTGGTGGAAAAAATCAACAATGAAGGGGGGATCAATGGCCAGAAGCTGGAGCTGATCCTTGCCGATACCGAAGCAAACCCGGCCAAAGCAGCATCGATTGCCAAGAAATTTATCCATAAGGATGAGGTTGTCGCTATCATCGGCCCCACGCTCACCGATACCGGGATGAACGTTAAAAAAGTGGTCGATAGCGGTAAGACCCCGACCTTTATGACAGTAGGTGGGGATCCGGTCATCATGGGCGGCAAATTCGGTCCCTTTGAATATGTCTTTAAATCGCCTCAGCGCTCCAGTATTGCTGTAGAGCGATTATTCATCTATCTCAAGGAAAAAAAGCTGACCAGGATTGCCCTGCTGGCCGCAGCCGATGGCTTTGGTAAAGACGGCGAGCACTGGATGGAAGAACTCGCCCCCAAATACGGCATCGAGATTATCGCCCGTGAATCGTTTGGTACCCGCGACACCGATATGACCGCGCAACTCACCAAGGTGAAAAACGCAGGTCCCCAGGCAATAGTCGCCTGGACCATTGGACCTGCCGGTTCAATCATCGCCAAAAACAAAGTGCAGTTGGGTATCGATCTGCCGCTGTTTCAGTGTCATGGCCTGCCAGATCCCAAGTATATCGAACTTGCCGGCGCAGCAAGCGAAGGCGACCGGATGCCCGCAACCAAGCTGATGATTGTAGGTGAGCTGCCTGACACTGATCCGCAGAAAGCAGTCATCCTGGAGTTTGTCAAGCTGTACAATGAGAAAGGCTACGATAAGCAGTTCCCGATCAACACCCATTCCGGCTATGCCTGGGATGCCATCATGATGGTCGCCAACGCCATGAAGAAGGTGGGAACGGACAAGGATGCACTGCGTAATGAGATCGAGGCCACCAAAAACTATGTTGGTGTCTCCGGAATCTATAATATCACCCCGGAAGACCATAACGGGCTGGGAGTTGATTCAATGGTGATGGTGCAGGTTAAAGGCGGCAAGTTCACGCTGGCGAAATAAGCTGGAACAGGAATGTGCCGGCAATTCCCGGCACAAAGAGCTACGAGCTGCTATTGGGGCCCGAGTCGTTTATCTTCATCGACTCGGGCCCTCGTGGGTTTAAGCCGACTTTTATTTCGAGATGTCTACCAGCAGATCGAATGGGCTGGCAACTGGGTAGATCTCTCCCTTCCACCTTTACCGTCACGGACAAAAATGAGTTGCTGATCCAAATCGATATCTTTGCTTCGTAAGCGGCAGCATTCGTTAACCCGAAGACCACCTCCATAAATCAGTTTCAGCATCAGGCCCGTCGTTCCTTCTGTGTTTTTAAGCAGTTTCCCTGTCTCCTCTACTGAAAAGACAACCGGAAGTCTTCGTCCGGTTTTTGCACGTACCGCGTTCTTAAGATCACCTAAATCCTCGTTGAACACAAAACGAAAGAACATGAGAAGACTGTTGAAGGCAAGATTTTGCGTCGAAGCGGAAACATTTCTTTTTATTGCCAGGAATGCAAGCCCGGATTTCTCACCAGCAAAGATGATTACATATTCGAGAAGCGACTCAGAAAACTATAGTCGTCTATGTTTCCTGGGTCAGCTACGCTGAAGATGTGATCATATCTGCTGGCCTTTGGTGAACATTTTGTTCAATCAACTGCGATAACGATGAGTGATAGTTATAAACACAAATCAATCCATTACCCGTTGAGGCAACAAAATGTTCATGAGAAATTCGGGCTAGGTAATCGTGGATAAAGCCAGAAGTACAAACGGCTATATTGTCGTTAGGGGAATTTCTTGTTTTGCAGTAGGAAAAGTACCGGCGAACCCAACCAGTATACGTTTTTTCGGTACGAACTGCATAGTTGCGCAATCGTAATCCTTCCAGAAAACTTTGCAGTGCATCTTGCTGGGTAGAGATTCCTCCTTTAGTAAGGGCTGATCTTTGTTTCTCCGGAGAAGAAGTCGACATCAGGAAATTGCTAAAATAGAGGCGAACAGCTTGATCCGCCTGGCGAATCTGCCAGTCCTGATAAGTAGCTAACTCGTTAAGGTTTTTCAAGTAGAGTGGCAGTTGCTCGGCCCAAGACATATTGGGCAGTTGAACGCGAAATTCGAAATATTTTCTGCACCAATGCACCATGAAAAATTTGTAAAAATCCAAACTCTCGATGGTTAAGTAAAAAGCTTCATATTCGAGGCGTGTGAATTCCACTATTATTACGGCGTACTAAGGTACGTCGTAATAATAGTGGAATTTATTACAATGAAGAAGATGGAGAATTTTTACGACACCATCAACCATGAATTTTTCTTTGCCTGTGTCAACCAAATTACTCTTGAGTAGGAAATCCCCGAAATCTGCACCATTGAATTCTTTGATATTGTTCATAATATCTCACTTTCACGAGTTATATTTCACTTACTGCCGCGTGAATATAACAGGCGATATTTCGTAAAAAGCTGCAAAAACCATTGCTGGTGAATGGCATTTTGGGCCAAAATTTTCTAGAGAGAATAACAAAAGACCCCTGTTATACCGCGCAGCATAACTGGGTCATATCTCCTAAAAGTGGCGGACATGATTCCTAACCACTTTCTCTTGTTAAACGAAGAGATCTCGTCTATCATGATGGAAAATTCAGACATTTCTATTACATGTGAGTCTTAAAAACATGCTTAAGAAAGGGAAAATGT
>CBDTUM010000241.1:0-4381 GCA_965363495.1 uncultured Desulfopila sp.
ATTATTTCTAAGTCACTAAGCAGGAGTTACGACCAGGGCGTGGATAATTTCCGTCAGACTGACCAGGTCATTAAGATCCTGCTGTTCATCGAGGGTATGCACCTTCTCCATGCCAGTTGCGATGATAGCCGTTGGCAGGCCATAGCTGCAGAAGATATTGGCATCGCTGCCGCCCCCGGCGACGATGTATTGCAGAGTTTTTCCGGCCGTTGCCGAAGCCTTTTGTATCCTCTTGATCACAGGGGTATCGTCGGCAAGAGTCAGTGCCGGATAATCGCCAATGGTTTCGAAGGTTACGGCAGGGCGTTTATCTCCTGTGGCTGGAGTACCCTGCCAGCGTGCGACGGTTTGTTCAAAGGTGTCGAAAATCTCTTGCGTATAGAGATGGAGTTTTTCGGTGGAATGGCTGCGGATTTCACCGCTTAAGGTAATGTTCCCCGGAATAATATTGGTTGCAACCCCGCCTTGAATGACCCCGAAATTTCGGGTTGATTCTTCGTCGAGTCGACCCATGCGGAGACTGCTCAAGGCTTTAGCAGCGATGGTGAGGGCGTTTATCCCGGCTTCCGGGCATAGTCCAGCGTGCGCGGCCAAGCCTTTAATTTCGATTTTTATTTTGTTGGCGGCCGGGGCTCCTACAATGACTTGATCAATGCCGGAGGAGTCCAGGGCGTAGCCGTATGTTGTCTGAAGCTTGTCATATTCAAGATGCTTGGCGCCGAGCAGGCCGATTTCCTCGCAGGTAGTGACAATAATCTCAAGCATCGGATGCGGGGTATTGTTCTCTTTGAGTATGGCAAGGAGCTCGAGAATGGCAGCAATAGCGCTCTTATCGTCACTGCCAAGTATTGTTGCACCCTTGCTGGTGAAAATGTCGCCGGTACGCAGAACTTTGACGCCATTGGCCGGTTCTACCGTATCCATATGGCAGGAAAAAAAAAGTCCCTGCTGCTCCGGTAGGTTGCCGTTAAAACGGACGATGAGGTTCCCCGATTCCGAGCCGGTTTTAGCGGCAGAACTGTCTTCGAAAATTTCATCGGCGCCAAGTGCCGTAAATTTTTCTTTCAATGAGGCAGCAATGGCTCCTTCTTTTCTGGAAGGACTGCTGATCTCACACAATTCGGTAAAGGTAGCGGCCAGCCGCTCCCTGTTGATGGTAATGGTCATCGTGACGCCTCTTTTGTATCTTCGTTGCGAGTTTTAATTTTGAGGGGACTGAAGAAGAACGACGGCATGACAGCCGATACCCTCTTTTCTTCCGGTAAAACCCATTTTTTCGGTGGTTGTTGCCTTAATGTTAAGAGCACTGGGAGGTATGTCGCAGGTGCGGCCAAGAAGCTCTTTCATCTGGTCAATGTAGGGTGCAAGGCGAGGTGCCTGGCAGATGACAGTGATGTCGGCATTGGCAATGACATATCCTTGTTCCTTTACCAGCGTGATAACATGTTCAAGCAGAGTAATCGAATAAATACCCGCAAACCTTGCCTCGGAATCAGGAAAATGCCTGCCGATATCGCCAAGGCCAAGGGCGCCAAGGAGGGCATCGCACAGGGCATGGGTGAGCACGTCGGCATCGGAGTGTCCGGCAAGGCCGTGGCTGTGGGGAACGGTTATCCCGCCCAGTACGAGCTTTCTGTCTCGAGTAAAACGATGGGCGTCATAGCCATGGCCGATACGCATTGTGGGCAGCAGATCCTGGTGCATTATTTTTTCGGCCAGGAGAAGGTCCTCCGGTCGGGTAATTTTAATATTAGTTTCGGCACCCTCAACGAGAGTTACCGGAATTGATGCTTTTTCAAGAAGGGACGCTTCATCGGTTGCGTCACCATCACCATTAAGTCGGTAGGCCTGTTCCAGCAGCTCTTTTCGCATGGCCTGGGGCGTTTGTGCCTGCCAAAGGGATATTCGGTCGATGGTGGCGGTAATCCTGCCGGTATCGTCGCTCCTTTTTAAGGTATCTTTTACTGGCACAGCGGCTACACAGGCACCATGCTGCAGGGCGGCAAGATAACATCTGTCTATGATGTCCTTGGTGACGAGTGGCCTGGCGCCATCGTGGACCAGGATAATAGCCGTATCGTCATCGAGCGCCTCAAGACCAGCCTGGACTGAGTCCTGGCGTCGGTGTCCGCCCGCTATTATCGACAGGTTCCTGCCGTTGATCTGGTAGCGGGTAAACAAGGCATTTGTCTGCTCAATGAAATCGGCAGGAACAACGACCACAATACGATCAATAATGGAAGTATTTATAAAGGCACGAACCGTATGGACGAGAATCGGCACACCTGCCAGGAGGTGATATTGTTTAGGATGGTCAAGGTGCATCCTGGTGCCGAATCCGGCGGCGGGAATTATGGCTGCAGCTGAATGTGTCATTCTAAAAAAAGGAGCGGGCTATAAGCCGAATTCTGTACCCGGTTAAGGGCCATGATCATTTCACTGGGATGTTGATCGCTCAACACCTCTTGCAACCTACCCGGAGATCTCGGACGGGCCGCCCTCAAACATCTCCCTATTTGGTCTTGCTCTGGGTGGGGTTTGCCGTGCCTCCCATGTCACCATGGAAGCGGTGAGCTCTTACCTCGCCGTTTCACCCTTACCTGATCGCATCAGGCGGTTTGTTTTCTGTGGCACTTTCCCCCGGTCACCCGGCGTTCGCGTTACGAACCACCCTGCCCTGTAGAGTTCGGACTTTCCTCTCCGGTCAAAAGACCGGAGCGATCATGCACCCGCTCCGCTTGCTAATGTAGTGGGAAACGCGAAAAAGTCAAAGCTAAAAGGTACGGTTAATTTTCTTCCTTGGCAGGTGGAACATAATAATTCAAGCGCTGACATGTCGGGCAATCGAAGATCTCGTCGCCTTTGAGCAGCATATTGTATCGTTGCGGCGGCAGCGCCATAAAACATCCCTGACAGACACCATCAACCACATTAACAACCGCAAGGCCATTGCGATGCTCGCGTAGGGTATCGTATTTGCGCAGGAGCGATTTTTTAATTTTACCGGCCTGATCAGCCCGCTTGAGATCTTTTTTCTTTTTGCCCTTGTTGATTCCCTCGATGTTGGCCCGAACTTTATTGGTCTCTTCGGTAACAAGTTTCTTTTCGCCTTTCAGCAGGTTTTTTTCTTCATCCATCTGCGCCGTACTCTGTTCAATGGACTCCATGATGGTTATGATTTTTTCTTCGTTTTCCTTAGCGCTTTTCTTGGCGTCTTCTATTTCTTTGAGCAGAGCTGTCTGCTCGCGACCGGTCTGTACCTGCATCATTTTCGACTGGCGTTCTCTGACATGATCCATCTTGTCGGCCATTTCAGCTTCGAGGGTTCTGTTTTCCTGTTGTAAAGAGGTGATTTTTTCCTGCAATTCGTTAATCAAAGCCTCTCTTTTCGCCAGGGCGGACATGCGTTCGTCCAGACCGCTCTGTTCGGACTTAATGGCATTGTCGATTTGATCGATTTCCAGATCAATAGCCTGAAGTGAAACAAGTTGGGTTAAAATTTCGTTCAAAATGGTTCTCCTATGGAAAGTGTTTCTCTGAGTTATTATAGAAGGTTATATGTGTTATCCAGTAAAACAAAAGGATGATGTTCCCCTTGCGTTTCTAGAATCTTAATGTTCCAGCTCTTTTGCGCACTGGCCTCACTTAGTTTTTTAACCAGGAGGGCAATGGCGGGTTTTTCAGTTGCGTAGTGGGTGCCGTCGATAATACAAAAATCGTTTTCCACGGCCCAGATAGCGGTACTGTGTTTAATCTCGGCCGAGAGGTAGACATCTGCACCACGCTGAAAGGCAATTGGTGCCAGATCGGAACCGCTACCACCGCAAATGGCAACCGTGGAGATCTTTGGCGGCATTGTTCCTGCCATAGGCACGCTTGGCAGGTGCAGGGTGCGAAGAACCCTGGCAATAAAATCCACTGCAGACAGAGGAGAAGGGAAGGTGCCGATACGCCCCAGTCCGGTGTCCGTTGTGTTGTCGCCTGGTGAATAGATGAGAGGCAGAAGATTGGTAAGACCAAGCTGGAGGGCAAGATAGTCGCTGACTCCCTCACGGGCGCTGTCGAAATTGGTATGGCAACCGATGAGAGAGATCTGGTTGGCAAGGACTTTTTGCAGCAGTCTACCGCCAGGCTCGGCGGTATTTATGACCGACAGTGGTTTGAAAATGGCTGGATGATGGGTGATGATGGTGTTGGCACCCAGGGCAATCGCCTCATCCACCAACCTGTTGGTCGGGTCGAGTCCGGCAAGGACAGCTGTCACTTCCTGCTCCGAATCACCGACCAGGAGTCCTACGTTGTCCCATGACTCAGCCAGGCTGAAGGGTGCCTCTATGTTAAGGCTTTCGACAATGTCTTTTACTTTTACCGGCATAGAAAA
>CBDTUM010000242.1:0-4349 GCA_965363495.1 uncultured Desulfopila sp.
ATGAGAAATTCGGGCTAGAATTACCAGGATAGAACTTTTTAATTTCCGTCTTTTCATCAAAAGGACATGTAAATGAAAGGTCTCAGCGAATCAGAATCAAAACAGCTTCTTGCTGGTTATGGCATTCCGGTAGTAAAAGAAATAATTGCCGGAGACATAGAAGATGCAGTTCGGGCTGCAGGCGATTTGAATTTTCCTGTTGTCTTGAAGGGACATGGCGCGAAACTTACCCATAAAAGTGATCGAGGGTTAGTGCACCTGGGCTTAATCAATCTTGAGCAGGTTCGGGAAGCGGCACAGCAGATCATTGATTCAGCAGGTAAAGATCTGGATGGGTATTTAATCCAGCCCATGCTCACCGGTAAACGTGAGTTTGTCGCAGGTTTACTGCGTGACCCTCTGTTTGGTCCAATTGTGATGTTCGGACTTGGAGGAGTGTTTACCGAGGCGTTGGAGGATGTGGTCTTTAGAGCGGTGCCAATAGACGAAATTGAAGCCGAAACAATGCTTGATGAGATAAGAGCTTCCAGGCTTCTCGGTGCATTTCGCGGGGAGAAAGCGGCCGACAGAAAAGCCCTGGTAACTTGTCTGTTAGGACTCTCGAGACTTGCAATTGAGCGACCGGACGTTGCAGAGGTTGATATTAATCCACTGCTTGTTGGCCCAGATGGTCAGGTCTGTGCTGTTGATGCGCTGGTCGTATTGAAAGAGGAGACAGCAAGGAAACATCGCCCCGTGGTATCTCCTGATCTGATTGGTGATATATTTCACCCTGGGTCAATTGCTTTTATCGGTGCCTCGAGCGTATTTGGCAAATGGGGGCAGTCATTACCCGCTAATCTTTTGGCCCATGGATACAAGGGTGCTGTCCATCTGATTAATTCCAAAGGAGGAACGCAGTGGGGAAGACCTGTATATAAAAGTATATCCGAGGTTTCTGGTCCTGTTGATCTGGCGGTTGTCACTATTCCCGCGGCATTGGTGCGCGGTTTGATAAAAGATTTGCAACAAAAGGGAGTGAAATCTGTTCTGCTGATATCATCCGGCTTTTCTGAGACGGGAGAAGATGGCAAAATTCTGGAGAATCAGCTTCTACAAGATGCACGTGCTGCGGGAATTGTCTTTCTTGGTCCCAATACTATGGGCATCCAGAATCCTCACGCTAACATCATTCTAACTGGAGTTCATGTAGCGCCAAAGCCGGGCAGTACTGCACTTATATCGCAATCTGGGAATATGGGTGTTCAGCTGCTGAGTTTTGCCGATTCTCAGGGGTTGGGAATCAGAGCGTTCGGCGGAAGTGGCAATGAGGCGATGGTAGCCATAGAGGATTTCATGGAAGCTTTTGAGGTGGATGACCTGACCAAGACGGTTCTTCTCTATCTTGAGAGTGTCAAAGACGGGAAAAGATTTTTCGAATCGGCGCGCAGAGTTGGCAGGAAGAAACCCGTAATTGTCCTTAAAGGTGGGAGAACCGAGGCTGGAGACCGTGCAGCGGCAAGCCACACCGGGGCAATGGCGGCAGACTTCAGGCTATTTGAAGCGCTTTGTCGTCAAACTGGTGTGGTGAGTGTCCATCAACCGGCAGATATGTTGGATGCCTCGATGGTGTTTTCTTCCTTACCAATGCCTCAAGGTCGCCGAGTTGCAATCATGACCTTTGGTGGAGGATGGGGGGTTGTCACAAGTGATTTATGCAGTGAGCAGAACTTGCTGGTAGCGCCGCTTAGTGATGAAATAGTTGCCGTGCTCGATCGAATGCTCCCACCTTACTGGAGCCGTACTAATCCTGTCGACCTGGTTGGTGAAAATGATTTGGAGCTCCCAATGAAAGCTATTGAAGTTTTAGCAGCCTGGGAGGGTTGTGACGCTGTTATACATCTGGGTATTTCGGGACGGGAATATCTTTTAGAGACCCTGCTGGAATCGATTCGTAAAGTAGACTCTGCGATTGACCCGAAAGCGTCTCAGGATATTCTGCAGGGGTTGCAGAAATGGGAGCATGAGTATATCAAGCATACGGTTAAATTAATGGAGAAATATAAAAAACCAATTCTTGGTGTAACCTTGACTGCCGATCCTAAAAAACGTGCGATTTATGAAGTTGAAAACTCAAAATACAACGGAGTTTTCTTCACCAGTCCCGAACGTGCAGTGAAGGCATTGGGCCATATGTGTGAATATCACGATTATCTGGAAAGAGAGTATGCACGAGAGCGGAGCAAACCGGTACTACTTTGAATTCATTTCTGAAGTGCTCTTTCTTGTTAACTGTAACCTTAACCATTGAAGAAAAGAACATATTAAAAGAGTTCCTTCTTGTTTCAATCGATGTCTGGAAATACGTTCCAATACGTATCAGGTCCAGCAAGAAGTGTGCTGCCTGGTCGAGGTGGTTGCTCGCACTTGAAGGCTCCAAAAATTTTGGTAATAGATGCTGCGGCTGGAGTAAAGTAGCACGTGGTTCTTTGATTGAATATTTTTCGCTTTAAAAACACTCCCATGCCTTCTTGAGTTCCACTGGTGGTAAAGTACTTCAGGAAAACTACCTTGATTTTATCACGTATCGACTCGGAGGCTTCATCCTCGTCTCGATACGTGCTAAAATACCAATCCATATCTCCACCTTTGCAGGTTGGTTGAAAAAGCATTAACTGAATATCTTCCTTTTTGAACCCTTTATGACCTTCACCATCCTTGCATCACTCTTCATCCACTTTTGGCTAAATACGGGTCAACAACTCTATCTTCTTAGAATTGAAATCTTGCTCGGTTATAGCGCCGGCGTCTCGCAATTTTGCCAACTGTTCAATGAGATTAATTATCTCATTAGTAGATGTGGGTGTAGGTGAAGATGTAGGTGGAGGATTATTGCTTAGAGCTTGATTGTTATCAGTACGAGGTGCTGTATTGACAGGAGGTCCGCTTACCGTAGGTTCCGCAAAATTAGTTTGTAACGGTGGTGCGCCTGAGCCTGGGCCAGAAATAATTGGCAATTGATTTACGGACACCGTGCCAAATTGGCTGGAAAAGGTCAGCGAGGTATTGCCTCCTTGCTGCTGACTGACGCCGCCAATATTGTGGTTAAGGGTATCGTAAACGGTCACTTGTCCGTTCTGTTCCACTGCCAATTTTCCTGGAAAAATAGCGTAGCGAGTGTTATTTTGGGCGCCACTGCTAAACGGGCTGCCGCACTCGGCTGGCCACCACTGATTGCTGCCCGGGGTTCCCGCCGGTATGGTGGGAAAGATCTGCATAGTGGACAGTGCTCTGGAAAGTTCTGAGCAGAGGTTATCTACCGTCATTTTCAGCCCGTGATTAAACATATCACCGACCATGGTCATGCCTCCACGCATCCATTGACCGGATCCACCCAACTCTGGACAATTAAATTGGGCCATGCTACCGCCGCCATTATTTACGGCGACTAGCATGTGGATGACTGCATCGTTACTCAAGTTGTAGCGATGAGAAATGTCAGCGACAAGGTTCATTCCATCGGGGGTAAGTTTTTGCATTGACTGTCCTATATGTCTGAGATTCTGAACATAGCTTGTTGCAGATAGATCAAGCTATTGCATGATTATGTTGATTGGATGATGTGTATGAAGGCATGTTAAAGGGAATAATTATGTTGTGAGGCCGAAGGGAAAGTGCCCAAGACATGTTGATCATAACACAATGCGTCTAATTAATAACAGAATATAGATATCTTGCTTTTCATTAGGGGTGATCGGTCTGAGGTTCATTGAGGCACATAAGGAACTGATTCTGTTGTGATTACGAAATTCTCATCTTTTTCCTCAGCGCCAACTTTCTTTGATAATCTGATCTTTTGGGTACAGGGCTATATTGTAGGCAACAACTGCATATATGCAAGCCCTCAGGTTCTGTTTATATCCTCTGACATTGATACCAATTCACTCGCCATCGTAACAAATGCTGTAGTAACATCTAGAGAATTATTTCTCCTTTTATTTTTCTTCAAAATGTATTTGTTTTATTATCGATATAGCTATTGACGAAATCAAGTGCCTCTCGAAGAAGTGGTGTGTCGGGCAGCGTAGCAGCGAGTACGCCGATATTGTTGCGTTCCCTCAGAATCTCAAAAGTTGGTCGGAAATTTATATCGAAAACCCAACTCATCTGCAGCACTTTAAATTCATTGATGGTTTTTAGTTTTGAGTAGCTCATGATCCGTCCATTGAGCAGCATACGATAGACCTCTTCCCGTACCAGCGGGTCCGCCCCCAATCCAAGGGTAAGTACGGGATTTCGCATAGATTCTGCCATTTGAAAGTGCTCGGCCATGATCCGCAGAATATCAACTTTATCGGCATCACGGATGA
>CBDTUM010000243.1:0-4347 GCA_965363495.1 uncultured Desulfopila sp.
GCGCGCCTGCCTTGGGAGCAGGAGGCCGTAGGTTCGAATCCTACCGCCCCGACCAGTAATTGCAAAAAGCTGATCACTTACTAAAGTGATTGGCTTTTTTTTGTTTAATAACAAGTAGGGTACGTAGCAAATGGCATTCACCACTGACAGCGCAACTTTTATTTACATAATCCTCCCATTGCTGGTTTTTTTGGCCCGTATTCTTGATGTAACTATTGGCACCCTGCGGATTATCTTCGTGTCCAAAGGATTAAAACATTTTGCCGCAGTGCTCGGTTTTTTTGAGTCACTTATCTGGTTGATAGCGGTGGCTCAGGTTATGCAAAACCTGAATTCATGGCAGACGTATGTGGCTTTCGCCTGCGGTTTTGGGGCGGGCAACTATGTTGGTGTGGTTCTTGAGGAAAGAATTGCTCTTGGCAACCTGTTGATTAGAATTATTACCATGAAGGAAGCCGATGACTTGGTGGAAGTCCTCAGGAAAGCAGGGTATGGGGTGACCAGTGTCGATGCAAACGGTGAGTCCGGACCGGTAAAATTGATTTTCAGTATCATCAAAAGAAGGAATCTTCCCAAGATCATTGCCATGATCAAAAAATACAATCCCAATGCCTTCTACACCATCGAAGATATGCGCTATGTCAACCAGACCTATCCCTTGCCAATGACCAAACCGTCATGGTTTTCGTATTCGGCTCGGGGTAAGCGTGGCTCATTATCATCAAAAGAAGAAATATTGACAAAAATACCTGTATAATCAGGTGATTACAGCTATTCATGGTTTGCGGCAAAAAGTAAAGAGCCGATCTTACTATTCCTTTCTGCCGTCCGGGGTTTTGGCTGGCAACAGGGCGCCACGGAACCAGGAAAAATAGACCCCCATCAGGCAGAAAAATGCTGACAGGACAAAGACGGTATGGATGCTGCGCAGAAACAGGTCATGATTTTCCGGGACTATAGCCTGGCGGCCGACGATAAGGGCCAGGACAACCGTTGCCATGGCCATGCTGAACATTTGGCCAAGTAAGCGCATTGTTGCAACTGTTCCTGAGGCCAGTCCGTAATATTTTTTCTCCACGGCGCCCATGATGGCGTTCATATTGGGGGAGCTGAACAGCGCAAAACCAATACCAAGCAGAATCAGATTGGCAATGATCAGTGCGGTCTTTGTGTCGGGCTGCACCATTGAAAAAAGCGCCACGCCAATCACCGTGAGGAGCATTCCTGTGGTGGCGAGCAATCGAGGTTCGATACGGTCAGAGAGTCTTCCGGCCATCGGCGATAAGACCGCCATCATTATCGGCTGGGCCATAAGCACGCTTCCCGCCGTTTGTGGTGACATCTCCTTTATATATTGCAGGTAGAGACTTAAGAGAAAGGTCACCGCAAATGTTGCAGAATAATTGAGTAAGGCGGCAAGACTCGAATAGGCAAAGGTCTTGTTGCCGACAAAGAGCTGCACATCAAAGACCGGGAAGCGGGCAGTCAGCTGGTAGCGGATGAAAATGGCGAACAGGATGAGGCCGCAAAGCAGCAGCACTGTGCCGGGGATCGACGGAAGCAGGGTGGCACCACAGACAATGGCCAAGATACCTGAAGCATAAAGTAGACATCCGGCAACATCAAGTTTTTGCCCCGGCTCGCCCAGCCATTCCCCTTTTAAATAATGCAGGGTCAATAAAAAAGAGAGCAGGCCAAGCGGCAGCATGACCAGAAAGATGCTGCGCCAGCCGAAATGCTGGGTGAGCATGCCGCCGACAAACGGACCAACCGACAGGCCGATATAGACCGCCGCGACATATATGCCGATAACCCGGCCCCGTTTATTTGGCGGAAAAATGGAAGTGATGATTGCCATGCCGGTTGTCACAAACATGGCAGCCCCCAGGCCTTGAACGACCCGCAGCCCGATCAGCATGGTCGCTGAGTTGGCAAAGGCTGCCAGACCTGCACCAAGAGTGTACACTCCCACACCAGTGGCAAAAACCTTTTTGCGCCCATGAATATCGGCAATTTTCCCAGCCGGTACCAGACCCACCGCCATTGCCAGCAGGTAGGCTGTGGCTATCCAGCTGAGCTGCACAGCATCCATCTGGAACTCAGTTTGGATAGCCGGTAACGCCACATTGACCGAAGAAAGCATGAACGGCCCCATGAACGAGGTTAAAGTGGCGACAATGAGTGCCGACCTTTCCAGGGCTGCTTCACTTGTTATGTTGTGCTGCATTGATTACACCTGGTAAATATGGGGACAGTATTGTGTCCCGGCATTTGTAGTGTCCCTGTATTTGTGATACATTTTACCTACTTCATTACTCCAGTTACTGAAAGATGTCTAATTAGTTTGTTACTTTTCTGTTACATTTTCCCTTTATTAGAGATAATTATGCCCAAGAAATACGAGGACTTGCAGTTACACCTTCAATCATCCCCCCGCACCTGGCTCATCACCGGCGTTGCCGGGTTTATCGGCTCAAACCTGCTTGAGACCCTGCTGAAGCTCGACCAAAAAGTAGTTGGGCTCGATAATTTTTCCACCGGTTTTCAACATAACTTCGATGAAGTTCAATCACTGGTCAGCCCGCAGCAATGGCAGCGATTTAGCTTTGTCAAAGGCGATATCTGCAACCTGGAAGACTGCACAAAGGCGTGCGCCGGTGTCGATTATGTCTTGCACGAGGCAGCCCTGGGATCCGTGCCGCGATCAATTGCCGATCCGATTACTACCAACGAAAATAATATCAGCGGGTTTCTGAATATGCTGGTTGCCGCCAGAGATGCGCAGGTTAAACGATTTGTCTATGCCGCTTCCAGCTCGACCTACGGTGATCACCCGGGCCTGCCAAAAGTGGAAGATACAATCGGCCGTCCGCTGTCTCCGTATGCCGTAACCAAATATGTCAATGAGCTGTATACGGACGTTTTTGCCAGAACGTATAATTTCAAAACAATCGGTCTCAGATATTTTAATATCTTTGGTCAGCGACAGGACCCCAATGGCGCCTATGCTGCCGTTATTCCCAAATGGTTTGCCGGCCTGATCAATAATGAACCTGTCTATATCAATGGCGATGGGGAGACGAGCAGGGATTTTTGTTTTATCGACAATTGTGTCCAGGCCAATCTTCTGGCGGCAACGGTTGAAGACGAAGCCGCCACCAATCAGGTATATAATGTGGCTTTTGGGGAACGGACAAGCCTCAATGAGCTGTACCAGCTCATTAAAGAGCGGGTTGTTGCCGTCAAAGAGGCCGCGCAAGACGCCAAGCCGCAATATCGTGATTTCAGGGCAGGTGATGTTCGCCATTCCCTGGCCGATATTACAAAGGCCAAAAAGCTCATTGGCTATCAGCCGAAATTTTCAGTAAAAAATGGCTTGAACCGTGCCGCGGAGTGGTATCTGAGGTAATCTCAACGAGGACGCAATATCATGAAAATATCCCATCTTGGCGCAAAAGACTGTGTTACCGGTTCCTGTCACCTGGTGCAGACCCACCCGGGTGCAGCGGGTGGCGTGAATATCCTGGTGGACTGCGGTTCGAGTTATGGCGATGACCCGGAGCTGCCCTTTGACCAGTTTCCTGTTCCGGTCAACCGCATCGATTATCTGTTTTTGACCCACGCCCATATCGATCACATCGGCCGGGTGCCGGACCTGCTCGAAGCCGGATTCAAGGGTGAAATCATCTGCACCCATGCCACCAAGGCGCTGCTCCTGCCCATGCTGCGTGATGCCATGTCTTTTTCGAGCAGAACCGACAAGGACGTCCACCACCTGGAATCTCTTATTGACGAGCTGGCATGGGGGTTTGAGCTGCATGAGATCTTTAGCCTGAAGCAGGGAATAACTTTTAAGCTGAGTAATGCCGGCCATATTCTCGGATCCTGTTTTATCCTTTTTACCTTCCCCGGCCTCCTGGCACATGGTTCGGATGACGCCGGTGACTACCGGGTGATCTTCTCCGGGGACCTCGGCTGCAATGATACCCCCATTCTGCCGGATCCTGACCCGCCCGATGCATGTGATCTGCTCATTCTGGAATCGACCTATGGCGATCGCCTCCATCCGAGCAGGAAAGGTCGGGTCGAGACCCTGCGAAAATTGCTCGAAAAAGCCCTTGCTGACCGGGGCATTGTCTATATTCCCGCCTTTTCCCTGGGGAGAACGCAGGAACTGCTGTATGAACTGGACAGGATACAACCAAAGGTCCCGGTGTTTGTCGATTCTCCCCTGGCGCTGACTATCACCCGGATCTATTCAAGCCTGCAAGAGTTCTGGGATAAAGAGGCTCAAGACCTCATGGCCAAAGGCGATCATCCCTTTGATTTTAAAGGTTTGTATGCAGT
>CBDTUM010000244.1:0-4344 GCA_965363495.1 uncultured Desulfopila sp.
GCCGCGTTGGAATATGAACCATACAGTACCAACAAGCGACACCGGCAGAGCAATATCACGCTCCCCATACTCTCGGTCATGCCCATGCACAGTAAACGTTCACCAGCACCGAATCTGTTTTGTCATCGGTCGATAAACGTACCAATAGTACAGGTTAAAGACTCCTTTCGCGCATCTCCGGCACTGGTAAACGCGTACAGCTCGGAGATTATACAAATTTTTCAGCTTTTCCGGTGAACGGTTACCATGCACAATAATCCGCCTGCCTATAATATTCTCATGTACTCGCATGACACCTATGGACTGGGACACATCCGCAGAACCATGGCCATAGCCAACCATTTACGGGATGCCAACACCAATGTACTCATCCTGACCGGCTCACCGATCGCCGGCCGGTTTCACTTCTCCCAGCATGTTGATTTTGTCCGGATCCCCGGCATGATTAAAAATACCAACGATGATTACCAGTCGCTTTCTATTCGAATCGATCCACAAAAGGCATTGTCCATTCGCACCAATATTATCCTGGCGACGGCGAAAACTTTCCACCCCCATCTCTTTATAGTCGATAAAGAACCACTTGGCCTAAAACGTGAGGTACTGCCGACCCTGGAGTGGTTGAAAGAAGCAAGTCCGTCAACCATGACGGTTCTTGGCTTGCGTGATATCCTGGATGATGCACAGGTCATTCAACAGGACTGGCAGGAAAAGAATGTCTACTCCTACCTCGAGTGCCTCTATGATGAAATCTGGGTCTATGGCAACAAAGCTATCTACGATCCGGTGGAGATGTACAAAATACCCGATACCATTAACAACCGGGTACAATACACCGGGTACATCCCCCGCAAAACACTCTCGGTGAGAGCCAAGCTTAATGCCAGAAAAAGATACCGGATAATGGACGACGATACCTTTGTGCTGGTCACGACTGGCGGCGGGGGCGACGGTCTGGAAGTCATTGATCAATATCTTGCCATGCATGATTATTACCCCACCTCCCTGCCCTTCAAATCTATCATTATCACCGGACCATTCATGCCCAAGAAGGTCCGGGAACGTTTCGCCAAGCGTGCCAAAAAATTCGGCATAAAGACCCTCCCGTTTCATCCAAGAATGGAAGAACTGATCTCGGCTGCCGATCTGGTCATTTCCATGGGTGGCTATAACACCATCTGTGAGATACTCACCCAGCGCACACCCGCCTTGATAATCCCACGGGAGACTCCCCGCAAAGAGCAACTGATCAGGGCCAGAAGACTGAAAGGCGAAGGACTCCTCGATTTCATTCCCTGGACGGAAGTTACTCCTCAGCTGTTGCGGGAGAAAATTTTCACCATGCTCACGAACAAACAGCAATATATCCAGACTATCAGATCTTTTGAGCTTTCAGGACTCGATGTAATGCAAAGCAGGCTCGCCTGTTTTAAAGAAAAGGACGTCCGCTACCGTGAGGGGTATTAATTTCGTATGATAGATCAGCTTCAAAAAGCCACTCTCGGCTACATCTTAAAAGGCTATCCGAGGATCTCGGAGACATTTATCTCCAATGAGATCCTGCTGTTGGAAAAAATGGGCTTTACCATGCGCCTCTTCCCCATGCGCCTGCCCCGTGAGTCGTTTAGTCATGCCTCAGTCAAAAAGATCAAAGCACGGGTCGATTATCTCCCCACCGAGCTCTTTGCCGATTTTTTCCGGCTTCTCCGGCCAAATATTTTTCTCGCTGCCAAGAAACCTGGAAATTTCAAAAATACACTGGCAACAGCTGCCCGGGGAATAAGCAAGGGCAAAGAACTTGCCACGCTCAAACACCTTCTTCAGGCCGGTTATCTGACCCACACGCATCTTGACAAAGACCGGAGTATCGCTCAACTGCATGGCCATTTTGCCCACTCCCCCACCTCGGTAACCATGTTTGCCTCCCTGCTTTCCGGCGTGCCTTTTAGTTTTACCGCCCACGCCAAAGATATCTACACTTCCAGCCGGGAGAAACTTCGCAAAAAGATAGCCCAGGCCCAGTTTGTCGTTACCTGTACCAGACACAATGCTGACTACCTGAAAGCAATTGCCGGGAACTGCTCCACCCCGATTTATTGCATCTATCACGGCATCGACCTGCATCTCTTTCAACAGACAGTCGCCCGGGCCGAAACACACGAACCGTATGCAATCCTCACCGTCGCGAGGCTGACGCCCAAAAAAGGGTTGCCGACTATTTACCAAGCCCTCGCCGAGCTGCAGCGAAGGGGAATCCGGTTTCAACACACTCTTATCGGTGACGGTGACGACCGTGAGAAAATTCTCAGGATGATATCTTCTCTTGGGCTCGACGACCATTGCCGATGGCTCGGCACCCAGACCCATGATGAAGTGCTGCGCCATTTTAAAACCAGCGATCTTTTTGTGCTTGGCTGCGAAATCGCCGAGAACGGTGACCGGGACGGTATCCCCAATGTCCTGGTCGAAAGCCTGGCGATGGGTGTTCCCGCCTTATCCACCACGATATCGGCCATCCCTGAAATCCTCATCGACGGTAAAACCGGCATGACCGTGCCGCCATCCGAGCCGGAACAATTGGCAGAGGCAATGCTGCGCGTTTTGACAGATCAACAACTTCGGCAGCGATTGATTGCCGGCGGGCAGGAGCTGGTGAAAGATCAGTTCGACAATAGCCGCTGGACGGAGGAACTGGCCGGAATATTTCGCCGACATAACCAATATTTACAATAATTTCTCAAGCTACAAGATACGCCATGGAAAACCCAGCCAACAACAATGCGGTTGTCACCATTTTCGGTTTGCTACGACATGGCCAGACAGAATGGAACATCCTGAAAAAAATCCAGGGCTCAGCAGATTCTCCCTTGTCCAAAGAAGGGAAAGAACAAACCGATGCGTGGGCAGACAGCCTGAAAAGTTATGAGTGGGACCGCATTATTGCCAGTGACCTCGGCAGAGTACGGGCGACTGTCGATATCCTCAACCGAAAACTTGACCTGCCTGTCAGCTTCGATCCGCGGTTACGCGAGCAACATTGGGGTGACTGGGAAGGACTGACCCTCCCCTTTGTTCAGCACAACTTCAAAGACGATCTGGCCCGCCGGGTGGCAATGGGCTGGGAATTTGCCGCCCCCCGAGGCGAGACTCGACGAGCGGTAAAAGACCGGGTCCTGGCGACGCTTCTTGAAAGCGCGCAAAAATGGCCTGGCCAGAAAATTCTGGTCGTCTGCCATCAGGGCGTAGTGAAGTCGGTCCTCTACTTGCTTGATGGCCGGGATTTTCTGCCCGGTGAAGATCCACTGCTGCAACATAATCGACTGCATCTGATCAGCTGTACCGGCCAAAGCTTTGCCCCCCTGCAACTCAACATAATGCGACCAACATGAACGTGTCGTACTATTGTCAGCATGTGCTTGGCATCGGGCACTTCCATCGCAGCATGGAGATCTGCAGGGCAATAGCCCGTCATCACCCGACCACCCTCATTGTCGGCGGTCCTCCGGTTGCAGTCGATCATCCCGGCCTGCAGGTAGTACGATTGCCGGGCCTGCAGATGGACAGTACCTTCAACAACATGGTCCCCTGTGACAGCACGCTTTCCCTCGATGTGGTGAAAGCGGCACGAAAAGACCAGCTTTTTGCCCATTTTCGGAACAATAGACCAGATATTTTTATTACCGAGCTGTACCCTTTCGGCCGGAAAGCCTTCAGGTTTGAACTCGATCCTCTGCTTGAGGCAATCGACAATGGTTCCTTACCGGACTGTTTGTGCTATTGCAGCGTGCGGGATATCCTGGTGGAAAAGACAACCGGCCGGGAAAAATTTGAGCAGCGTGTGGTTAAGCTGATCAATGGTTATTTTGACGGCATTCTGGTCCATGCCGACCCGGAAATCATCACCTTGGAGGAGACCTTCAACCAACTTGGTGCTCTGCATATTCCGTTGCACTACACCGGTTTTGTTACCAAAATCGGACCCATTTCTGAAAAAAATGGCGGCAACAGAGAACTCATCAGAGAAAAACTGGCCTTATCGCCGAGCGACATATTGATCGTTGCCAGTATCGGCGGCGGTAATGTGGGGAGTGAATTACTTGATGCGGCAATCGAGGCCTTTAAAAGCCTGAACGGTTCCCTCTCTGCCCATCTGCAGGTTTTTTGTGGCCCGTACTGCGCTGAAAGTACCTATCAGGCTCTACAAAAGAGCAACCAGCAGCATATTACTATTGAACGTTTCACCGACCAGTTTCCGGCATGGCTGGCAGCAGCCGATCTGTCCATTTCAATGGCTGGTTATAACACCTGCATGAACCTGGTTCAGGCCGGGATTCCTGCGCTGGT
>CBDTUM010000245.1:0-4246 GCA_965363495.1 uncultured Desulfopila sp.
AAATTTAGGGGAACGTTTTTCCAGGAAAGCGGCCATCCCCTCTTTCTGTTCGTCACCGGCAAAACAGAGGGCAAAAAGATCTGATTCATAGGAACAGGCTCTGGTCAAGTCCATTTCCATGCCGTTGTTGACCACTTCCTTGCAGAGTTGCACTGCGGCGGAACCACGGGAACCGATCAAAACAGCCAACTCCCGACATTCCTCCATGAGTTTTTCCTGGGGGACAACCCTGTTCACCAGCCCGATCCGGCTGGCTTCGGCAGCATCGATTATTTTCCCGGAGTAAAGAAGCTCACAGGCCAGGCCCTTGCCTATCAGTCTCGGCAATCTTTGCGTTCCACCAAAACCAGGAATGATCCCGAGAGTCACCTCGGGCTGCCCGAACTTGGCATTATCGCTGGCCAGACGCATGTCGCAGGAGAGGGCCAATTCACAGCCGCCGCCCAGGGCAAAGCCGTTCACTGCGGCAATGACCGGTTGGGGCAGGTTCTCAATGGTCCGGGTTAGGGTATGGCCAAGCCTGCCGAAAACCTTCCCTTGATCAGGATTCAGGCCTTGCATAAAGGCAATGTCCGCACCGGCGACAAAGGCTTTTTCACCGGACCCGGTTATGATCACGGCTTTTACCGTCCGGTCTGCGCCAAGCTCGGTAAAACAGGAGAGCATTTCCTCAAGTGTCGCTTTATTCAGGGCGTTGAGCGCTTTGGGACGGTTGATGGTCACTATGGCCACTGTCTTGTCTTTTTCTACCAGTATATTTTTATAGTCCACTGCGATTCTCCATTTAAGGTGCTGAGTTGCGAGATTATTTAAATTAACAATTTAAGGTTCCAGGCTAAATTTCCAGGCACAATACCACTCATCCGGGTGTGCATCCGGAGGACACCCCAGACATTCCGTGTGGATTCTCTTATCGATAGCACTGGCAAAATAGGTATATTCGACGAGGCCCGCTGATTTGCATGGATAGTCGGTAAGCCCTTTGCGCTTTCGTGCGTCTTGGACGCGACATTTGTTCATCTGGAAGACGAAGCTGGTCGGCGTTTCCTCGACAATCGATTGACTATTAATGCTTTCGTAGATCCTAAAGCCCAGAGCCCTTTTCAATCCTTCAAGGCCTGGATTTTCAGGCAATTCAAGAAACTTACTGATCGATTTGGCTTCAACCGGCGAAAATTGTGCCCAGCAGGAGTCGTTACATCGCTTGGCATCGTTCATGCCTGCGGAAAATTCAATAGTCTGAAACCATACGCCGTCATTGACCAGCCAGTTTTTGGCCATCCGGTCTTTTAATTTATTGAGGGTCTCGGCATCCATATCAAGAAGAAATGAGGGAACTCCTTCTTCCATGGTAAAACCAAAAAGCTCGGAGAGATGCTTCATCTGAATCTCGAAGCTTTTTTTGGAACTGCGGCTCAGTACCTCAAGCGCTTTCTCCATACCGACCTGATGCTTCACTTCGGCAAACCAGAGACCATGATGGATAATAAGCCGATGAAAAAGATCGACTATAAAACGAGCAGTTTCCCGCGAGTCCAGCTCGCCGGCATTGTTGGCCTGGATAGACATACTCCCTCCTTAATTTCATGAATCAAATTTTATGTGCCGTAATACCTTACCCCTCTAGGGGCATGGAAAAAAATCCCGCCTTTCTCCCCGTTTACCGGGGTCATGCCAGAACAGTTATTTCATCTGGAAAAGTGCTCGGCGATTCAAGACCGGTTTCCGTTACCAGATGAGTATTTTCGATACCGACAACCCCTCGACCGGGGAAAATTACTTTTGGTTCAAGGGCGATGACCATTCCTTTTTGCAGAACAAGCTGCTGGCCCTTGGCAATAAACGGAAACTCATCCAATTCCAGACCGATGCCATGGCCGGTAAAGCGAATCCTTTTATCCCCGACTCCCATAAAATTTTCTGCATACCCTTTTTTCTCCGCCAGCGAGACCATCAGTTCGTAGAGCTCTCCTGTAACCACTCCGGGTCTGGCATGGGATTTTATTTCATGCTGTATTTCGAGCATTGCTTCATGGGCCGCTTCCAGCTCAGCTGGCAGTCGGCCAATAGAGAAGATTCGAGCGTGATCCGAAAGATATCCATCAAGAGCAAAGACAAAATCAACGAGTACCGGTTCATTGACAGCAATTTTTCTAAACCCGGCACCCTGCCCGATAACACTGCTTACTCCGGCGCCCCCTGTGGGAGAGGCTAAGTAACTGGGAACCGCAGCACCATCGCCTGCCATCAAATGACCGTAGAAAATTTCACTGCCCCACATCCGCATGCGGATAAGCCCCTGATGGCCGAGGCTTCTGGCATACCCCTCCAACTCACCGGCCAATGTGACCTCGGTTTTACCGTCCACCAGGAGATCAGGCACATGGACGGCAACAGCATCCGATAGTTTTATGGCCGCCCTGATTTTTTCAAGCTCGAACTCCGATTTCACTGCCCGAATCAACCGGATTTCTAGAGAAATATCTTCAATGCGGGCCTTTTTAAAGACAGCACTGTACTGAAAGTAGAGATTGGTCGGCAGAACATCGAGTTCCAGCCCTAAAACCGATGGTGCCTGACACCCATACCGGGCGAGAATACCGGGGATCTCTTTTATACTGCCAAGAGATACAATATCTTCCAGCGGAGATTCCTGACTGGCCCGGTCATAATCTTTAAAGATCATCAGAATGGGTTTTCCCACCACGGGAACATACAGCCAGCCTTGTTGCGACGTTGCCGCAAAATAGAAGAGATCGGTTTTCTGAACGATCAGGGCCCCATCGATACTTTTTTTCGCCAGGGATTTTTGCAATTTCGCCAGCCTGGAATGCAGTTCAACGATCGGAACACATACACTGTCGTTTGCCATCTTATCTCCTGATACGATCCCGGATTGAGCTGGTTTCCATGCAACGCCTTGTAAACCAGCCTCAATCGGATGACTCTGGAAAAAGTTTGATATACGAGGCGTGTGAATTTCACTATTATTTCGGCGTACTATGGTACGTCGTAATATTAGTGAAATTCGTACCCAAAGGGCACTTCCTTCGGGCGCACAACGAAGTAGATCGGACTTTTTACGACGCCATCAGTATTGATAGAATCCTCTGCCGCTTTTGCGTCCTAACCAGCCAACCTCAACATATTTACGAAGCAGCGGGCAGGGTCGGTACTTGGAATCTTTAAAACCCTCATACAGGGTTTCCATAATGGCCAGGCAGGTATCCAGTCCTATCAAATCGGCAAGAGCCAGCGGTCCCATGGGATGATTCATACCAAGTTTCATTACCGTATCGATATCCTCTGCCTTGCCCACTCCCTGATAGATGCAGAAAACAGCCTCGTTGATCATGGGCAGCAATATTCTGTTGGCAATAAAACCGGGGTAATCGTTTGCTACTGCTCCAGTTTTGCCAAATTTTTGACAAAGAGACCAAGTGATGTCAAAGGTTTCCTGGCTGGTTGCCAGACCTTTAATTACCTCGACCAGTTTCATAACCGGTACCGGATTCATAAAATGCATGCCGATTACCTTGTCAGGTCTTTTCGTCTGGGCGGCTATCCGGCCGATAGGGATGGATGAGGTATTGCTCGCAAGAATAACATGCTCTGGACAGAACTTGTCAAGGTCCTGAAAAATCTTAAATTTCAGATCTTCCCGCTCAACCGCCGCCTCAACAACATAGTCGACTCCGGCCATATCCGCCAGATCGGTGGTGGTCGTGATCCGGGCAAGAATTGCATCCCGTTCGGAACTGGTAATCTTTTGTTTTTCGACACTTCGACCAAGATTTTTCTCGATTGTGGCTAATCCCCTGGCGGTAAATTCTTCATTGATATCGCTCATCAAAACATCTAAGCCACTGGTCGCCGCCACCTGAACAATGCCATTGCCCATCTGCCCGGCACCAACAACACCGAATTTCTTTATATCCATCTGCTCCCCCGCAAAAAATGATGGTGTCGTAAAAACTCCTCATCTGCGTCGTTGTTTCAATTTTTCTATCATTACGACTTACTCTAGTACGCCGAAATAATATAAAAACCTTACGCCTCGCATATGAAGCTTTTTACTTAACCATCCTCAATTTTAAGTTTTTGGTGACTTAGAAATAATTTTCTTGTGTTTTTTACAAGAAAATTATTTCGTGAAGGAACTTATACCCGTCAAGCGAGTACTAAAAAGAGTACCCGTCAAGCGAGTACTAAAAAGAGTACCCGTCAAGCGAGTACTAAAAAGAGT
>CBDTUM010000246.1:0-4014 GCA_965363495.1 uncultured Desulfopila sp.
ATTACTGCAACTTTCTCATGGCTTTTGAGCAAGTCGTTCACGGTCGCCTGACAGTCCAGAATTTTGATCCCCTGAAAACGTTCCACATCTTCAAGAGAAAGGCCTGGAGAATAGATATAAATTTTTCCGGCATGGGCGAGGGCTTGATAAATATTCTGCGCACACCACTGATCAATAACAAAATTATCCGGATTGCCATGATGGCTGTCAAAATCGGCAGGGGTAGGGTTCGAGCGCATAATTGTGCAGAATTCTTCACTGCCGAGACCCTCTTCACAGCCGCATGCAACAAGGATAGTACCATTTTCCTTAAGGATGTCTCTGGCAGCAATTAAACATTTTGAAACCTGATAAAAAGTTGCATCAAGGGGAAAGCCACCTGCTGATGTTATGACCAGATCCACCTTCTCCTGAAGGACCGCCACCGCATGGCTGGAAACGAGGTCACATCCGGCCTGGTGGGCAAGCTCATAGTGGCCGGCGAAAACACCTGCCAGTTCGCGCTCCTGGTTGATCACGACATTGAGGATAAAATCCACCCCGGCACGTTCCGTTACCTCCATGGCGTACTTGTGAAAAATGTTGTTTTCGAGCCTGCAGTTTGCCTGTTGCAACTGGTCAATTACCTTGTAGGAATGCATGAACTTCATAGTCTGAAAACTGGAGATACCCGGCAGTATAGATTTTCGGCTCCCGGAAAAACCAGCGTAAAAGTGTGGTTCGATGAGTCCTGTCAGAATCTTCAGATCAGCATCTAAATAATGGGTATTGATCTCGATAGGTGCATCCTCGATTCGGGCAATTTCCCGGTATTCTTCTTGTTTCTGGCAGTAGTGATTGACGATTCTGTAGGTATCCATGATCTCTTTACCGACCATAGATTCAAGTTCGTCGCCGAGATTTGGTCGATGCATTCCGGTTGCAATAAGAATGGTGATATTCTCTGCAGCAATGCCACTCTCCACGAGGGTCTGCAGCAGTGGCGGCAGGATAATTTTATTGGGCACTGGTCTGGTGATATCGGAGATTACGATGCAGGCGTTTTTGCGGCCCTGGGCAATTTCTTTGAGCGGAGCGGTTCCGATAGGGTGCAGCAGCGCATCACGTACGACAGACTCAGGGTCTGCAAGCGCTTTGGCCGGTCTGTTCTCGACAAGTTGAGCTGAATCAGGCAGCTCTATAGTGAGAGTCTCCTTGCCGCATCGAAGATTGGCTTTCATAATCGTCTCCTTGTTCATAGATGAAGGTCGTTACTCGTTTATTGCCCGGATATTTTTGTGAATGAGTTGGGAACTATTTTCCTCATTCTGTACATGCAGACAATCTGCCTTAGAATACTTATAACTCTTTAAGGGCGTACTGTGAACCGACTACTGTAAAATGACCATGGAAAAGAACACCTCCAAGGGGATGCGCGAGATGGGGCACCAGGAAAATGACTAGCTCTGTTCATGTGCTTTGCCATGCCGGCTGAACAACCGATACCAATCTTTTTCTATTTTGCAAGAGTTGCGTATGGGATATTTATTGCAGGAAGGCGGGGCTGAGTTTTGCGGCCATATGATTGAAGCCGACAGCCGGGCTGTGGCTCTGGCTCTGGTCGGCTGTCGGCGGTGCTTTATCGCTGGGATGGTTCTCGGCGATACGCTGCTGGCAAGATAATTCCGTATACGGAGTTGCCCTCGCCAAAAATTGACCTTACTAGTATATAATGGCAATGATTTAGAACATATCCTGCCTTTACCATAACTAACAAATTCAGTTGTTTGCCAATACTGCAATGTAATGGGGGTGCTTAAGGAAAATGGGGACACTTGCGTTAATGGGGTCGGGGGAACTGACCGCAACCATGGTAGAGGTACACAAGATGCTTCTGTCCCGCCTTTCTGCCAGACCCTCGGCTCTTTTTTTAGACACACCGGCAGGTTTTCAGCTTAATGCAGAAAAGATCGGCGCTAATGCGGTTGAATATTTCCGCAAACGAGTTGGCTACCGTCTCGACATTGCTTCCTATAAATCGTCTAAAACCATTGCAGAGCTTGATGCTGCCCTGGCTTATCAGAAGTTACGGGAGGCGGATTATATCCTGATGGGTCCCGGCAGCCCAACCTATACTGTGGATCAACTGCAAAGCTCCCAAATCCCGCAAATTTTTATCGATCATATCCGCAAAGGAGGATGTCTGGTAACTGCGAGTGCTGCCGCACTTACTGCAGGCAAGTATACCCTGCCGGTGTATGAAATCTACAAAGTAGGTCAACCGCTTCACTGGATTGCAGGCCTTGATATCCTCGGTGCCTTCGGGCTGCACCTGCTGGTAATACCACACTGGAACAATGCCGAAGGGGGGACCCATGACACCAGCTGCTGTTTCATGGGCACCTCCCGGTTCAATAAACTTGCGTCTATGCTGGCGGAACCGCTCCCGGTACTCGGTCTCGATGAGCATACCGCCTGTATCATTGATTTTACCCAGGACTCCTTCGAAATATTTGGCATTGGTTCGGTGGTATTGCACCATCATGGCAACAGCCAGTATTTTGTCCCTGGCACAACATATTCCCTGCAACTCCTCAAAGAAAAAGAGCTGATGTCCACTGAGGCAACAAAGGTGCAAGTCCGCCCTTCCCGGTCTAAACCTCTGCACAGCGAGGAATCGGATTTCTGGTCCATGGTACATAATCTCACAGAGACTTTTCAAAAAACGATGACCGCCGATGACCTGCGACTAGCAACCAGTGCTTTGCTGGATCTGGACAGTCTGGTCTGGCAGGCGGAAGGAAATAAGGAAAATCCTGAGTTCATTGCCCAGGCCCGAGATCTGTTCAGGGAACAAATGGCAGAACTCGGGACCAGAGCTGTTCTGGCCAGATCGGCATGGGCACGGATAGTCGAGCCCCTTGTCGACAGTATTCTTTCCTCCCGGCAGTTATTAAGGGAAAAAGAGAGCTTTGAGGCAGGAGACGCCCTCCGTGAAGCCCTGACCAGGGCCGGTATTACTGTCGAAGATACCGAAGACGGGTATCGCTGGCACCACTCCCAATCAAAAGAAGAAGATAATGATCATTCATCCTGAATTGTCTGTTTTGACAGCAACAGACGAAAACGCGGCACCCCGCAAGGCAACCAAGTCCGAATGCAGCGTCGCTGTTGAGCTCGGCAATACCAGAACCGTCGGGATGCCATGAAACAGCCAAGCCCTGCTGCAGCCGTGACGGTAAAGAAATTGGATCTGACGGAGCTCGCCAGCCTCTGGTCTACAGATGGCGATGCATTGCAGTGGCAGAACCCATTTGTTACGCCCCCATGGCTCAAGGCGTGGTGGCGCCACTTGAGTGACGACAACGAATCTTTATTGCTGTTGGTGACGGCTGACACCCGCCCCTTAGGGCTAGCGCCCCTGATGGTCAGGAATGGGACAGCCCGGTTCATGGGATCAATCGACCTCTGCGACTCCGGAGATTTTGTGGTGGCAAACGGGACGCAGGAATTATTCTTCCAGGAAATACTCAGCTATTTGGCACAAGAAGGCATCAATCGCCTGGTCTTCGAACAGGTACGCCCGGATTCACAAGTATGCCTCGGTTTCATACCAGCTGCCCAGGCACATGGCTGGTCTGTTTCTCTTACCCCGCAAAATGCGTCGGTTGAGATGGATCTGCCACAGAGCTGGGAGAGCTATCTCCAGGGTATTGGCGGTAAACAGCGCCACGAAGTGCGGCGAAAGCTTCGACGGGTACATGACCAAGGCAATCTGGTAACTCAGACTGTCAGGCAAGCGGGTGAGACTGCAGCGGCAATGGATACCTTCATCCATCTTTTTCGGCAGAGCCGAGCAGATAAAGAGGCATTCATGACTCCGGCAAGAGAGGCTTTTTTCCGCTGCCTTGCAGAAGAGCTCGCCCAATTCGACATGCTGCATCTGCTCTGCCTAAAGATTGACAAGGTACCAGCAGCTGCCGTGTTCTGTGTAGAGAACGGGAAGACCATATATCTCTACAATAATGGTTTTGA
>CBDTUM010000247.1:0-3915 GCA_965363495.1 uncultured Desulfopila sp.
TTCCATTTATGGTTGAGATTCATTTTTATTTGAACAAGTGCTGCTGTATAGACGGCCCCACAATTAACGAAGACCGGCGGCCTCGCGAAGGATATCGGCCTTATCGGTTTTTTCCCAGGTAAAGGTGGGAAGTTCCCGACCAAAATGGCCATAAGAGGCGGTCTGTAAATAAATAGGTCGCAACAAATCGAGTTGTTGCACAATAGCCTTTGGTCTGAGATCAAAGTGTTGGATGATGAGCTTTTTTATCTCGCTATCAGGGATTTTGCCGGTACCAAAGCTGTTGACATTGATAGATACCGGTTGGGAGATGCCAATGGCGTAGGCGACCTGCACCTCCATCTCACTGGCGATACCGGCAGCAACGAGGTTTTTGGCCACATAGCGTCCATAATAAGAACTTGACCGATCGACTTTGGAAGGATCTTTGCCGGAAAAGGCACCGCCACCATGCGACCCTTTGCCGCCATAGGTATCGACAATAATTTTTCGACCGGTAACCCCGCAGTCACCGACAGGCCCGCCAATGACAAAACGACCGGTTGGGTTGATAAAAAACTTGGTATCCGCATCGATCATATGGGCAGGAAGAACCGGCTTGATGATTTCTTCCATGACTCCTTCTTTCAGATCGTTGTAACTAATCGTCGTATCATGCTGCGTAGAAAGGACCACTGCTTCGATCCTTGATGGCTTGCTATTGACATACTGAATGGTTACCTGGCTTTTAGCGTCGGGCCTGAGCCAAGGCAGGATGCCGGATTTGCGCGTTTGTGCTTGTTGCTTGGTGAGGAGATGAGCGTAATAAATGGGCATCGGCATCAGCACATCGGTTTCATTACAGGCATAACCAAACATTAGTCCCTGATCGCCTGCACCCTGGTCGAGATCCACACCAGAACCTTCGTTGACACCCTGAGCAATATCCGGTGATTGCTTATCAATGGAGGTAAGCACGGCACATGACTGCCAGTCAAACCCCATATCTGAAGAATTATAACCGATCTCCTTAATGGTTTGACGGACGACTTCCGGCATATCCACCCAGGCAGTGGTTGTTATTTCTCCAGCGATAACGGCCATGCCGGTAGTAACCAGTGTTTCACAGGCAACTCGGGCATGGGGATCCTGCTCGAGAATTGAATCGAGAATGGCATCTGAAATTTGGTCGGCCACCTTATCCGGGTGACCTTCGGACACCGATTCGGAGGTAAAGAGATAATCTGACATAGCAACTCCAAAAATTATTAAAACAAAACGACTTCTAAAAAACCCACAACTTAAAAAGTTCGACTATACAAAGTTTTATCGTAAATTGCGGTAAAAAGACGCACGATATCGAAGGAATTTTAAATTAATGCATATGGACTGGTCCACGTAAAGTTTGGACATCAGGCCAAGCGTCTCTACAGAAGATTTCCGATGCGACTGATGGTCCTTGCCTGGTCAACCAAAAATGATTACGGTGCTCTGTCTGGTATAACACCTGGTCGGCGATCGATTGGATCGCATATGCAGATGAATGGTATTTTAAAAAGGGGATAGAGACGGATGTCTATCGAAGCAGCAAAAGAAGTTTTACGAATTGAAGAACAGGGACTGATGGCTGTGCGTGAGCGCATTGGCGAAGAATTTGTATTGGCCATAGAAGCGATTTTGTCGAGTCCGGGGCGATTAGTGATAACCGGAATCGGTAAATCCGGCATTATTGGCCAGAAGATATCGGCTACCATGAACAGCACCGGTACGCCTTCGTTTTTCCTACATCCAGTCGAGGCGATGCATGGAGATCTCGGCATGGTAATGCGCGGAGATGTAATTTTGGCCATTTCGTATTCGGGAGAGACTGTCGAGTTGAATGGTTTGCTTGTCAGCCTCAAAGAGAGAGGTAACAAGATCATAGCCATGACTGGTGGGAAGACCTCCACGCTGGCTAATGCTGCCGATATTGTGCTGGACATCAGAGTACCTAAAGAAGCCTGCCCACTCGGACTTGCACCAACCGCGAGTACGACGGCTACCTTGGCCATGGGTGACGCTCTCTCTGTTGTTTTGCTGAACCGGAAAAAATTTCAGCCTGAAGATTTCCGGCTGAATCATCCAGGGGGCAGTTTGGGACAACGATTGAAGGTTAAAGTAACGGAGGTCATGCTCGCAGGTGAAAATATCCCGGTTGTTTCGCCGGCTGATTCCGCCTCAAACGCAATTCGTGTGCTCAATGAAAAAAATAATGGTGCTGTCCTGGTAATAGGTCAGAATAGCGAGATCCTCGGCATTATTACCGATGGCGATGTTCGCCGGGCAGTTGTCACTTTGCAGGGATTTTCAACGCTTACGGCAGCGCAGTTGATGACCAGGAATCCAATTAGCATCGACGGTGACCAGCTTGCGGCTGATGCTCTCAGCATCATGCAAAAATACGAAATCACATCCTTGCCGATTGTTGATGGTGCCAACAAGCTCGTTGGCTTACTGCATCTGCACAATCTCCTGGGCAAAGGAGAGTTCCGCTTTCTGGTGTAAGTCCTCGGTAAGTGTTCTAAAAAAAAGAGTACCGTCGGTACCTGGATTTTTATTTTTCGGAGTAAAAACTCCACCGCCCTGTGTTTTTATCGTAGCTATAAAACATCACCATGTTCAGAGGACGCCCTCCGTCTTTTTCTGTGCACTGCATCTTAAAAACGAGTTTGAAGTCTGTTTCCTTGGTGAAGGTGATTACCGGGTTAGAAAGATTTTCGGCGGTGGCGGTTGGATAGTTAGCCACAAAAAGTGACTGGTAATTGTCCAGCAGGTACGTTTCCTTGCTCTCCAGAAATATCTTTCTATCGAGCGCCTGCATGGTCTTGCTGATTTCTGCCGAAGTCGTACTGAATTCTTCTTCTGTCCTGAAGGAGCTTTTGGCAATACTCGTTAGAATTTGCTGATACGTGCGCCTTGCTTTCACTAAAGCATTACCTTTCAGCAGTGTCTGGATATTCTGACGGTCTCGAATTATCTTCGCTTGCAGAATAATTCTGTCGAGCTTCTGGATATTAACGTCGGTGTCAGTTCTTTTGGACATACTTTTATTGCCGATCAGTAAGATTTGCGCGTTACTGTATGCTCTAATCGCCTCGTCCCACGAAGCTGCAGCGAAAGCTTTGTTACCTTTGTTAATGGTGTTGTAGAGTTCAGCCCGTTTTATGTTGTTTTTGATTGCGTCGATTGATTCGGGCGGTAAAGCAGTCTTACGGCCGCTGGCCAGCGCGAGATTATAAGAAGCTATAGCGCTGAGCCAGTCTGTGCCAGTAAAGGAGAGGTCTCCTTGTTCTTTGAGATTGGCAAACTGGCACCTTTGCAAATCATTCTGTAGCTGGGCCGAATATTGCTCACGATCCGATTCAGAAAGACCCACCAACACTTTCTGTGCCTGCAGCAGTTTTTCAATGGCCTCTTCCCACTCTTCTTTCGCTATGGCGACCTGGGCTGGATCATAAAACATTCTGAAATTGGCTATCTGTCGTTTACGCTGCAGGTCGTCAATAAGTGGCTGGTCAAGATAGCTCTTTCCCTCAATCTGTGTGAGAAGCGTATCGTACTGTTGCATGGCGGGTTGCCACTGGCCTGCCGTGAAGAGTGTATCGACCTCACTGAGTTGCTGTTTGATTGACAAGAGTATTTTTGTCTCGGTTATGAGGATGTATTTGCCGTCCAGAAGTATGTAGCCCCCCAGGCCCTTGGTCAGTTTTTCAGAGTACAGGATTTCCAGAATAAATTTTTCGAGTTGGCGAGCAAAGTCCTGATGAATAAATTTTACCTCGCCAACTAATTGCAGTGCTTTATCGCACGAGCGTTTGGCGTCCTTGAACTGGCTGTTGGCTATGGCTGTAGAACATTCGGCATATGCTGCCTCAGCATTGCTGAGTTTGTTGGTAT
>CBDTUM010000248.1:0-3906 GCA_965363495.1 uncultured Desulfopila sp.
AAGTGTGCCGCAGGCACACAGCAAGGAGGTTCAATGATGGACTGACAGACTGTGTCAAAGCTATACGAAAGATGAGGGTAGGTCCCTCGAGGTCGGCTTTCAGGAGCGGGCCTCAAACCACCCCAAGCTGCTGTGGTTAAGAGCCATCGGTAGTGAGCGTTGGGGTCAAAGCGTCGAGGCTTTACCTCGAGCAGGTATGAGACAGAGAGACGAACAAAAGTGAACCTTCCGATGACGCGTCGTAAACCAAAGAATTGTCGTCAAAACCAGAGGCGTTTCCATCTTCTGGGACAAGTTTGCCGGTTACCTGACTACTGGGCAAGTGGCGACCGGCGTATAGGGGGCGTGAATCTGTTTCAGGCTTTTGTATGGAACTGCGGGAACCAGTCGTTCCGATGTATAGGGAGAAGCACAAGTGGTAGAAGCCACGAGGCGAGAGTACCGATGCGGAGCACTGGGGCGGATCGATCCGTAGTAGTGAAGAAGACCGGTAATGCGGTTGGAGCGAAGGGATCGAGTCAAGCTGTTGCATTTATCGTTCAACTGGTAACAGGAGGAGACGAATGAGTGTAACAAAACCATTTGCCATCGACAAATGGCAGGTGTACAAAGCGTATCAAGCAGTAAAAGCCAACGCTGGATCAGCTGGAGTGGACGGTCAGTCACTGAAGATGTTTGAGAAAGATCTGAAAGCGAATCTGTACAAGATCTGGAATCGAATGTCTTCAGGCAGTTACTTTCCACCACCGGTAAAAGCGGTTGCCATTCCCAAAAAGAGTGGTGGGGAACGCATCTTAGGAGTACCGACCGTTGCAGATCGTGTGGCGCAGATGGTTGTCAAGCAGGAGATTGAACCCGAGATTGAGGCAACGTTTTTACCGGACTCCTATGGTTATCGGCCAGGAAAATCGGCCTTAGATGCAATCGGAGTCACGAGGAAACGGTGCTGGAGGTATGATTGGGTTTTGGAGTTTGATATCAAAGGATTGTTTGACAATATTGACCACACTCTCTTACTTAGGGCGGTTGAGAAGCACGTCAAATGTGAGTGGACGTTGCTGTATATTAAACGGTGGTTGATAGCGCCGTTACAGCTTGTGGACGGCACCTTGGTAGAACGTACTCAGGGAACTCCCCAAGGCGGAGTAATTAGTCCGATCTTGGCCAATCTGTTCTTACATTATACATTTGATGTCTGGATGAGTAAACAGTTTCCAGGTAACCCATGGTGCCGGTATGCTGACGATGGGCTAGTACATTGCAGGACTGAGCATCAAGCGCAGGCAGTTAGATCAGCACTTGATGCAAGGTTTAAAGAATGTGCGCTCGAGATGCATCCGGAGAAAACTAAAATCGCTTACTGCAAAGATAATAGCAGAAGAGAGGACTACCCGATCACAGAATTTGATTTTCTGGGGTACACCTTTCGACCCCGGTGGGCGTTGAATCGCAAGCGTAAAAGTATGTTTATCAATTTTACGCCAGCGGTCAGCAATAAGGCTGTTACAGCGATGCGGCAAAAGACTCGTAAGCTGAATTTTCGGAATCGAACGGAACTGAGCTTGGCTGATATTTCCATGTTTTACAACCCAGTCCTTCGGGGTTGGTTGACTTACTATGGGCATTTTTATCGGTCGGCATTGTATCCGGTTTTTAGGCACTTCAACAAAACGTTGGTTGCCTGGGCGATGAAGAAGTACAAGAAGTTGAAAGGTCATAAGATACGAGCATGTAGATTCGTTGAGCAAATAGCTCAAAATGAACCTCATCTCTTTGTACACTGGCAGAAGGGAATGATAGGTGCGTTTGCTTGATGGGAGCGGTGTGAATTGAGAGGTTCACGCACCGTTCTGCGAGAGGCTGGAGGTGAGATTCCTCCGGCCTACTCACCAAAAGATTGCTTTAAAGCACTAGCCCAAAAAAAATGTAAAAGAGGAAAGAGGTCGTATTGAACGTAAATTCAGAACCAAAACTGAGCCGGCAGAACTGTGGCTACTGGGATGGGAATAATTGCCGCAGGTAGTCGGTCATACTGCTCTGCCGTCGGAGTGCAATTAAACCCGATCCAGTTTAACTTTTCACAGAAGGTCAATAAAAACATCGATATTGAGCACTGAGTCAGGTAAACCTAAAACAGGATATCGGGTAAGCGTTCACCAGCACCGAATCTGTTTTGTTATCGGTCGGTAAACGTACCAATGGTACAGCTTAAAGACCTCTTTCGCACATCTCTGGCACTGGAAAACGCTTACGGCTCGGAGATTATAAGAGGTTAACAGGTTTTCTGGTAAACGGTTATGAGATCGTAATACTATTCAATACCATGACTCCCTAATACAATATGTCAGGTGAAGCTCAGGATTTCCTGCAACAGTGCCTGCTTTTTGATATCGAAATAAGCGAGAACAACGCTGTTTATTCGATTGGTGCTTCCTGTCAGGGAAAGTCTTTGTTGATTCAACCTGGAAAGAGAATATCATCTCAGCAGTTGCAGGAATTTGACGCATTTGGCCGTTCAGCACCCTTCGTTCTTGGTCATAATATCCTGCACCATGATATCCCGCGCCTTCGGCAGCTTGCTCCTTATCTGCAGTTGCTGAAAAAACCGGCAATTGATACCCTCTATCTCTCGCCGCTGGCCTTCCCGGAAAATCCTTACCACCGTCTGGTCAAAGATTATCAACTCGTCCGGGACAGTATCAATGACCCGGCGCAGGATGCACTGTTGGCCGGGAAAATATTTGTTGAGCAGTGGGGTGCCTTTGCTGCCCAGATGGCTTCAGGTTCCGATGCGCCGATACTCTATAGAAGTTTTTTACAGCAGGATGAAAATCTTGCCGGAACGGCCGCGGCCCTGGCGGCAATGGGTATTCCTCTTTTGGAAGGGGATGACCTGTATGAATCTTTTTCCTGGTTGGCCCTCAAACATGGCTGCAGGAGTGGGGTAGAAAATATTGTTGAGCGATTGTTAGACGGGACCCTGAGCCACACTCCGCTTGCCTATATAATTGCCTGGCTGACGGTTGCCGGCGGAAATTCTGTCCTGCCGCCCTGGGTCCGGCATCACTTTTCAGAAGTACCGGTTTTACTTAATCAACTTCGGGAGAATAGTTGTGGCAGGAAGGATTGCAGCTATTGCCAGGAGCACCACAACACTCGGTCTTATCTGCACAATTTTTATGGCTTTGAGGACTTCCGCCCTGAACCTGCCACCGAGGATGGCAAAAGCCTCCAGGCAGAAATAGTGGCAGCAGCGGCAAAGAACCTATCACTTTTTGCCACGCTGCCAACAGGTGGCGGGAAATCGCTCTGCTATCTTTTGCCTGCCCTCATGCGTTACCAGCGGCGTAATATTCTGACCATCGTCATCTCGCCTCTGCAGGCGTTAATGAAAGATCAGGTAGATAATTTCCAGAAACAGACCGGAACGAAGCTTGCCGCGGCCCTCTACGGCATGTTGACCATGCCGGAACGCGGCGAGATTATTGAAGCGGTTCGTCTTGGCGATATCGGAATTTTATTTGTTTCGCCTGAACAGCTGCGCAATCAATCATTTATTACCACCATCAGCCAGCGGGAAATTGGCGCCTGGGTCTTTGACGAAGCCCACTGTCTGTCGAAATGGGGCCATGACTTTCGGCCTGATTATCTCTATTCTATTCGATTTATTCGCGAGTTTGCCCAAAAAGGAAAAACTGCCATCCCGCCTGTCGAGTGTTTTACTGCAACCGCTAAAAAGGATGTAAAAGCCGAAATAATCGACATTATTCAGAGTGAACTCGGCTTGCGGGTTATCGAGTTTGCAGGAGGGCATGAACGAACCAACCTGCACTATGAAGTGTGGCCGGTAGAAAAGCATGAAAAAAATCAGACAATTCTGGAGCTGCTGCGTGCGAGGTATCATGG
>CBDTUM010000249.1:0-3850 GCA_965363495.1 uncultured Desulfopila sp.
TGAGGTGGATTCGTTCTTCGCCGGTGGGTGGGTTCATCTTATCTCGGTGGTGACATGTAGGGCGACTGGACGTTAGCATCATGCTGGCGGGGTGACGAACAATCTTCTTCAATTTTCTGATGAGATAACAATAAATGAATACCTACCCAAAAGAACTGAAAGAAAGCATCATCGCTCGCATGCTGCCACCCAATAACATCGGCATACCAGAGTTGATGCTTAAAACCAGCATTCCTAAAGATACCCTCTATACATGGCGCAGCAAAGCGCTTAAAGATGGGACCTCTTCACAATCAACAGCTACAAGGGGGGTAAGTAGCGAGCAAAAATTCAACATCGTTTTAGAGACAGCAAGCCTGAACGAGTTGGAGCTTGGCGAATACTGCCGACGCAAAGGTCTCTTTCCTCAAATGATTGACGCATGACAGACGACTTGTAAATAAGCCCATGCCCCGCTTGCTCCCAAGGCGGATCGCACAACAATACGTACCCAGAAAAAGGAGATCAAGCGCTTGGCAGTAGACCTAAGGCGGAAGGAAAAAGCCCTGGCGGAGGCTGCTGTCTTATTGGTTCTTCAAAAAAAAGTTCGGTCTCTCTGGGAGGATCCAGAGGACGAAAAATCGCCTTTAAGAAGCGTTTAAAAGTGATTAACTGGATCAATGAGGCCTGCATTAACGGGGCCCGTCAGTCAAAGGCTTATGAAGTACTTGGGATCTCTTCTCGCACCTTGCAACGCTGGCGTGAGAGTGGCCAAGTGACGGCTGATGGTAGAGAGGCATTGGATACTCGCTGTGAACCCCATAATAACCTCTCGTTATTGGAACAGCAGCACATTCTGGATGTGGCCAATTCGCAAGAATTCTCCCATTTGTCGCCGAATCAGATTGTGCCGATTCTTGCTGACCAAGGGCGGTATATCGCCTCGGAATCGACCTTTTATCGTCTGCTGCGTGAAGCCGATCAATTGGCCCATCGAGGCAAGGCGAAGCCGCCAACACGTAAACGCCCGGCACCATTGCAGGCCAACGGACCTAATCAGCTGTGGAGTTGGGACATCACTTACCTGGCAACAACAGTCAAGGGGATCTTTTTTTACCTCTATCTGATCATGGATATCTTCAGTCGTAAAATCGTCGGTTGGGAAGTGTATGAGAACGAGTCGGCTGACCAGGCTTCAAGGGTATTTCGCAAGACCTATTTACGTGAGGGAGTCGCAGGGGAGGACTTGGTACTGCATTCCGATAATGGATCCCCTATGAAAGGCGCTACCATGCTGGCAACCCTACAGAGGCTTGGTGTGATGCCATCCTTCAGTCGCCCCTCGGTCAGCGATGATAACCCATATTCAGAGGCTTTGTTTAAAACATTGAAGTATCATCCGGGCTTTCCGAACAAGCCGTTCGATTGCCTGGAGGAAGCACGCATTTGGGTAGCAGGCTTCCGGCACTGGTATAATGAAGTTCATCGTCATAGTGTTTTGAAAATCGTTACTCCGGGGCAGCGCCACCGCGGTGAAGATATTACTATTCTTGGCCAACGCCGTCTGCTTTACGAGGCTTTTAAAGTGTCTCTACCGGGCCGCTGGTCTGGAGCAACAAGAAACTGGACACCGGTTGAAACAGTATACCTCAATCCAGCAAAACCCGAAAAAAAGGAGGAAGAACTCAAACAAAACACTGCATAAAAAAGCGACATCTTTCTTGACATCGACCGATTTCAATCAAGACCTTCGCCGCCGGAATTAATAACTTCTTTTGGTATCGCAGAAAAGCTTCCGAAGGCACGAAAGGGCCAATAGAGTACGAGTTCACTAAAAAGCGGATAGTATTCTCTCATGAGGGACTTCCCAAGAAGACCGTCTGGTTGCTTATTCGTAGAACCCTGGGCAAGGAACCGCAATATTCGTATTTCATTTCCAATGCCCCCGCCAGTGTCAGATTGCCAACCTTGGCTTGGTTGAGCGGACTCCGGTGGTCAGTCGAGCAATGCTTTGAAGAAACAAAGACCGAGCTGGGAATGGATCAATATGAGGTTCGTAAATTTCCAGGATGGCATCACCATATCTTGACCTGTATGCCTGGTCATTACTTTCTCTGGCATCTCAAAATCAGATTGGGAAAAAAAGCACCAGTTATTGCGCCGTCGCAGCTTAGCCCATGTTTAACAAGATCAGTGCAAAACCCATCTTTTTTCACTCCATTGTGCAAGATATACTCAATAATTTCAGTTGAAACCGTGTTAGGATTTCACTGTAGTGCCATAATAAATACTTCGACTATTGCCTTTTGTGGCGAAATATGTCAATGATCAGACATGTATATTCGACAGACAAAGACCAGCACCTCGGTAACAGGCGAAGCATATTATACCTACCGCCTGGTTGCCTCGGAAAGAATCGGCGGCAAAGTGCGTCAGAAGACCCTGCTTAATCTTGGCAGGAACTTTTCTCTGCCGCGCGAACAATGGCCCCAGCTTTGTACCCGCATTGAGGCGATACTTTCGGGACAAATGGTGCTGGTAGTGGCCTCCGACACAATAGAAAAATTGGCGCAGCGTTATGCAGCACAGTTGATAACTGCTCGGCAACCTGGTGATCAGCAAGAAGAGGTGAAGCCGGTTACCTATGCCGAAGTGGATGTTGCTTCACTGGAGTTGGTACGCCCCCGGTCGATTGGTGTTGAGCATGTGGGGCTAGAGATGCTGAAATGGCTTGGGTTGCCGGAAATTCTTAGCTCAGCTGGTTTTAATGGTATCCAGCAGGCAGCGGCTCTAGGCAGCATCATCGGCCGAATGGCTGAACCTGGCAGCGAACTTGCCACCTGGCAATGGTTGACTGAACGAAGTGCTCTTGGTGTACTCATTGATGTGGATTATGAAGCCATGTCACTGATGCGGTTGTATAGAACCTCAGATCTTCTGGTGCGGCATCGGCAGACAATTGAAACCGCCCTGTTTTCGCGAATCAATGATCTGTTTTCCCTGCCGACAACAGTCACCCTTTATGACCTGACCAACACGTATTTCGAGGGTGAGATGGCCGGCAATGCCAAAGCCCGCCGTGGCCATTCCAAAGAAAAGCGCAGCGATTGCCCCTTGGTGACTCTTGGCCTGGTGTTGGATGGCAGCGGATTTGTCAGGCGCTCACGAATGTTCGAGGGCAGCGTGTCTGAGCCGACAACCCTTCAATCCATGCTTGAAGGGTTGGAGACCCCAAAGGGTGCGATGGTGATCATGGACAGGGGCATCGCCAGCCAGGCCAATATTGATTGGCTGGTCGAACAAAAATATCGTTATCTGGTCGTCAGTCGTGAGCGAGCTCGTCAGTTTACGGCAGAGCAGGCGGTGCCAGTAACCTCGGCCTCAAGTCAGACTATTCAAATACAGCGGGTTCTGCGTGAAGATGGCTTGGAAGTGCGGTTATATTGTCATTCTGAACAAAGGCAAGATAAGGAAGATGCCATGAATGCCCGTTTTATCAAGCGATTTGAGGCTGGTTTGCAAAAGATCGCCGCGAGCCTTGCAAAACCAGGAGGCACAAAAAAGCGGGACAAGGTTTTGCAGCGAATCGGTCGACTCCAGGAGAAAAGTTGCGGCATTGCTCAACACTACCGTATCGATTTGGTCAACGATGATGGAGGTGAGGTGGTGACTGCTTTAAGCTGGGAACGGACCCCGGTTGAGGGTACGCGATTGACCCATCCCGGCGTCTATTGTCTGCGAACCAACGAACTGGATTGGGATGAAGTGACGTTATGGCAGACATACACCATGTTAACTGACCTGGAGGCGGTATTCCGCAGTCTGAAGTCGGAGCTGGGAATGCGTCCGGTATATCATCATAAAGAGGAAC
>CBDTUM010000250.1:0-3847 GCA_965363495.1 uncultured Desulfopila sp.
CCGTCATCGATAATACCTATCCGACTGCAGAGTTCCTGGGCCTCCTCCATATAGTGGGTAGTATAAAGGATTGTTGTCCCAGCCTGGTTAAGCGCTGTCAGCTGTTTATGGATCAAATGCCTGGACTGGGTATCAATACCGACGGTCGGTTCGTCAAGAAAGAGGATTTGCGGCGCGTGCAGCAGCCCGGCGGCAAGATTGAGGCGTCGTTTCATCCCCCCGGAGTAGGTGGCGACCAGTCGCTTCGCCTGCCCGGTGAGCCCGGAAATCTGTAAACACTGGTCGATTCGTGCTTCGAGCAATGTACCGCCAAAGCCATACAGTCTTCCAAAAAATGCTAGATTTTCCCGGGCTGACAGTTTGTCATACAGGGCAATCTCCTGCGGAACCAAGCCTAAAATCTGCCTTATTTTATGCGGTTGTCGACGAAAATCCATACCCATAATAGAGACACTACCGCTATCGGGAGGAAAAAAACCGCTGAAGATCGAAACAGCCGTGGTTTTTCCCGCACCATTGGTGCCAAGCAGCCCAAAAAACTCTCCTTTAGCAATCTGCAGGTTGAAATGATCCAAGGCGGGACGACTACTTTTTTTATACTGTTTAACCAGCGAATCGGCGACAAGCGCGGCGCCGGACTCGCTTGGCGACAGTGAAGGATTCGGGGCATTCATGGCTGTTTTTTCAACCAGCCTTCCAGCTGGCGGAAAACGTTTTCTTCCAGTGCCCCGCATTGGCGAATCAGCTCTGCCATAGCCGGATAGGTATCTTCAGGCCGCGCACGATTTTTACATATGCGGGCAGCCATAACCGCGAACTGCCGCCAGCTGTCTCCTGCTTTAGTCAGCAGCGATGCATAGTCATGTAAAGATTGATCCTGCAGGATATCACCACTGTCCTGCAAAAAAGCGGCATACATAAAACGAAAACCACCACCACCGGTACCTATCTCTTCCTGCATGCGCACGACATGACCTATATGCAGATCCGCACTCTCTCTTCCCAGCCGCTCGGGCCATCTTTCCAGTCGGTTGGCTAAAAATCGTATCCCCTTGACACCTATCAAGGGGAAAGGGCTGCCGAGCATCATTTTACAGACCGACCTGATGCCCTCAACGATAAGAGGCTGTCGTTTGAAATCACCAGGAACCTGAGTCAGATAATACATTTTTCCTTTCGGGGCGAGCGCTCCGGAGGCAAATCGGGCTCTTGCAAGATCTTCCTTAGGACAACGGACCGGCCCCGGAAAGACCGGATCGCTTATCAGGTAATCATCGCCTTCTTTGCCATAGACCACGAGATTATGGGCATTGAAATGAAAGCGCAGAGCACTGGGGAAATAGGGCAACCAGTAGACACCGGTCTGCAGTCCAACCGGGATCGATTTATCAAGGGCGGCATCGAGTGCAGCCATCGCCTGTCCCTTGTCCCGGAATTTTTGCAGATGCATGGTGATACCGGAAATCTTACTTATCCTCTTTAAGATATGCCCGGCAGCAGATCGGTAGGTAACCAGAGGCAGACCATTGAGCCTGACAAAAGGCAGATAGCCGAAAAAGAGACCACCGCCAATACCAAAAGCCATGGCCTCGGAAATTTCGATCCCCTCATGACGGAGCAGGTTGGCAGCTACACCGCTCTCACAGTGGGCAGACTGGGTGTGGGGAAAATCAGGCACCAGGACCAACCTCATAGCCATTTTGCTGATAAACAGGTGGTCGCAGTCTTCCTTCCAGCAGGTCTTCAAGAGAAACCTTAAAAATATCCCCGTATTTATGTAAGGTACGGGCACGCAACCTACGAAAAAAAAACGGAACCATATGCAGACGAACCATCCAGCGAGACTGACCGGTATAACTGGCCAGCAGACTGATGTTCATTTGATTGGCAGTCATATAATAATGGAGGCAGCTCGCCTCCCCGGCGGCGACCTTCGCTTCTGCTGCCGCAATGTGCTTGTCGATTTCGGCCCAGGCCTGCCGGTTGACGATATCCACGGGATGCCACATGGAACCGGCAACAAGTTCCTGATTGCCCTGGATATCTTTAACATAACTGACGATTTTTATGCCATCGGTAATGCCGCTATCTGTAGATTGAATCAGCTTGTCCATGCGTTATTTTTAAAAAGTTACACCTAGCAAGAATTTAAGTGAATTTAGGGGGTCGTTGGGCTCCTCAGTGCCGGCATTGGAAATGTGATGATAGCGCAGCTCAAAAAGCAGCTGATGCGCTGTCTTCCAGTTTTTTTTCAGACCGAGGCCGAATTGATAATTGCCATTCAAGTCGGCTCCCATCCCCGGGATATCGGCAAAATTGTATACCGGTCCACCGCCGCCAAACACATAAGGCTGCCATTGCTGAGTTGCAGTAAAGGTATAGCAGGCGAGAAAATTAATGCCGACCATAGCCGAGACATCATGGCTGACAACAACTGAAACCGGCAACTCCAGCAACACTGAATGAAACCCCCGGTACCAGCCGGAGCCGATATCATCGAAGATACGATGATTATAACGGGGAATCAGATCAATGGTTTCAACTCGCTGTGAGGTTTCTCCCCAATCGGGAAAACTCTGCCCATAGCCACTTATAAAAGCCCAGTTGTCCAGGGATGTGTCAAATTCGCCTGTATCGGCTAAAACGGGTAAAACAGCAGCACAGACTAAAAAAACACTCAGCAGAAGAGAACGGACATTACCATATTGGACCATCCGTGCTGTTTTCTCTGTAAGGCGGCCAACGTGAGGGGGCATAGTTTTTCCCGTTAATTTATCTGGTGATCGGTAAAAAAGGAACCGGCTACAGACTCGTTATACTGTAAGCAGAAACAAATTTGCAAGAGGATTGCGGTATTGTTCGGTTGTGTCTGTTCCTACCTGAGAGATTTCGAAAGGGACACTCTCTGTTATGATCCCGCTCGAAAGCGCGGGATTCTATGCAATACCCCTTAAGAGGTGTTCTTTCTCGTCATCACCGGGCGACCAATGACCTGCTCCAGCGCAACGATGTTATAATTCTGTGCCAAGGTATGCAAAAGAGTATCGAGTTCTTGTTGCCAGTAGTCCACTAACATCTCCTGGTGAGGCGGGAGATCATGGAGCATGATTATATCGCCCGGCTGCAGGCGAGCGAGGATTTTACCAGCCAGGTTGTGAATATTTCGGTTTCCCCGGTCTAAAGCTCGACAGCTGAAGGTTACCGTAACAAGGCCCTCCTCCGCCAATACTTTAACGAGACGAGGACTGGTAATACCAACCGGTGGACGAAAAACGTGCGGTTGTACTCCATAGGACTGTAAAATCCTCTGCGTGGCATGGATATCTTTCTGGACGGTCTTCGAGCTTCGCAACATTAAAAAATTATCGTGACTCCAGGAATGGTTGCCTATGGTATGTCCCTTATCAAGGATTTCTGTAATCAGATCGGGATATCTGGCTGCTTTTTCACCTACTATGAAAAAGGTGGCATGCAGCTTGTATTGCGCCAGCAGTTCAAGCAAAAACGGAGTCGACGCAGGCGAGGGACCATCGTCAAAGGTAAGAGCAATAGTCTCTATTCCTGCCTGCCCTCGACTGACAATCGGCAGGAAAAAACCATATTGAGGGAAAAAGGGGGCACAGCAACAGAGGACAAGGAAAAACACCAGGGGTGCGGCTGCCAGGAAAGGGCTGACGAAAAAGAGCAGACCAGCCGACCCGAGTGTGATCACACCGGTTTTTTCCGCAACAGAAAAAAATGTTTTAGACGTATTGTCCAGCACCTGTTCTCTCTTTATCAGCCCGGCCAACGATCCAGACCAGTTCCGGATTAGCGGCTGAAACCTCTTGCACGGTAATCGTAAACC
>CBDTUM010000251.1:0-3788 GCA_965363495.1 uncultured Desulfopila sp.
TGGTTTCCCAGTGAATGATTTTTGAAAATAAATACCATGGTCGAGATCGCCATTGCCTTATTTGTTGCAATCAATTAAGTAACTCTGCCTTCAATGACATTTCAGACATTTTCTCCCGAACCCCGGTAAACGCAGAGAAAACCGGGAATCTTTACAATGCCCCTTGCTTGGAAGTAAGCACTTTAAGACACATTGTTTTCTGGTAAAACTGCAGGAAAATAATGTGCAAGGTGCTCAAGTCTTCGGGATTTTTTAAAATTTACAGGCGATCGCGCTGTTCTTATGCTGCAGCAGTTGGAGTTCGAGGTTCTTGAAGTGTATCGGGTGTTGGATATGGCAGTGGCCGGATTTGCATCCCGGACGGGACTTGTCTGTCCGGATGGCTGTGGCCATTGCTGCTTGTCGGAAGAGGTGGAGGCAACGGTGCTCGAGTGCATTCCTCTGGCATTCGAGTTGTTTCGTACTCTTCAGGCGGAATTTATCCTAAAACGGCTCGAGAAAAATGGTGATGCCAGACAATGTATTCTGTATCGTCACGATTATACTGAAGCGGGGCTCTGGGGATGCACCCAGTATAAATACAGAGTAGTGGTCTGCCGACTCTTCGGCTTTTCCGGAAATAGGGATAGACAAGGAAATCCGCGGCTGGCGAAGTGCCGGGTAATGAAGGAAAAGTCGAGTGCTGCAAGCATCGAAATCGACTTAGACGATCCGGCTACCCCGCTGCCTCTATTTACTGATGCCGGCTTGCGTATAACCTCCTTGTATCCCGGTATGGGAACAGAGCGCAAGCCGATAAATATGGCATTGCGGGAAGCTTTGTTGAAAGTTGGGTTACTCATTGAATTGTCTGGTTCTATTGCATCCTGTAAAGCCGACGATCATGAGCATCCACCGACCAGGCCTATGTTTCCTCACTCCCCGTCAAACCGACGGGCCGCCTGAGGTTTTTCCTGATTCCGCATCAAATGAGAAATAATTCTTCTAGTCTATACACTGAAGGTGGTGTAAATTTATAGTCTTGGCAAGATAATGCCTGTGATACCTGTTGGGAGTCTCAGGGTAAGAGGAACCTTCTTTTAAGCGCTGGCACATGAGAACCAACAAAACTGAGCTGATCAAACAACATATTGATTCGTTTCCGGTTCTTCCGGTAACTGTTTCCAGGTTGATGAAGGTGACCAATGCCCCTGAATGTTCGGTAAAAGAGGTGGTTGAAGTCATTCAGTCTGACCAGTCGCTCTGCCTGACAGTTCTTAAGATTGCTAATTCCGTTCTGTTTGGCCGTCCCCAGAAAGTCGATTCAATTAAAATGGCCGTTGTGATTCTGGGTTTCAACGAAGTGCAGAGAATAGCCCTGACTAAAGCTATGATCAACTCGTTCAGCAAAATGACAAAACGGCACCGGTCCTTTCTTGACCGGTTCTGGACACATTCTTTTGTCTGCGGAATGGCCGCCAGAGTTATCGTCCGAGATCTACATATTATCCCTGAAATTGCCTTTATGGGCGGTCTTATTCATGATGTCGGCAAATTGATTATGCTGGAAACCTTTGCAGAGGACTATACCCCTGAGCGCTGGATGGCCGAATTGAGCAATGAGCAGACGCTGCACGAAGAGTTGCAGATGTTTTCTTTTACTCACGACATGCTTGGTGGGCAGTTGCTGAAAAAATGGTTTTTCCCGGAAAAATTAATCACTGCAGTTGCCTACCATCACCGCCCTGAAGATGCGGTAAGGGAAAAAGCATTCGCTCATGTTATCCAGCTTGCCGATTTTTTATCATTTTATAGTTGTAACCAGGAATTGCTGATAGACGATGATATTCTCAAGGTAATGCACGCCTCCTTGCCTGATGTGCAAGCGAACTGGAGTGACTTCGGCCATCCACTTGAAGACAGTGCAATAACTGGATGGTTTCACTGGTTGCTAAACAACCGCGAACAGGGCCGTACTTTGGGTGACGCGTTCGCATTATAAACAAGAGGTGGGGGTGGTTTTGTATCGTCAGGTACTTCGGTCATAAAGAGAGTATACGGAAAAAAGACAGGGAAGCAGGTGAGGAGAAAAATATATCGATTTTTATGGAAATCTGCCATGTGGTTCTTTGGCTCCTCTCTCTTTTTTGTGGTATTGTTCCGGTTTGTTGCTGTTCCTGTTACACCTCTTATGCTGATCCGTTCCGTCGAACAATTGCTGGCAGGAAAAAAACCGCGGGTAGAGCACACCTGGGTATCGATTGATGCCATCTCGAAAAATCTGATTCTGGCGGTTATTTGCAGCGAAGATCAGAATTTCTTGAATCATTTCGGCCTGGATCTCAAAGCGATAAGACGTTCGGTTGAAGCATCGAAAAATGGTACAAGACGTCTGCGCGGCGCCAGTACCATTTCTCAGCAGACTGCTAAAAATGTGTTTCTCTGGCCTGACAGGAGCTGGGTTCGCAAAGGTCTTGAAGTTTATTTTACGATACTTATTGAAATCGTCTGGAGTAAACAACGTATTCTGGAGATTTATCTGAACAGTATCGAGATGGGAAACGGGATTTATGGCGCGGAAGCGGCTTCCCTTCATTATTATAATAAAAATGCCCGGAATCTTTCAAAAACACAGGCAGCAGCCATAGCTGCAGTCTTACCCAATCCCCGCAAGTATAGTGCCAATCGGCCAAGTCCCTACATCAGGAGCCGGATTCACTGGATCTTAGGACAAATGGGCCAGATGGGCGAGTTGAACATCAAGTAGGATTGTAGTCCCGTGCAGATTGATTTCTTGTTTTTTCTGCACGAAAAAAATCTTCTCAAGAAACTTATAAACTTCACAGAGCATTACAAAGAATCCCGACTTTCTTCCTGTTTCACGGGGGGAAGATAGATGTAATTCTGCCTGCGGTACGGACAACAGAGAAAAAAATACCAAGAAAGGAAGAAAATGAAATTTAAACTGCTGAGTGTTCTTATCTTAATCGGAGTTGCCATACAATTTGTACCTTATGGAAAAAGTCACACAAATCCGCCGGTTATTGCCGAGCCAGTGTGGGATAACCCAGGGACAAAAGAGCTCTTTTATCGTGTTTGCGGGAATTGCCATAGCAACACTACTATCTGGCCATGGTACAGTTCCATTGCCCCGGTATCCTGGTTGATTCAGCGTGATGTCGATGAAGGGCGTGAACATTTCAATGTTTCGATGTGGGCTGCCCAGAAAATCAACAAGGGCCATGACGCTGCGGAAGAACTCAGTGATGGTGAGATGCCTCCCTGGTTTTATGTCATCGGTCATCCGGAAGCGAAATTGTCTGAAAGTGAAAAAATGCAACTCGTTCATGGCCTGTCGGCAACGTTCGGGGGCGAGAAGGAAATAAAGAGCAGCAACTGAAATCATGAGCGAGAATTTCCCTTTGAGAGCTCGGATTGCTTTTTTTTCAATCATGGCAAAGGAAAACCAATCAATGGCACCTGGCCACATACGCCCAGGTTCTGTTCTGCCTTTTTCTGGTGGCCTGTGCCCCGGTCAGGCAACTCATGCACCAGCTGGCTCTGCTGCTTGGACAAAGCCCGGAGACTTTGCTCTCTGAGCTGTCGCTCCAGGCGGATATTCCTCCCATCCCATCGCTGCTCCTGTTTGATCTGCCATCTGAGATGCTCAGGCAGCGCCCTGATATCCGGTCTGCCGAACGGCGGGTAGCCGCGGCAACAGCGGCTATCGGGGTGTCTACAGCTGAGCTTTTTCCAAAGTTTTCTCTCACCGGTCTCCTGGGGCTGCAGAGTAGCAGCCTGTCTCAGCT
>CBDTUM010000252.1:0-3735 GCA_965363495.1 uncultured Desulfopila sp.
ATTAAAAAGAATCCCGCAACGCTTTTTATATCCCATTGAGGGGTGTTAGTGACTCACTAATAAGTTTCCATCACCGCTACACCAAGATTCTCATCATAATAACTGCTACGGCCTCTATAATTCAACGACCAATAAAAAGGAACAGCGATGCAAGGCAAAACTATCGACGAGCTGGTACTCGGCCAGAGCGCCCAGTTCAGCAAAACTATATCAGAATCCGATGTCTATCTTTATGCCGGGATAACCGGGGATTTCAATCCGGCTCACATCAATCAGGCCTATGCTGAAAAGACACCATTTAAAACCCGCATCGCCCACGGCATGCTAACGGCCGGTTTTATCTCCAACCTGCTGGGCACCCAGTTGCCAGGACCAGGAAGCATATACCTGCAACAGACTCTCAATTTCATGGCCCCTGTAGTCATCGGCGATACCGTCACAGCCACGGTGGAAGTGATTGAAATCCTGGTCGAGAAAAAGCGCGTGCGCATGAAAACCATCTGCACCAACCAGGAAGGCACAGTGGTGCTGCAAGGCGAAGCAGTCATCAGTCCGCCGCGAAAGATGTAAGTTCGCATGTAACAGCAGCAATAATGGCGACATGTCTTCTTCAGAAACAGGTGGCCCTCAGTGCGGTTGATTCAAAGTGTCCTTTTAGAGACGATGATTTACGGTTAAGTAATTGACCCAGAAGGTTTATTGCCACTCCTGGCAATTGAGCTCAGTAGATTTTCCATACCCTCTGCCATTGCTTCGGTAAACTGGCACAATGCTGCGCTGATACCATCTATTGTTTCCAGCAGCGCCATGTTGCATGCTGTTTAGGTCTTGCCCTATTTGTTGACAGAACAGCAACAAGCTCGACTTGTTGTGGTATCCTGAGCGCACCAGCTTCTAGTACCTGTCGCCTTCAGCGTTGAGTAGCAACCGAAAATGTCCGGTAAGCACAGTCAACCACTCTCTACACAAGGCACGTTTTACCTCTTGCATGTTGAGCTAAGTTGAAAATGGTGGCTCCCAAACTATAGTACAAAAGAGTACATGACAAGAGGTGTCCTATAGAGAAAAGACCGAACGGAAAAGACACAAATGAATTCAGAGAAGAAGCAGTTACGCTTGTCACCCTCAAAGGCCATTTTGTCGATGATGCAGATGGGATACACATACAAAACAGCTTGATACCCCCAAACAAGGAAGCGCTATGCAGAAACACCTCAAGGCAAGGACCTTAGTTGTCGAATTGCTTGGATTTTTCTTTTTGGCAAGTGCATTTTTGTTCTCCGGTTGTGCCCATTGGGCGAGCCAACCGCTGCACATTCTCTATTATATCGGTGACTCTACTTCACACAATAACCTTTTTGTGTTCGTCCGGGGCCTTGGCGGCAGCAATCGTTCATTCGCCGAAGAAGGGATGGTTGAAGCAACCTGGAGACGGGACATTGATTTTGATATGGTGGCACCAAACAGTCATTTCGCCTACTACTCTGAGCGCACTCTGATCGAACGGCTCAGGCAGGATGTAATCCTGCCTGCCAAGAAGAAGGGATACAAAAACATCTGGTTAGTCGGCCCTTCTATGGGCGGACTTGGCTCGCTTCTTTATATACGAGAACATCCGGAAGATATCGACGGCATCTACCTGATGTCCCCTTTTCTTGGATATGACGGAATAATTAATGAAATCAAAGCGCAGGGTGGTCTGCAGCATTGGCAACCCGGAGAGTATTCTCCCAATGAAGATTGGCAGCGAATGCTCTGGCATTGGATAAAAACTGAGGTGGCAGAGCAGAATACTCCGCCGATATATCTCGGCTTTGGCAATGACGATACATATGTCGAGTCTCAAAAACTCCTTGCCTCCGTCCTCCCGGCAGATCACATTACCCGCAGGGAAGGAGGACATGATTATGAAACCTTCAAGGCTCTCTGGCTGAGATTTCTCCAGTGGGATCTGAACCTGAGTTCCAGAAAGCTGCACAACCCAACAACATTCGACAGGCTCTCCAACAGATAAAAAACAATCACGAGAGGATCCAATGTCGATCAAAACTGCTGTTGTAGTTGTTTTACTTTCGGTTTTTATGCTTTCGGGTTGTGGTACAAAGAATTGGCATTCCTCATGGCACGAAGCGGGACAAGCATCAGGTGCAACGCAAGTTGAGCCGCTCTATGCGAAGGCTCGTAAAAGACTTGAGCAAGCGGCCGACCTTGCAGGCATTAGAGCAAGCATGGAGTCATTGCAGCTGGTTGTAGCAGCCGAACCCGCCCATCGAGAGGCCCTGGCCTACCTTGGCAACATCCATATACTTCTCGGCACTGCATACACCGTTAACAAAGAGGAGAAAATCGCCCATTTTCATCAGGCAATGAAGTTTTGTGAATTGTCTATGTACGTCAATCCGCAATTCCGCGCAGCAGTCAGGGATGGTAAGACACCTTGGGAAGCATCCCTCACCCTCCAGGCGGAAGATGCCCCGGCCATGCTTTTCTGGGTAACAGCTCTGCAATACGAATTCAAGGAAGGTATGACGCTGCCGGAGAAAATCGTCAATGTCGGTTGGCTGAAGCATGGCATCACCTTCCTCGACAGGATTAAACAGGTGGCCCCTGAGTATGGCAATGGTGCCGTAGAATTTGCCTACAGCATCTGCTACCTGGCCTTACCATCTCTGCTCGGCGGAGATAACGATCTGGGCAAGGACTATCTGGAACAATCGCTTGCCAAGGGCAAAGGCTATCTTCTGCCGACATGGGGCAAAGGTAAGTATTTTCATCAGGTGACAGGAGACCTCAAAAGCGCCCGTAATGATTTACTGTGGGTGGCCAGCCAGAAACCTGAAGATTACCAAGATCTCTACCCATGGCGGATATACTTCATCAATGATGCCAGACTGCAACTACGTTCCCTGTAGATGCACGGCCCTCTGCTGCTCCTTTTGCTGCAATAATTTACTCGGGCACTGGCATACGTTGCAGAGAGCCGAAGTTACCGGACTACAATCTGGGAAGCAGCCCCTGCCAGTTCTCTTTAAAACTTAACAAAGAAAGGTACATGCAGTTCTTCGGATAGGCTGCATGAAGGAGCTTCAAATTTTCGACAGGGTCATATGCAGGAGCACTTTCATCCTTTTTTTTCTTCACACTCTTGTAGAGCAGATCAATGTTTTCAGACATCCACGCTTCAATTACAACAGGAATGTCAAATTCGGCGAGGCGATCGACGTGCGGGTTTTTGCCGATAATCGGCTGGGTGATGAGAAACCGAGCACCCGCTTCGATTTTTTCTTCTACTTTCTTGAGTTCAAAGTCTTCAGGGTTATACGGATTGAATGCTGCCCCAACAGTAAATTGTCCGCGATACTCCGAGGTTATGTAGCGTATCAGATCACTCGACGATGCAGCTTTTCTGCTGCTGCCGATTTCTGCGGGGTCAATTGCGGGTAACTGCGGCCCACCATCGCCCCTGACGACCAGAATTTTGGTTATGCCCATGTCAAGAGCCTGATTCAGGATGTTATCAAGATTTTTTTTGTTGTGAAATGTATTGAGGTTCATTACAGTCCGCTCACTTGCCACAGGCAGCTGGTTGAATTTTATTGCCTCCACAGCTCCATGTCGTACTCTGCCCATGGGATTATCGGGAATTGAAACGCCACAGCCATGTTCATAAATGCGGCGGTATTTCTCCGAAAATGCTTTCATGTTTTGAGTCAGAGGATTTTTAGATTCAAGAAG
>CBDTUM010000253.1:0-3714 GCA_965363495.1 uncultured Desulfopila sp.
GTGCGGAGCTCTTCTTTGGCAATTCCGGTTTGCAGGGGATTTTTCTGGTGGTAGGCGAGGAGATGATCGACCAGCATAGTCTTGATTTTTTCGGCAATCTCGACGACAACATACCGCTGAGTGGCCGAATCGACAACGGCAATTTTTTTGGTCGAGATGGGATCATTCAACGCTTTTTTTAGATGTTTTCCAAACAGGCCAAGGCGAACCGCCATTTCATCTGCAGTTAAACCGAGTTCCCTGCTCTCACGGAGAAAAAACAGCGCTTTGTCTTCGACTGTGCCGTGCTGCAGAGTTTCCAGAATCGTTTGATTATATGTGCGATCTTTCTCGGAAAGTCTTTTTCTTTTGTGTGGCGAAACATTGCCGAGCACCATACCCCCGCCAATTGTTGCAACCGGAGAATAACTGCGAATGACATACCTGTCTCCGGACCATACGGCCACTTTATTTTCAAGCAATAATTGGACAACAGCTTCGTCTCCGGGCTGCAATTCATCACGGTCCAGAAGCGATACCCTGCCGATAATTTCCGCAGTACCCAAGTGCACTCGCACGCGAGCCCTATGTTTCATCGGTTTGGCATTGGATGCCAAATAGAGAAATTGGCAATCGAGCATATAATTCGCCTGGAGGGTTCCGGATGGCGCCAGCACCATACCCCGCTCAATGTCTGCGACATCCACCCCCTGCAGATTTATTGCCGTGCGGTGCCCGGCTTCCACCTCGTCCACCGCTTTTGAGTGGACCTGTATACCTCTTATTTTGGCGATTTTTTCGGTAGGATAAATTCGCAGCTCCTCGCCTACTGATGTTCTGCCGGAAATTGAGGTGCCGGTAACCACCGAGCCAAACCCCTTCATGGCAAATATTCGATCGACAGACAAGCGAAACGGCCCAAATACTTCATGAAAATCAAACACCTTAACTATCTGATCCAGGGCATCACGGACAAGATCTATTCCTTCTCCGGTGGTCGAAGAAACATTGATAATTGGTGCTCCTTCGAGAAAGCTCCCGGCACAGAATTCTTCAATTTCATCATTGACCATCTCCAGCCAGTCCGGCTCGACCATATCCTTTTTGGTGACGATGATTACCCCTTGCTCAACTCCCATCAGACGACAGATTTCAAAATGTTCGATGGTCTGGGGCATAATCCCCTCATCGGCGGCGACAATGAATGCCAGAATATCGATCCCCGACACCCCGGAGACCATGGTCTTGACAAACTTTTCATGTCCCGGAACATCGACGATTCCTATCCGATGCCCGCAGGGCAGATCAAGATAAGCAAAGCCGAGTTCAATGGTGATGCCGCGTTTTTTTTCCTCTTTAAGTCGATCCGTTTCAAAACCCGTCAGGGCCCGAATAAAGCTGGTTTTTCCATGATCAACATGGCCGGCAGTACCAAGAACAATCTCACGCATATGTCAGAGCCTTACTCCTGAAAAAAAGCCATTCCAGGACTATAAAAAAGGATTCGAGCGTTTTTCTTCACCAATTGTCGACTGGTGACCTCCATAGCCATGGCCGGGCCAGACAATTGTTTCCGGCGGCAACACCAGCAATTTGGTACGAATGGAAGTAAGAAGATCTTCATGCGATCCACCGGGGAAATCTGTTCGACCAAGTCCTCCGACAAAAAGTGTGTCACCCGTTATAAGATTAGGTGCATTGTACAGACACATGCCTCCAGGGGTATGGCCGGGGGTATGTAAAACCTGTAATCGCACTTCACCAATGACAATTTCATCACCTTCTACAACTTCAATGTCAGCTGCTGGTGAGGATTCCAGGCCGAGCATGGAAAAATATTTTTTCACCTCTGGTTTACCAAAAAAACGTTCATCGTCGGCATACATGATTATCTTCGCGCCGGTTGCTTCCTGAATCGTTCTGTTGCCGCAGACATGATCGGGATGACCGTGAGTGGCTATGATATACTCGACCTTTAGACCCATCTTTTTGACCTCGGCAAGAATTTTTTGTTCATCCCCGCCAGGATCGATCACGGCTGCCTTTTTCGTCTTCTCACATGCCACTATATAGCAGCATACTGCCATAGATCCAACAATAATTTGTTTTATTATCATAGCCTTATGATCAAAGTACTCATTATAAAAAAAGGTTGATGACTCGACACACAATCACCAACCTTATACTTTCAAACCATTAGTTTTTGGTGTGCGACGCACACCCACCACCACAGCCGCAACTCGTCTCTTTCGGGGCCATGACTATGGGAGCGGCGACCGGGGGCAAACGAACCTCTATCGCCCTAACCACCTCGCCAAACGCCCTGGTAGCAGGACTGTCTGCATCTGAAGACAGATAAGGTGTACCATCATCTCCCGCCATGACCACCTGCGGGTCCATCGGAATTTTGCCAAGGAACGGCAGTTCCAACTCACGCGCGAGAGCTTCTCCACCACCGGATTTGAAGATATTGACAGTCTCTTTGCAATGCGGACAAACAAAGCCGGACATGTTTTCAATAACCCCGGCAATTTCTACCTTTACGGTCTTGCAAAAATTAATAGACTTGCGCACATCAGCCAGCGCAACTTTCTGCGGGGTCGTCACGACAATCGCCTTGACGTTGGGAATGGTCTGGGCAACCGTGAGCGGCTCGTCACCGGTTCCTGGAGGAGCATCGATAATGAGGTAATCCAGTTCACCCCAATCCATATCCGAGATAAATTGCCTGATTGCCTGAATTTTCAGAGGTCCACGCCAAATTATCGCTTCATTTCTGTCGCGCATCATAAATTCGAGGGAAACCACTTTCAGGTTGTCGCTGTATTTAAGCGGCGGGACCAGGGCATCTTTGGTTGCCGGAGGCTCTACCCCCCCTTTCAGATCAAGCATTCGCACAACATCGGGCCCATGAATATCGACATCCATCAGACCAACCTGATATCCTTTATTGGCAAGACCCAGGGCTAAATTGACGGAAACCGTAGATTTTCCAACCCCTCCCTTGCCGCTCATCACTAAAATTTTATTTTTTATCTTTCCAAGAGATCTTTTTATTGCCAGTTCCTGCTGTGCAGCAGCAGCTTGCTGTGATTCCTGCGTAGCACAGGATCCTCCACAAGATTCAGCCATTTCCAACCCTCCTTAACATGAATAACCAATAGTACAATAGACTGACGCTTGCAGCCGAGTAATACTATCCTAAAAAACAACATCCACTACAGTAATGCTGTTGACTGGAAAAGCAATCACTTTCATGGATATAGTAACCAGCCATCATACCCTATAAAACCCACCGGAGCATTAGCTTCCTTCTCTTCAAGGGGAGACTTTTTGTTGCTTTCTTTGGAGTCTCTACGTAATATACCGCATTGTGCTCAAATAAGTGGCAACTCCCACAATTTATACTGACAAATTCTATCAGGAACAGACGATGCTAGGCTGGTTTAAGAAAAAATTTAAAAAAAAAGAGCCTGTTGCGCCAAGAGAAGACGCCCCTCTTGCCGAAGCTGAGCGGACGGAAAATGACGAAGCACCAATAAAAGAACTCCCTCCCGCACCCCAGGAGCTACAACAAATTGTTGAGGAAACTCCAGAGCCCGTAACACCTTTACAGAGTAGACAGGAAGTGGTTGCGACCGAGCTTCAAGAAGAGGTTGAACCCGAGATACAAGAGGTGGTTGAACTAGAGATTCAGGAAGTGGTTGAACCCGAAATACTGGAAGAGGTTGAGCC
>CBDTUM010000254.1:0-3656 GCA_965363495.1 uncultured Desulfopila sp.
TGATTTTTATATGTCCATGCATTTTTCATGTAATCCCCTTTTAAAAAGTTGGTGTTTCTAAGACTTAAACATATAAATTCTATTTTGATTTGCAACTTTATCGATATCAGTTTTTTTCGTGTGTCTCCTAAGAGTGGGAGATGGTATTATCTGTCGTCGTAAGTCACCGGGCAAGCTCCGGTACTTTTTGTTTTTCCCTTATGCCAATTAAGTCTCGGATCCACACGAAAATGTATCTCTGTTCAGAATCTCTTATTAAGCACCTTTATGTTTTTTTGGTTAGCGGCACCCAGTGGATTACCGGGGGGCATGATTCTTTTTTTATTACTTGAAGTATTGGTCTATGTCCATGCCTTGATGGTGATAAGCTCGCTATTATAGGTGGAAAAGCGTGAATCTCAATTTAGAGATGTTTGTGGCGATGGTGGCTACCAAGGTTTCATTGCCTGTTATGTACCTTACAACTGCTTTTAATGACTAGATCGTATAGAGCGAATCAACTTTGCTGTTTTCTGTAAAATCTATGTATTGAGCATATACTTGGCTGGCTGTAAAAGTGAAAAGTGTGAGGATCATTACAATTCTGACAGATGTGACTGGGAGAAGAAATTCAAGAATCCAATGGCAGTCTTATAGGTTTGACGTCCAACGGTACGAAAACGTACGCTAAGGGAAGTTAAATGTCTAAAAAATCGATTAAGAGGCATTGGGGTTTATGAAATACCATGAACCGATTTGCTAGACGTGCTTTTGCACAGCAAGTTACGTGTGTGTTAATGTCAAGATTTATGAGATAGTTGTTGGACTAACGGACAATACCGTACAGTTGGGCTCCTCCTTCGATGTTCTGGCCACAAATTGTGATCTAAAAGATCTTGTTTTCCAGTTGGAACAGCCAGTTGGCAGGAAGGGGGAGCTCAGTGCCCCATTACTTAATCCCAGAATAAAAACTTACATCTCAAATTGGGATCGAGAGGAGCTGATATCATAAATTTGGGTAGTACCTATTGCTTTTCTCTTTGGCAATCGCCCTTTGCTAATTTTACAGCGATCTGTCGATATTTAGAAGATCTTTGTTCTCTTTTTTGGATCTTTTAGCCGCTCTTTTTTCTTTTATTGACATAGCCGCTTTTTTCTTTCCTTCCCGGTTGCTTCTTTGTTCTTTGTGCATGGTGTTTACTCCTTGTAATAATGAGTGTTCCGTGGAGATCGATCATTGCCGGTCCCGGTTGTCTGGACACAACCAATTCTAAACCAACTCAGCTTAACAAAACCCTAAGATAACATTAAAAAAACATGATGATCTCGGGAACTCTCATATAGTAATCACCACCGGTTTCATTATCAATTATTCACCTGAAAAAAGTGGTGTCTGTGGCGAAATTTTTTTCTTGCCGGACGGCAGAAACCTCGACAATTGGCAACCAGGAGATATAACCAGGTTGCCATCTACCGAAGCCTCGGAATCAAGACGAATAGTGCCTTGATAGGGCAGAGATGTTGTTTCCGATATTCTGTGCAGTAAGGTTGACGTGCCACAACCACTGGGGTCCAGGATACAGGTGCATTGGCCGCCCGCAATGGTCATAAAAAGATTGTCAAATAGGCGTTTGTCACCTAATACAAGAGAGAGCTTATCAAAAAAAGCTGGGGCTCCCCCAGATTGTGCAGCTTGTGCCAACCTGTACTCTTGCGCTATTGTTTTTGCTCGAACTGATAAAAATGATGGACAGGACCATGGTCTTTGCCAATGGCAAAATCGCCCCATTGGGCGCCAGACCCCAAAACCAAAGTCAAGAAATTACTTGTTTGTTTGGCGCAAGTCCTTCAATTTGCGAGGTTATTCCTAACGTTTTACTCTTGTCTTGGGTGAACAAGTGATGATTGCATCGCATGCTTCAATGAGCCGATCCGATAATACCCTTTCCCTGCGTGTTAATTCTGAATCAGCAAAGGTTGAACCATAGTAAATGTTCACAATTGCTGTTAAAGAAGTCTCAAGTAATTCAAGAAAGTACTCAAAACGGCCAGCCTGCAAGTAGAGGGTGGCATCATTAATAAACAACAGCTCTCGTGGCTGCTTGAGATACTCTGCAAAAATCTGCTCTATTTTTTTGGCATTTTCATTTGCCAGCTGCTGCGTATGTTCTTCATCCTTTCCCATCATTCGGGGCGCGATTACGGTCGTTGTCAGGTACAAAACTGACGAGAATGCATCAACTTCCAACTTGCCCCCTATGCCGTTAACCGGTTCAGGTGATAGATCCAGTACGGCAGTCTGTGCAGAGTAACCAGCTTGAACAAAGTCTTCCAGGATAGAGGTCGTTAGGGTCGTTTTACCGGAGTTAATATCACCTGCGATCAGTGTTTTACAATTGCGGTATTTTTCTATGCCCCCTCCCATTACAATACCCCGAGCTTGGTTAAAATAAAGCGCACCGCCAGCAATGTGGTTACTAGTAGGGTGAGTCCCCCCATAACATTAAGCAGGGCAGAATTTTTACATGCAACGTCTGAGCGGTTGAGCAGATAGAGGATGATAGCAATTATCAGGGGCGTTCCTGTCAGGCCCAATGCCAGCATCAACGGCAGCAGCAGGAAAAAACCGCCTTGAACAAACGGACCAAGCATGCTCACCAAACATCCGGCAAATATAGCTCCGGCGAAACGCCTGTCTTTGACATCCAGATTCCAGCCCATCTTATCAGAAAGAAAATATGCACCTGCCATAAATGTTGGGGAAAGGGTGGACAGTGTTGCAGCCCACAACCCAATCATGAAGATCCGCATTGCATTGTCACCCAGAAGCGGATGAAGTGCCAGAGCAGCATCAGTTGCCTTTTTGATAATGACTCCGTTTGGCTCAAGCACTGCAGCCGCAACAAGAAAAATTGCAACACTGTATAGACCGAAGGCAAGTCCCATTGAACTTATTGTATCAAATCGTGCCAGACCTAACTCTTGCTGCTTCCACCCCCTGGCATTGGTGTTGTAGGTATGCATCCCAATAATAGTAATATGGACAGCTCCGCCCATAATTGCAGCCATCATAAGCGCAGCGTCAATACCCTCAGGCAGGTTTGGAATAAGTCCGCTGCAAATCCCTGATACAGAGAGATCAGCCATAAAAAGGGTCGCAACAAAACACCCCACCACGAAGATGACCAGCAGTTTGCAAAGTGTTTCGAATTTACGGTAGCCTTTACGAACCAGAAACAGTGAGATAAGAACTCCGTACAGTACTCCCCAGTAGGGAGTCTTTAACCCGGTCACCATCGAGGTAATGGAGGCCAGGGCATTCATCAGAACCATTGCCGCCAGCCAAGTGGCAAGCAGGGCGTCTATGGTGAGAATCCACGCCCAGCTTTTCCCCAGTTTCTCTTCCGTGGCCGCTATGATGCCCTTTCCCTCAATGATGCCCACTCTGGCAGCCAGGTATTGTGCCGTTGTCCCAAATACAGCACTAAAGATTACCACCCACAGCATCTTATAACCGTAGGTTGCTCCTGCTATGGATACACTTGCCAGAGTTGCCGGACCGCAGGCAACTGCACTGATAATCCACGCTGGACCCATCTCTTTGATATACTTGCTATATTTTTTAATACCTCGACCATATATTCCCTCCGCCGGCAAGGAATTAATTTTGGTATTCA
>CBDTUM010000255.1:0-3615 GCA_965363495.1 uncultured Desulfopila sp.
GCAATGCCTCGGTACCGCTTGCTGCTTCGACAATACGGTACCCTTTCCGATTAAGAACGAACGAGATCACTTTCCTGGCGGTTTTACTATCTTCAACCACCAGCACTGTTTTACCAGCCCTTTTTTCCTTATCTTCGGTTAATGCTGCCGGGACAATCACTTCTTTCCTGGGTATTGTCGACTGCGGTACGGCCAACTTTGGTGCTGCCTGCTGCCGAAGCGGAAGCGGAGCCGGCTCGGGCTGAAGCAAAGTCGAGGCCCTGATGAAGAGAGGCTCCTTGGGTGAAATCTGCAGCGCTTTATTAATAAAATCTTTTGCTCGATCAATGTTGCCAAGAGAATAAAAGCCAAGGCAGAGACAATAGACAATTCGCACATTCTGAGGATTTTTTTTAAATTCCACCTCATAGAACGGCACAATCTGTTGCAGTTCCGTGGTTACCTGCCCTCTAGCAGAGCTCATTTTTGATATTGTCTGGAACCCTCGACAAGTAGGGCAACATTCTTCTCCGGACTGGAGCAATGACCAGCAGAAAATACAGCGTTTTACCGTCTCAGCCGAACCGGTTAATTGTGACTCAATTTTCTTTGCTTCTCTTTGTACCGATGGATCGGAATTGCCCCATTGCATGGCCTCTTTCAGCGCTTTTTGGATTGTGTCCTCCCTGGTCATCAATCGGGAATGCCAAAGCCACGCTGGATAATAGAAGCGGTTACTGCGCAATACCTCAACCAGTTTCGCTCCCGCTTCCTTTCGCTTGAACTGAAAAAAGAGCTGGAGAGCATGGGCATGAGTCCGGTCCTCATCACATTGACTCTCAGCCTGAGCGAGGCCTGGTAATCTGGTAAAAAAACGTTCAATCTGGATGACAGTTACAGACACATTTTTCTCAACCGGCACCGCGGTTTGCACGCTACGTACATCGGCTGCACCGATTGCAGCCAGGGTAAGTAAAGCCCCGTTGCCCTCTAACTTACCACATTGCGCCCCAATGACCTGCCCATCTCGCACACGCAGCATGCCGGTTCTGCTCTGGCTTTTCACTTCAATATCGAGATTTTCTTGAAGCAAGCTGAGAGATTTAAGGTGTTCAACAATATTGCGCTGTGTTTCCATATAATTAGCTTCTGAAGCGGTCATAAAAGGTCTCTGATCATTAAAATAACGTTACCGCCTAAAAAGAAGTTAAAATCCTTTGTTTTAAGCTGGTTGAATACTTTCAACCTGAAAGACGTCAACCGCCAGACGCAGATCTCGAGCTGTTTTGATCAGAAGGTTCATCGAGGTGGCAGTATCCTGGGAAGAGACAGAAGATTCCCGACTGACCTCACCGACATCCTCCATTGTTTTGGAAATCTTTTCCGACATCTCAACCTGGCTTTTAGTTGCCGCGGTAATTGCTTCGATAAGTTCGGCCAGCTGGTTGGAGACCTGCTCAATCTCCTGCAACTTGTTATGGGCTCCGTCAACAAATTTCGTCCCCTGAACAACCTTACCTATACTCTCGTCAATTCGATTCGTTACATCTTTAATCTCCATCTGGATACTTTTTACGAGGAGTTCAATCTGTTTGGTCGAGTTACTCGAACTGTCCGCAAGGCGCTGGACCTCATCGGCAACCACTGCAAAGCCGTGACCGGCGTCACCGGCCATGGCGGCTTGAATGGAGGCATTCAGAGCGAGAATTGAGGTCCGATCGGCGATATCGTCGATAATCTGAACGATGTTACCGATTTCGAGCGAACTTTCACCAAGTCGTTTGATTGAGCGCGCCGTCTCGTTAATCTGTTCCCGAATCTCCGCCATCGCCGTACTGGTTTCGTTAACCGCCAGTGTACCTTCCTGGGCATTCAGTCTCGATGTTCTTGATACCGAGGCCGATTGGAGAGCATTATTGGCAACCTCCCGAATCGATTTGACCATTTCCTCAATGGCCTCAACTGCAACCGTGACCCCATTTACCTGTTGAATGTTTTTTTCAGCAAGCCCCATGGTCTGGCGAGCAACCTGTGCGGAAGTCGTATCCACAGATTCAGTGGCCAGCTTGACCTTGCTGATAATATCCGTAAACTGATCGGCCATGGCATTAAAAGAGTCGGCAATGGCTCCCGTCATATCCTCGGTGACTTCGGCCCGAGCGGTAAAATCGCCATCGGACAAGGCACTGATATCCTCGAGAAGTTTCATAATCGAATCCTGGATCCTGTCCCTTTCTTCTTGGCTCTGGATCTGGCCGGTAACAGTATCAAGCATTTCGTTTAAGCTTGTTGCTATGACGCCAAGTTCACCGTTACGGACCACCTCGGCACGAGCCTCGAAATTGCCCATACCTATTTCATCAAGCACGTCTGTTATATGATTCACCTGGTTGGTCAAGCCTCGGGAAAGCCTGTTCGCCAGAAATAAACCGAGCACGATAGAGATAAAACCAACAGCAACAGCAATTTTTATAAGAAGAGCAAGGGTATTTTCCAGCGCCACACGAGTCGCAGCTTCATTGGCTGTTGCATCATCAAAAAATGACCTGATAATAGCTTCTGCACTCTGTACTGCTTCCTGGTAGCTACTGATCCTGGCCGCAATGATACCATCGGTGTGCGCTGCTTCACCAAACCATTTATCGAACGTAGCCAACTGGTCTTTTAATCGATCCCTGGTTGCAGGGATGATTTGCGGCACATCCATCAGACTCTGCAAAGCGGTCTTCTGCTCATCAACCCTGGCACGATTTTCTTTAGTCGGCCTGGTCAAATAATCCTGAAGACTGGTTTGCAGCAGGTGCAAGGCATTATTGATGGGTAAAGAGTTGAGAGCAAGGACACTCGTACTGAGAACATCCACGCTCTTTTTCAATTGAACGAGCTCACCTTGTTCCTGAGCCACTCGCTGTTCAAGGATATCAACCGTACCGACATAGGCACTTCGATATTCCTTGATAAAATCCATCGCCGACTGAACCGCTTCGACATTCATGGCACCAGTGGCCGATTGCTTGATCTGGCTTAAGGTCCGGTGTGTCTCTTCGCTATATTTGATAAAAGGAGCAAGATATTGCTCTTTTGCCTGTTGAATACCAATCTTTTCATAATTCAGGAGAAAGTCTTTTTCATACCTCTGCATCCCTTCGAGTGTTTTCGCAGTTTGCAGGCTCAAACGGCCAATTTTGCCTTGACCCCCGACGAGTTCATGAATTGTGCTTTGTGTATACATCCAGGCGATGACGGTAAGAGCTATTACCACAAGGGTAAAAGCGATAAGTGCCATGAACGACCACAGGAGTTTGCCGCGAATTTTTCCGCCCCCAACCTTCGTGAAAACGATATCGTCGTATCCAACGGATTCCTTAAAAACAATATTGTCGTAGGGTCGAGGCTCGTTACTTGTTCCGTTCATCACATCTCCGTAATTTGTTTTACTGTCCTCGGTGGACATTTTCGTTGCCCTTATGTCGCCGATTCTCATCCTGCAAAACTACACCATCCTTTTATCGAGGATTATTAAAAATTTTGCGACCGTTCACCGAAAAACCGCCAAATCCTGAATAGCCTCCGAACTGTAGGCATTCACCAGTGCCGGAGATGCGCGAAAGAGGTCATTAAACTGTACTATGGTAC
>CBDTUM010000256.1:0-3576 GCA_965363495.1 uncultured Desulfopila sp.
TTTGAAATGGCAGTTACAGAGCAGTTTGATAATAGTTCGCAAAAAGCTGGGTTAACATCTTTCAGATGTTTCACCTTGAGGATAGTTCAATTTTGGCTCATCACCCAAACGCGTACCTGGGAGTATGGAGGTCGTACAGGCGTAGAGTTATGTATTCCATGTCCCGGAACCCATAAGCTTTACGTTTCATTATTTTAATAGAGATTTTGGGCCAACCTCCAATGTCCGCTAAGCACTCTTCGGATTAATACCCATTTTGGGCTAGCAGACTATCCGTCGCAGAGGCATGGAGGTGTGGCTGCACCATTGCCTGATCACCGGAAATCTAAATAGCCAAGGCAATTCCGAAGTAATGTTTCGCTACATCCTGGGTCATTGGCTACAATGCCCCAGGGAAAACAGGCCGATATCGAATAAATTCATGGACGAATAGCAGCAATTTCAGCAGGCGACAACTCCTGATAAGTACCATCATGATACATCTGGCTTGCTGTCTGATAGTAGCTGATTGTTTCAGAGAGAGACTCGGTATTTTCAGTCACCGCACCAAGGGTGTTCGTTATAAAATGATAGAGATGGGACGAGTGCTGTCGCAGTGGTTTGAGAATAGTAAAAACATTTCCCTCAATATGTCCGATTTTTTGATAATTTCCGACAAAAGCATGCCCTTCGTGAGACTCAATTCGGCGCACGTCATGGCCAAAAAATCGGCTAGCATAGGACCAGTTAAGTAGGCTGAAAAGTGTTGGTCCATAATCCATCTGGCTTGCCAGAGTGGTTATATGGCCTGGGGTGATTTGGCCTCCTGGAGCATAGATAAGTAGCGGGATATGATAATTTTCCACTGGCAGTTCCGTTTTACCGGCAGACGAAGCACAGTGATCGGCGACAATCACGAAGATGGTATTCTTAAACCAAGGCCGGGTCGATGCCTCTTGCAGAAGTTGTCCAAGCGCATAGTCAGTGTATTTCACTGCGCCATTGCGACCTGAAACCTTTGGCGGCAAGTCGATACGACCCTCGGGATAGGTATAAGGTCTGTGATTTGAAGTGGTCATCACGAAAAAATGAAATGGCTTGCCCGAGCCATAGGCGCTGTCCGCTTCACGGATAGTCCAGCGAAAAAGATCCTCATCACAGGCCCCCCAGGCATTGGCAAAGGTCACATCGTTCTTGTCCACCGAGCCATGATCGACAATGCGGTAACCGTTATTGCCGAAAAAATAGTTCATGTTGTCAAAATATCCATATCCACCGTAGATAAAGGCGGTATCGTAGCCTTTACTTCGAAATACCGAGCCTACCGTAAAAAGGTGTTCATTGTGCAGTCGTTTGATCAGAGAGCGGCCCGGTGTCGGTGGCAATGACAGGGAGAGCGCTTCCATACCCCGGTCAGTACGCGTACCCGTGGCGTAGAAGTTGTCAAAGACAAGGCTTTTTTCGGCAATTTTGTCAAGGTTCGGGGTCAATTGCGATTCCGGGTTATAGACGCCAAGAAAGGAGGAACTGAGGCTCTCTACCGTTATCTGGATCACATTGGGATATATTTCGGGGCCACTGTTATGGATCCGACGCAAACTGTCTTCCGTTGATGGATCTATCAGTTGTGCCCCATCCTCCGTAAGTTCATGGTGCAGTTGTTGGAAAACATCTTTCGTCGTCATCGTAAGATAAAACTGTTGATAGTCTAGCTCATTATTGCGAAACGCGGCAAACAACGACCAGGTCCCGTTCTTGGCAAGTTCACTGTTGTAATTGTTATTGAATTCGGGAATAAGTTGCTGATTCAGGCCAAATCCCATGGCCAGCGGGAGCAGTAACCAGAGTCCACCGTGCAGATAACGTACTCGCCAGGGTTCGGCAGCAGCAGCAAGCCAGCGCTTCACTAGACCTGTGCGGACAATGGCCAGATGAATGGCTGAAGTCAGGGCGACCAGTATCGCTATATAATATGGTAAAGGATAAGATTCACGTATGTTAGCAATCACCTCTGTTGTGTAGATGAGATAATCGACTGCGATAAAATTGAAGCGTGCTTCGAACTCATCCCAGAACAACCACTCCGCCAGGGCTCCAAAGAGCAGGATGAAAAGAATACTCCAGCCGGCGACATAGACGAACGTTTGCACCCAGCGTCTATTGAAAAAACTCATGGGTAGAATTGTCAGAACAAAAAAAATCGGGAGGCCCAACAGCGAAGCGGCCCCCAAATCGAAAAGCAGGCCCCAGCCAAAAGTGGCAAGCAGGCTTAAATCCCAGGAAACACTGCCCCCTGCCGTGACCAGAAGGGAGAGCCGGACGGCAAGCGATATGCAAAGAAAGAAAAGAAGAAAGAGAAAAAAACCGCCTTGTCTTTGACAGAGCAAATGGGAAAACCTCTTGGATATCGAAGTCATAAGATGAATGTACCTGGTACTAGATGTAAGGAAGGAGTGAGGTGAAATGCCGATCGTGATTTAACGTAGCTCTTTCATCCTGATCTTGCAATATTTTCCTTGTCTAACCACGTACCCCAGGCCAGGCACTCTGTCTTCCAGGTCTGCTCAAATTCTCCCTGACACGGGACGGATGAGACAGGAGAAAACAGGGGACAGATTGATATTGCCAAATCGCACCTCATTAAATTCTTGATGGGTTAGAGTTGAAGATGTCGACTGTGAAGGGAATCAATAAGTAGTCTCAAAAACCTAGCCCAACTTTGTGAGAGCAAAAAATAAAACAATGCATTAACGGGATGTTGTCGATTTTGCATAAGTCCTTATGGCACTCCTTCTGTTGCTTTTTCATATCGTCGTTTTTATCGTTTGGCCGGAATGGCTCTTTATCCCCAGCGCCGAATATATCTCCTGCTGCCCTGACTCAGGCCATATGCTTTTCCTGACATGAACGGTACTGTCGTTTCTGCGCAGCATGGATACCGTCACTCGATATTGGGTCGAGAAAAGCTTGCGTATGCTCGACCAGCTGCTGTGGATTTTTTCCTGTTTCAACCTGAATCGTATGGTGTGCACCAGGTGATATGCCAGCACCGCAATAAACAGATGCCCGGCAACTCTGCCGGTAATTTGATGATGGATCGGACGCAAGCCTAGTTCGGATTTCAACGAACGGAAAACCGCCTCAAGATCCGTCAACATGTTAGAAGTGTTCCACAATAAAGATTCATCCCATTCCTTATGACTCGTCCGCAGGCAGTGCACTCCCGGATAAATGTCGGTTGTGTTTGCCGCCGCCTGCTTTTCCCAGGTGATTTTTGTGGCATTGCCGCTGGTATCGTCTTTCTCGACGGAGATGGTATATTGCTTGGACGCTCTGGAGTATTTTTGTCTTAGGCTGCCGATCTTCACCATGACCTTGTCGTATTTTTTGAGCGTTCGTTTTTTGTGCAGACCGCTTGCCAGCTTTTGCAAGGCCTCTTCCAGTCGGTTGGTGCCCCGCTCGTCAATGGCTGTATCTTTCTTTTCCCGTTGACTGGAGTGACAGTAGAACAGCGTCTCTTGGGTTTCTTCGTCAAACTGACAATGCCTCTTCCTGCTCACTATCAGATAAGGGTACTGATGCTGCCGCAGCCAGGCG
>CBDTUM010000257.1:0-3508 GCA_965363495.1 uncultured Desulfopila sp.
ATGATCAATTGAGCCAAGAGGCATTGAAGGGTGTTATTGAAGAATTTGTAACCCGTAATGGTACTGATTACGGCGAAGCCGAAATGCCACTTGAAACTAAAATTGCCCAAGTTTTACTACAACTTAAATCTAAAGATGCCTTTATTGTCTTTGATCATCATTCTGAAACCACTACTATCCTTAACAAGGATGATCAAATTTTAAAATCTATTGATTCATAGTTGATCTATACAGGAAGCATATCAACGGGACGTGTCTGGCATTCGCTTTATATTGCCAAGATTTATTTCTTGTTAATAAACAGTACAGATACCATCTCTAAAATAATCTTTATTTCACAATTGCATTTTAAATTTTTTCAGACTTTGATACCTTTCTCTGTATGATTGGAATTGCAGGGCTGGAGTGAATTTTAATCCAATAAGATCATCGACAAGTCGATATGTTTTTGACAAGCAGTGATTGGTAACGTATTCGATACGTTTAAACATTGCCGTTTCTTTACCCGGAGTGTAATTGGCATGAGATTTTTTGCCTTGAATTCTATACGACATAAACTGGTTCTGCTGATACTCCTTACTGTTACACCCTGCCTCGCCATTCTTGTATATTCCGGAATAGAGCAAAGACGTAATCTCATCAAAAAGGCCCAATCGGATGTTTTGTTACTGACCCACACCATTGCTGAAGCTCAAAAAACAATTACCCAGTCAACTCAACAAATTCTCTCCACTCTGTCCCAAGCCCCTACAATTCAAGCTATGGAACCCAATGCAAGCTCGGCTGTTCTAAGAAGTGTGCTGCGGAAGAATCCTAACTACAGCAATTTCGCCTTAGTCGACCTCATCGGGAACGTCGTCGCTTCAGGGAAACCTTTCACCGAAACGAACCTTGCCGATCGTAAACATATAAAGAGTGCCCTTAAGAAAAATGATTTCTCAGCCGGGGAATATATCGTAACCAGGGTCGGGACGGCGAACCCGGCATTTGTTTTTGCCTATCCGGTCCCCGATAAAGAAGGCATGCCCAAGGGCTTTTTGACCGCCAGCCTCAAGCTCGACACCTTTTCCCGCTTCTATGACATCTCGCGGTTTCCTGAAAAGTCTTTTTTAGCCATAACCGACTCTAAGGGAATTCGTCTATTTTACTATCCGGCACAGGAAAAGACCAATCCCCTTGGTCAGCCGATACAGGCAACAACCTGGAACATCGCCAGTAAAGGCGGGGGGGATGGGATCTTCTTCACAACGGGGGCAGATGGCCTGCGCAGAGTATTTGCGTACGTAAAAATTCGTCTTTTCCATGAAGATTCTCCCTATCTCTATGTGTGGGCCGGTATACCCGAAAGCCATATCCTCGCGCCGGCTAACGCCATCTTGATCAGAAATTTACTGCTCCTGTTTCTGGTCACGTTGATATCGCTTTTCATTTCCTGGGTGATTGGTAAAAAAACATTACTATCCCCAATCCAACATCTTGTTCTTTTGACACAAAAATTTGCTAAAGGAGAACTCGAAGCGCGTAGTGAACTACCAGCTCACGCAGGTGAACTCGGGCTACTGACTACTGCTTTTCATGATATGGCTGAATCCCTGGCAATGAGCAGAAAGGAGTTGGGGGAGAGTGATCAACGCTTTAAAACCGTCGCTGACTTTGCCTATGACTGGGAATGTTGGATAGGCCGAGATGGAAAATTCATTTATTCATCGCCCTCCTGCGTACGGATTACCGGCTACGACTCGGAAGAAATCATATCCGATCCTCAGTTGGTGTGCAAAATGGTCAAACCCGAATATGCCGAAAAAGTTTGCCTGCATTGTTTTGAGGAATGCAAAGCAGATGCTCCTGATCATTCAATGGAATATCCTATTCTTAAAAAGAGCGGTGAAGAGGTCTGGTTAGAGCATAATTGCCGTCCGGTTTATGATGCTCAGGGGAAATATGCAGGACGAAGGAGCAGTAACCGCGATATCACCGATCGTAAGCGGACTGAGGCTGCACTCCTGTTAGAACGTCAGTATCTGACAGACGTCATTGACTCTTTGCCGGATGCCACCTTTATCATCGATACTGACCAGCGCATCGTTGTTTGGAACAGGGCTGCTGAGGCAATGACAAATATTAAAAGGGAGGAATTACTCGGCAAGGGTGACTATGCCTACGCCGTTCCCTTCTATGGAGAACGCCGGCCGATCCTGATTGACCTCCTCAACATCTCAGAAACAGAGAGGGAGAGTTCATATACCCATGTCAAACGCGTAGCTGATAAGGTGTATGCGGAAACATTTATTCAAACTTTAAACAATGGCAAGGGTGCATATCTTTGGGGCGTTGCCGCCCCTCTCTATGATCGAACGGGTTTACGTACCGGAGCCATCGAAGTCATCAAAGACATCACGGAGCTTAAAAAATCAGAAAAAGACAACATGCAATTGCAAGAGCAATTGGTGCAGGCACAAAAGATCGAGTCAATTGGGCGTCTCGCAGGTGGTGTGGCGCATGATTTCAACAATATGCTTGGGGTTATCCTGGGACATACGGAGCTGGCACAGAAGCAGTTGGATAAAACGCAGCCACTTTTTTACAACCTTGAAGAGATCCGTAAGGCAGCCCAACGTTCTGCTGATATCACTCGACAATTACTGGCCTTTGCCCGGAAGCAAACCATTGCGCCTCAGGTTATAGACCTGAACGAAAGCGTGGATGAGATGCTGACAATGCTGCGGCGGCTCATAGGAGAGGACATAGATCTGGCCTGGATGCCAGGTAAGAGCCTGGGGTCGGTCAAAATAGATCCTTCCCAGCTCGACCAGATTCTCGCCAACCTTTTTGTCAATGCCAGGGATGCCATTGCCGATACCGGCAAAGTAACCATTGAGACCGATAACGTAGCTTTTGACGAGGCCTATTGTAGAGTACACGCCGGTTTCGCTCCCGGCGAATATGTAATGCTGGCGGTTAGTGACGACGGTTGCGGCATGGACGTGGAAACCATGGCTCACCTGTTCGAACCATTTTTCACCACCAAGGAAATGGACAAGGGCACTGGCCTTGGCTTGGCGACGATATACGGTATTGTCAAACAGAATAACGGTTTTTTAAATGTTTACAGTGAGCCGGGGCAAGGCACCATTTTCAAGATTTACTTGCCACGGCATGGAAGAAACGCTGCTCCGACGCCTAAGGAAGATGCAACCGGTTCGGTGGCGCACGGCAATGAAACGATCCTCCTGGTGGAAGATGAGCCGATGATCCTCGATATGACCAAGACGATGCTTAAACTTCAAGGATACAAAGTCCTGCCCGCTGCGACACCGGGAGAGGCCATCCGTCTTGCCCAAGAGTATGCCGGTAACCTCCATCTCCTTTTAACCGATGTTGTCATGCCCGAAATGAATGGCAGGGATCTATCCAGGAACCTGTTATCCCTCTATCCCAGACTCAAATGCCTGTTTATGTCCGGTTATACGGCCAATGTCATCGCCCATCAAGGAGTGCTCGACGAGGG
>CBDTUM010000258.1:0-3447 GCA_965363495.1 uncultured Desulfopila sp.
AATTTCAAGAAGCTTTAAATGGGCAGGCTCCTTTGATAATAGAGGGGTGGCCTGTACCAAAGGGTGCTTAGAGTTGCATACTCAGAAGCCACACCGCAAGCTCATGGGCAACAGTGTCTGCTGCCTGATTGAGCGCGGCAGCCGCATCCCTGGCATTCGGAGAGGAGGCGGGAACCTGACAGTGAAACTCCCTTGTCGCGATTACCATTTTCGTGGCAGCATCTATCAGGTGAAAACGCATACTGATAACCCCGTCTGAGGTGTTGTCATCATGGACATGGTGGCTGAAATCGTAGAGAGTACTTTCCAACAGAAAATCAGCTGTTGCCGCTGATGGGGAGTTGATTACGGCAGCAAAACCCCCGGTTGCCTCAAGGGCAGTTTGTAAGAGGAGAGGCAGTAATTTAACCGGTGCGTCACTCCAGCGGCTGTATGCATAGTTGTTTTGTTCATACCTGGTGGTGGAGTACACAATGTCGGTACCGGTAAATGCCCGCGATGCACGAATCGGGGCCAGTTTGATTATGGGCTGGTTCTTTTTCTGGGTTATGCTGGAGCTGCTGCTTTTTTCTAGCACAGGCGAGATGGTGTAGATATCGCTTGGCGGGATCTTGTTGAAACTACAGCTTGTGAGTACACAGCACAGGAATGTGAGGAGAAGGTGTCTATTTTTCATTCTATTCCTTTTCACCCGGTCCAAGTTTTGGATGGCTGCGTTTAAACAGCAGATCACTTGGGCTGGCTTGTATGGCTTGGGTCGCATGCTGGAGATCTCCGGTCAGCATATCCAGGTCGTACAGCAGCTGATTGAAGAGCTCAAGGCTCTGCCGGACGTTTTGTTGCATGTTGAGGCCAACATCAGCATAGTTATGCTCCAGGCTGTCTGCCATTGTTTTAACGCTGCCAGATGCGTCTGCAACTTTGTCAGATGCATTTGCAACTCTGTCAAAGGCCCTGGAGACATGCTTTTCCATGACCACACCGTTCTCAACAAAATTTTGCAATCCCTCCATTTGCCCCCTGATATCTTTGACCAGCAGCTTTGTTTCCCCAAGTATGGCTGTAATGTTCTCCAGGTTCTCTTTGCTCAGTATCCTGTCAAATTTGACCAGAGCAACGGTAGACTGCTGGATGAGTTGTTCAAGGGATGCATAAATCTGAGTAAAGGTTGAGGGAATAGCCGGAATGATTGGGATTGAATCGCCTGATTTTTTCAACAGTGGGGCATCGTTGCTGCCTCCGCTGAGCTCTATAAAAGCCAGACCTGTTATGCCAAAAGACTCTAATTTGGCTGTGGTGTCGGTCTTGATGGGGGTACCGTGCTCGATTTTTAAACGGAGTTCCACCTCTTCTGAATTATGAGGATTTATACCCAGCTGTTCGACCGTGCCCACATTAACCCCTCTGTATTTAACAGAAGCATCGGTGCTTAACCCAGCTACAGATTCCGACATATAGACAAGATAGGAGTCATATTCCTGTCTGCCCCCATGTTTTCCCAACCAGTAGGCAAAGGTTATCAGCCCTGCCGTCAGGAGAACAACGAACAGGCCGACAAGGGTATAATTGATTTTACTTTCCATCCCTGCTCCGTATTTGCCCCCTGGGACCTCCAAAGAATTGTTTGACAATAGGGTGGGGGGTTTGCACAACTTCGTTAAGAGTGCCTTCTGCGATGACTTTTTTTTCGCCCAATACTGCAAAACGATCGACAATAGTCCAGATGGTATCCAGATCGTGAGTGACCATCACCACAGTTAAACTGAGAATGTCCCGCAGTTCAATGATCAGTTTGTCAAAAGCTTCGGCACCGATCGGATCCAGTCCAGACGTGGGCTCATCAAGAAACAGCAGCTGGGGGTCCATGGCCAGTGCCCGTGCCAGCGCCGCCCTTTTGGTCATACCGCCGCTGAGTTCAGCAGGATAGAGCGCCGCCGCCGTTGGCGGAAGACCAACCATTCTTATTTTCATCTGTACCAGATCCTCAATCATATCTTCAGGGAGATCCGTATACTCCCGCAGCTTGATGCCGACGTTTTGTGCAACCGTGAGCGAAGAATAGAGGGCACCTCCCTGAAAAAGCACGCCCCAATGATGACGAAGGGCGGCGGCATCACTGGGGCTGATGGTCATGAGGTTGTGCCCCAGAAGGGTAATTTTTCCGGACGCAGGGTGCAGCAGCATTATCATCTGTTTGAGCAGAGTCGATTTGCCGGAACCGCTGCCGCCTAAGAGGCCGTAAATTTCACCCCGGCGCACACTCAGGCTGATGCCATCATGGATTACATTGCTGCCAAATCGGGTGACGAGATCCGATACTGTAATAATGGTGTCGTTCAAATGCCAAGCTCCGTAAAGAGGACTGAAAAAAGAGCATCACAGGCAATAACCAGAAAAATTGCGTTGACCACGCTAATAGTGGTGTAGCGTCCTATGCTTTCGGTGTTTTTTGAAACTTGAAATCCGTGGAAACATCCCACCGTAGCAATCAGCCAGGCAAAAACCGGTCCTTTTCCTATACCGACCCAGACATGTTTTGCCGTCAGCACGTTCTGCAGGCGGTGTATAAACTCCGGATAGGAGAGGTTGAGGTGGACGTGTGAGATGAACATGCCGGCGGCAATGCCAATTATATCGGCAAAGAAAATCAGCAACGGCAGGGCAATTATCAGGGCTATAATACGGGGGAGGACGAGAAAACGATGGGGATCAAATCCCATGGTGCGCATGGCATCTATCTCTTCCGTTATTTTCATCACCCCCAGCTGGGCCGTATAGGAAGAGCCGGTTCGGCCTGCGACTACAATGGCCGTTATCAACGGGGAAAGTTCTCTGGTGACTGAAAGCGCTATCATATCCACAATAAAAATATTGGCGCCGAATTTTTCGAGCTGTACTGCTCCCTGGTAGGCGATTACCACCCCTATGAGGAAACTGGTCAGGGCCACGATGGGCATCGCCCGCACGCCAGCTTCTTCAATATTTTTTACAATCGCGCCGAACCGGATGGAGCGGGGATGCACAATTGCGTGCAGCAAGTTGACAAAATTTTCACCGGCAAAGGTCAGAAAGTCCCGAAAATTTGCCAAAAATGCAACGAATATTCTGCCTATTCTGGTGAAGGGGCTGAGCAAGCGGGAGAAAAATGCCGGTTTGACCTCGGAATGTTCGGGGGTGTATTTTTGCAGCAGTTGATACAATTTTTCCTGTTCACTGGTTGCACCAACCACTTGCAGGGAGCAATTGTTTTTTTTAAACAAAGTAGCAGTGCGGATAAAAAGCAGCATACCTGCCGAATCAACGCGACCTGCAGCAGAGACATTCCACAGGATCGAGATATTCCGGCTTGCATTTACAATTTCATGCAGAGCCTCGGTAGCCTCGTGAAGGGTATCAATTGTCCAGTCCCCCGAGCTCTTGAGTCGCAAGGTCCCGTCTTCATCCTTG
>CBDTUM010000259.1:0-3366 GCA_965363495.1 uncultured Desulfopila sp.
GGCACGGTTTTCGAAGGCAGAATCGTCCGCGAATTGACCATTGGCGAATTTAGCGGTATCATCGGCCAGATACGAGGAAGTGCGACAATCACCGGCTCTCATCAATTTGTCCTTGATCAAAATGACCCCTTCCCACAAGGTTTTTTACTGTGACCTATGCAAGAATATCCAACACCTGAAATCGTTCTCTATAACGCCAGTCTAGCCAGTGGCTCTATCGACACGCCTCTGCTCCCAAAGGCCGATGCCCTGGCCATTTGCCAAGGACGCATTATCGCTCTTGGCAGCAGTGGCGATATGCTGCACCTGGCAGGACCGGCTACCGAAAAAATAGACCTGGACGGTCGCCTGGTCGTCCCCGGATTTTTCGACAGCCATATTCATTTTTACGAATGGGCCTTGAAACGACGGGATCTCCCGCTGGACCATCTGAGCAGCCTCGAAGAACTGCTTGCCCGCATAGAAAAGAGTGCCCATACCCTTGCACCCGGCCAGTGGATCATGGGTCAGGGCTGGAACGAGACCGAATGGAGTGTTCCACGCCAGCCCAGCCGACTCAGCCTCGACCAGGTGGCCCCGGACCATCCGGTATTGCTGTGGCGCTGCGATCTCCACCTGGCCGTTGCGAATTCAGCGGCTTTACGTTTAGCCGGGATAGACAGCTCCACACCGGACCCGCCCGAAGGAAGGATCGAACGGGATGAAACAGGAGAGCCCACCGGCATCCTGCGTGAGCTGGCCATCAATCTGGTGCGCCGGGTTATTGCGGCACCGGCAGCCGAACAGGTGGCCGAGGCCTTTAAAGATGGTCTCGGCGCCCTGCACCGCTTTGGCATAACCGCTATTCATGATATACGCCTGATGGCCGATAACGATGGTGCCAGCTCTTTTCAGTGTTTCCAGAGACTCGAACAGGATGAACAGCTCGACCTTCGCTGCTGGATGAGTCTGCCCGGCCATCAACTTGACGATATCATAGGCCTTGGCCTTCGTTCTGGTTTTGGCAGCGACACACTGCGGATTGGCCATATAAAGTTTTTTTCAGACGGCGGCATGGGAGCGCGTACAGCCTGGATGATCGATCCCTATCTTGATGCTGACTGCGGCATGCCACTGATGGATATGCAACTTCTGGCCAAAGACATCAAAAAAGCCGATCAAGCGGGACTTTCTGTAATGGTACATGCCATTGGCGATCGCGCCAACCGGGAGATAATCAACATTTTTGAAAAGCTTGAGTCACAACGCAATGTATCATCGTCATCACAACCATCACCAGCATTTCGCCATCGCATCGAACATGTGCAGATGATTCGACCGGAAGACATGAAACGGCTCGGCAAGCTCAACCTGGCACTCAACGTCACTCCGGTAAATATGATTCTGGATATTAATCTCATCGACAGTATCGTGGCTGAAAAAGGCCAATGGGCTTACGCCTTCCGGCAGCTGATAGACACAGGAGCGCCGGTCATGTTCAGCTCCGACTGTCCGGTATGCAGTCCCGACCCGCTGCCGGCGATTCATGCCGCGGTAACCAGGCAGCGCTACGATCAAACACCAGAAGGTGGCTGGTATCCCGACTCCCGGATCAGCGTTGCCGAGGCACTCAACGCCTACACCTCTGTTCCGGCGGCAGTACATAATGCCACCGACATGGGCACTCTTGGGCCAGGCAAGAAGGCCGATCTGGCAGTGCTCAGCCAAAACATTCTTACCGGGTCACCTTCTACAATTGCTGAGACAAAAGTAGACTTGACCATTTTTAATGGCCGGATTGTCCACCGACTTTTTTGATCGCGTCGTGCGGGGACTCTAAAGAACCCCGCACATCTTTTTGTCGGAGTTGGTTTTTTTTGGGAGTAACTTTTCAAACTGGAGAGCATCAATGGATAAGCGTATCAACTCTGTGCTGGTTCTGGGGCTTGGCAAGGTCGGTTATCTGGTGGCTCTTCTGTTGCATGAAACAGGATTCAAGGTAACAGGAGCAGATTTACATCCCGCTGAAACATTCCCTTTCCCCGTCCAGGCCCTCGATGTCACCAGCCATACCGATCTGACGACAGCACTCACAAACCATGAGGCAATTATTTCCTGTCTGCCCTATCATTTCAACGTCGCGGTCGCCAGGGTCGCCGCGCAATGCGGGGTACACTACTTTGATCTCACCGAGGATGTCAGCACCACCAGGGCAATCATCGAAATGAGCAAAACCGCACCGATAGTCATGGCTCCACAATGCGGACTCGCCCCCGGCTTTATTGCTATTGTCGGAGCCTCTCTGGCCCAGAAATTTGACAAAATCAGATCCATCAAACTGCGGGTCGGTGCCTTGCCGAAGCATCCGACCGGCCTGCTCGGCTATGCCTTCAACTGGTCTCCGGAAGGTGTGGTCAATGAATATCTCAACGACTGTGAAGTCATTGAAGATGGTGTCCGAAAATGGGTCTCGCCCCTTGAATGGCTGGAAAAAATTGTCATCAACGGCGTGCAGCTCGAAGCCTTCACCACCTCAGGCGGACTTGGTACCATGTGCGAAACCTATCATGGTCTGGTGGAGAATCTCGACTACAAATCCATCCGCTACCAGGGACACGCCGCCTTGATGAACTTTTTTCTGCATGAACTCTTGATGCGCGAAGACAGGGTAAACGCCGGCAAGATCCTGGTCCACGCCAAGCCGCCAGTCAGCGAAGACGTGGTGTATATTCACGCCTCCGCGGAAGGCTGGCAGAATGAAAGTCTCAATCGTGAAGAATTTGTCAGAGCCTATTCTCCCATTGAGATTGCCGGAAAAATGCGCCGAACTATTGCCTGGACAACCGCCGCTTCGATCTGTGCAGTGGTAGAAATGGTCACGAATGGCGCACTGCCAGAAAGAGGGTTTATCAAGCAGGAAGAAATTCCTCTGGCTACCTTTCTTGCCACCCATAATGGACGTTTATATGACGGCCAGCCCCATGGTGGAAAAATGGTTTAAGTTTAAAAAAGAACGCTCCGTCATTGACTTCCCCATAGACATATCGATAAACATAACTCCGCTAACAGTATGTACGGTAACATTAAAACCTGGACGGAGCAAAAGAGCCATTCTCAATAACCGGTTTCTTGCCACACACAATTTCTGCTAGCAACTCTTTTGCTGTTCAATCATTTGGGGAATACCACTGGCGAAAGGATCACGCGAGTCGATCAGCAGTTCTCCTCTGTTTCTTCACCACTACTACCCCGTATCCCCCGGGCTGTCAGCTGGCGGCGGATGTCCCGGCAAAACGCCGTAAGCTGTTCCAGGTGAGCGGTCGAAATAACAAGATCATGATCCTGTACCAGAAAGAACCAGTTGCCGCCCCAGGCGACATTACCATG
>CBDTUM010000260.1:0-3350 GCA_965363495.1 uncultured Desulfopila sp.
CATGCAAAAACATCAACCAAATTCTCAAGATGGACATGAAATATGAGGAGAAAACCGAAGAGTTTTATCAAATATTATTGCGAAAGTTTCGTGAGCAGTTTGGCGAACCCGATACCTGGAGTGGCGATTCTTTTGGGGTCATGAAAGTATGGAAATGGCAATTCATCGATAAAGAAAAGAACCAGGTTAGTCTGGCACTGCAACATAACGGCAAAAATTCCAACGAAACCATTGGTAATGTGGTACGGCTTTCCTACCCTGCAAAAATAGAGGAAGAACGGCTCTGTTTTCTTGAAGTCTGTCAACAAAACAATATGAAGGCAGGCGCGGAACGAAGAGCGGAGATGAAAAAATTTGACTGGTCGCACCTTGTCCCAAGGTAATCAAGACACTGCCATGCGTAAGCGTTCACCAGCACCGAATCTGTTTTGTCATCGGTCGGTAAACGTACCAATAGTACAGGTTAAAGACCTCTTTCGCGCATCTCCGGCACTGGTAAACGCTTACAGTTCCGGGGTTATACGAGAGTTTCAGGTTTTCCGGTGAACGGTTACCGCATGCAGCCAGGGACTGCGCAAGAAAAAGACAACAGAGTTATCGCCTGGAACGGAGTACGGCTCTTTATCCCTAAAGCCTGGGATGCCCGGGTTTCCGGTCAATACCATCTCGTTTTTGAAAAAGACTTCCGCCCCCTGTTCCAGCTCCGCTGGGAACAAGCAGTCCATCATTCCTCCCGCAGCCTGGAAAAGAGGTTAAGGCGATCTGCGGCTGAGCTGGGCGCGGTTATTGCCAGCGAGAGTCTGCCTCAGGACCTGCAGCCACTCGGGGAAAATTTTGACCAGGCGACCTTGTATCGGCAAGAGAACGGCAGGATAAAAGGAGGCATCTGCTATTGCACTGACTGCCGCACTCTGCTTCTCTTTCAAATACTTGCAACAGATCCCGCTCTAATAAAAGAGGTGCGTGGCTGCCTGTCGACGCTTTCATGCCGCAAGCAGACGGAAAATTTATGGTGTCTCCAGGACTTTACTCTCAATCTTCCGATGACGTACACGCTGAAAGACTACACCTTTGCCGCCGGGCTCACCCGGTTATCTTTTTTGAGCAGCGATCTTTTTCTGCAAACCTGTACCTTAGGGCCTGCCGATATCCGTCTGCAACGGCAGTCTCTTGAACAGATCCTCATCGCCCTGGCCGATACCCCACAGCTGCAAATCGTCACCAAAGAGAACGACAACTCTTGCGAAGGATTCAGAAGTCCAACCATTACGCAACAAATTTTTTTTCGTCTTCGCCGGGAAAAACCCTTTGTCCGGGCTGCTATCCGACATGACATTGGCACGAATCGGCTCCTGGCTGTCGTTCTGTGCGCCAACCACCCGATAGAGTCGATGACACTCCATACGATTTATCAACAATATGAAATTATTCCGAAATAAATCAGGACCAAAGGGCCCTACCAGGACCGAAGCATTAACCGGAATTCCGGAGAGGTCACCATCGATTACATGGCAAATGCTGGAAAGTGGTGATATTCTCATTGAATATCCTTTACCCATAAAACCGTTTTTCCTACAGCTCGCCAATCGCTTTCATAAGGGAATAGAACAGAAGCCCACCAAGAAGCTGCAGTTAGATGCGATGGGCAGCACAGTCTGGCAGATGTTCGATGGGGAAAAAGACGTCAGGACAATCATTGGGGAAGTGGCGGAGCGAAGTGGGCTCTCGCGTTTGGAAGCAGAGATCTCAGTCACTGCCTTTCTTCGTCAACTCGGCAGGCGTGGGCTTGTTCTGATACGCTGATTACGACGCCAACCCGGAACTGGACTTTTTACGAGATTATCCATTACAATAAGCCCATCCTTCTGGCCAGGAGCTGCAGGTCCACCCAGGTAGCTTGTTTCATTTCAGGATTTTGCAGGAGATAAGATGGATGGTAGGTGGCGATCACCGGAATATGCATATCTTTATCCACCACATAGTCGTGAAACTGGCCACGTAAGCGAGAAAGTGGCTGCGACTTTTCCAGTACTGCCCGGACGGCTACCATCCCCATAGCACAGATTATTTCTGGTGCAAGAGCCACAATCTGCCGCCGCAAAAAAGACATACAACTTTGCACATGAGTGGCCTGAGGCTGGCAAGTCTCTGGAACTGCACATTTAATGACGTTGGTAATAAACACATCGTCAGCGGATAAGTTGATAGCCACCAGCATTTTGCTCAGCATCTCGTCCTGCCGCACGCCAAAGAGATGGTTCGGCGGGAGTTCCCCTCTCGTATCCGCGGACAACCAGTCACCAACAATCAACAGGCGGATTTTGTCCGCGCCGCGACCGGCAACCGGATACATCCGCTGCTTATGCAGTTCACAGGCATGGCAGTTGGCTATTTCGGCTTCAATATCACCAATTTTGACCGCTGATCGGATACAAGGAGCGCTCCTTGGCCGCGAAACAGGAGGCGCATCAATCGTTTTCTTCTGCGCACCAATCTCGACAAGCTGTGGCGACACCTTGAGAAACGATTGAATGCCGTCGTTTCGTGGATAATCGCTGAGACCAATTGCATTATGGTATCTCAGCAAAGACAGCAGTCCGCTCAGAAGATCATGTTTCGTATTATTCACTCCTCACCAACGTCTCCTCTCACGCTCTTGATTAGTCAGCCCATGGAGGGCATCGTTTTTGGGGTATTAATCAAAAGGGAAATAAAAAATTTCCCAGCCGTCGCCACCCATGTCTTCGCCATTGCCACTCCTGAATGTTCCGTAGTAATTGAAGGCAATGGCACTGGCTCCGGCCGGTTTCGGGCTGGAGGCTTTGACCGGCATCTCGTCCGGCACATTACCAAAAGTGCTGATCAAAGGGGTTATGTCGAGAGTCTCGAGAACTCTGCCATCTGCATCAAGAAAACTCATTTTCAGAAAAAACCTTTTAACCACAGGAAAAGAATCAGTCAGGCTCCGATCGAGACTGAGCGTCCCAGACAGGTTGAAAGTGCCGTCGGCTTCAGTATACGAATAGGTTAACATCAGGTCTTTGGCAGGCCAGGCTGCATTCTGCACTCCCTCTGCAACCAGATCAATTCGATCCTCCTGTCGAGCTATTGCCCCAGTTTCAGGTTTGATAAAATTAGCACACCCCGACAACAACAAACCGCCAAACAGCATGCATACCAGTAAAACCTTTGTCATCCGATGATTACTCATAGCTTTCACAGCCTCTTAGTCACTTAGAAATGATTTTTCTTGTACCTTTTACAAGAAAATATTTTGGTTAACGAACGTCCACCTTCAAAGGGATACCGAAAAAACACCCCTTAAGGGGGTACTAGAAAGAGTACCCTCA
>CBDTUM010000261.1:0-3339 GCA_965363495.1 uncultured Desulfopila sp.
TACCTGTCCATCAGTGCCGCAGGTGTGCACAAACAGGCCGATCAGCTCTACCTTTTTTCGTACGCTGAGCGGACTGATCGTGCACAGATGCGGTGCTGCTGGACGGTGAACGCGTGCTACTCCTTCCAGTCGGGTCTGATATGCAGCTCGGTCAACTGCTTTCTGGCAACCGAGGCAGGAGCGTCGGTAAGCGGACAGGTCGCCTTCTGGGTTTTTGGAAAGGCAATAACGTTGCGGATTGAATCGCTGCCGGTCATGATCATCAGCAGCCGGTCAAGCCCGAAAGCCAGGCCGCCATGCGGCGGGGCACCGAGTTCCAGGGCGCGCAGCAAAAAACCAAACTTCTCATTTGCTTCTTCCTCGCCAATACCAAGGACACTCAGGACTTTTGACTGCATGCTCTTCTGGTGAATACGGATGGAACCACCGCCGATTTCCGTCCCGTTCAGCACCAGATCATAGGCACGGCTGTAGACTGCCGCCGGATCGGTATCCAGCTTTGCGACATCTTCTTCTTTCGGTGCTGTGAAGGGATGATGCAGGGCCTGAAAGCGTTTTTCCTTTTCGTCGTACTCCATAAGAGGAAAATCGGTGACCCAGACAAAGTTAAAATCGTCTTTTTTCAAGAGGTCAAGACGTCTGGCAAGTTCTACCCGCAGCTCCGACAGCACCTGGAAGACAACTTTTTTACTGTCGGCCCCGAAAAAGAGCAGATCCCCTTCCACCGCGTCGGTGGCGGCAGCGATTGTTGCCCGTTCCTCTTCGGTAAAGAACTTGGCGATCGGCGACTGCCATTCGCCACCCTCCTTCATCTTCACCCAGGCGAGCCCCTTAGCGCCAAACTGGGCGGCATATTCGGTAAGGACGTCGAGTTCCTTGCGGGTAAAATGGGCACAGCCCTTGGCATTGATTGCCCGAACCGTCCCACCCTTGTCGGCAATGGACCGGAACACCTTAAAGCCGCATTGGGCGGCGATCTCGGTCAGATCAACCAGTTCCATGCCAAAGCGGACATCCGGACGATCGGTACCGAACCGGTTCATCGCCTGATCAAAGGTCAGTCGCGGGAAAGGTGGAGAAAGCGTAAGGTCGAGAGTATCCTTAAACAAGGTGGCAATCAATCCTTCATTAAGCGCCATGATCTGCTCCTCGTCGATAAAACTGAGCTCCATATCGATCTGGGTGAATTCAGGTTGTCGGTCGGCACGCAGGTCCTCGTCACGAAAACACTTGACGATCTGGTAATACCGATCCATACCGGCAATCATCAACAACTGCTTAAACAGCTGCGGCGACTGGGGCAAGGCATAGAATTTGCCGCTATTTACCCGGCTGGGCACCAGATAATCGCGGGCGCCTTCCGGAGTGGAACGGGTGAGCATAGGGGTTTCAATATCGAGAAAGCCTTTGTCGTTCAGATAATTCCGGACACTCTGCACCGCCTTATGGCGCAAAATCAGGTTGGCCGCCATTTCCGGGCGACGAAGATCCAGATAGCGATACTGCAGCCTGAGGTTATCCGATACCTCCGTGTCTTCATCGAGGGGAAAGGGCGGTGTTTCGCTGCTATTGAGAATTCGCAGCTCATCTACCAAAATCTCTATCTCGCCGGTGGCAAGTTTCGGGTTGGCCATATCGCCTGGTCTGGCTTCGACCCGGCCGCGTATCGCCAGGACCCACTCACTGCGAACCTGATGCGCCTTGTCGTGCACATCGGGGTTGATCTCGGGGTTAAAAACCACCTGGGTTATCCCGCCGCGATCACGCAGATCTATAAAAATAACCCCGCCGTGGTCACGCCTGCGCAGGACCCAGCCCATCAGGGTTACCTGCTCGCCTACATTTTTTTTGCCAAGATCATTACACGAATGCGTCCGGCTCAACTGCCCCATTGATTCCATAATTTATTTTATATTGTATATGTTGAATTTTTCACAGTCAGGTGTTGTTTTTTCGTTAACTTAGAGAAGACACAGAAGTCTTTGGCAGAGCATCGGCAAGCGCTGCAGCAGACAGAAGGACTTCCTGCTGTTCTTCATTTTCCAGCATATTGCGCAGAATTCCTTGGCCCGATTCCAGCTCGGCGTCACCAATAATAAAGACAAAGCGCGCCCCGGCCTTATTGGCCTGCTTCATCTGGCTTTTCAGGCTTCGGCCCTCATGATCCATGGCAACAGAAAACTTCCTGGCCCGCATTGCATTGGCCAACTCAAAACCTTTCAGGGACCCCTGTTCGCCTATTCCGGCAATGTACAGATCGACCTCATCAGCCGCAATAACGGATTTTTGCTGTTGCTGCAGCAGCAGGACTAATCGCTCCATACCGATAGCAAAACCGATACCGGGGCTGTTCTTTGGTCCACCCAGCAGCTCGACCAGACCATCATATCTTCCTCCAGCCGCCACAGCGGCCTGGGAACCAAGATCGGCGGTGATAAATTCGAAGGTTGTACGACAATAATAGTCCAGTCCACGGACCATAAATTTGTTCAGTCGGTAGGGAACTTCCAGCTGCTTGAGACCTGCCTGAACCTTGTCAAAATGGTCCTTACACTGGTCACAGAGATGCTCAAGAATAGAGGGGGCATCGACGATCTGCTCGCGACAGGACGGTACTTTGCAGTCGAGGACCCGCAGGGGATTGGTGGTGCTTCTTCTTTTACAATCGCTGCAAAGCAAATCATGCCGCTTGTCTATATAGGAGATAAGTTCAGCCCGATAACCGGGCCGGCATGCCGGACAACCAAGAGAATTGAGTTCCAGACTGACCTGCATACCCAGCTCGTCAAGCAGCATGGCACCCATGGCAATAAGTTCAACATCTATTCGGGGATTTTCCGAGCCGAGAACCTCGATGTCCATCTGATGAAACTGCCTGAGTCTTCCCTTCTGAGGCCGTTCATGGCGAAACATCGGTCCAATGGTAAAGAGTCGCTGCACTGGTTTTTCAACATAGAGGCCGTGTTCAATATAGGCACGTACCATAGAGGCAGTAGCTTCAGGCCGCATGGTAACGTGTTTGTCGACAAAGGTATACATCTCCTTTTCGACGATATCCGTCGCTTCGCCGATGGATCTGGCAAACAGCTCAGTCTCTTCTAAAATGGGTAGACGAATCTCTCTGAAATGAAAACGATCAAAGACGTCTCTGGCCACTCTTTCAAGGTACTGCCACAGCAGAACCTCTCCCGGCACAATATCTTTAAAGCCTTTCAGGGCCTTGACTTTCAAAGCAATCTCCACATTGTTATAATAAATAGTAACCCCGCCAAAAAGCTTTGCGGGTATTCTTTACAATCCCCCTTTGAGAGGGACTCTTTTCAGTACTCGCTTGACGGG
>CBDTUM010000262.1:0-3298 GCA_965363495.1 uncultured Desulfopila sp.
AAACAGTCATCAACAAATGCCAGACACGCAGCGTCACCATTAACAAATAATATTTTATTGGCAGCATCCTTTTCTTTTGCTTTATGCAACATACCAACAGAAAAGTCGTAACCAATTGTCAGGGCATCAGCATATTTTTCAGTAAACGAAAGAATGACTGATCCGGTACCACAACAGATATCCAACACACTAGCTTGTTTGGTATTGTCGATTCCGGCTGAATCAACCAGAAATTTACGCGTCTCGTCTCCGTGGTGACCAGAGTGTATTTTTATGAAAAAATCGTAGAAATGCGAAAAAATATTATAATATTTCTGGCGTCCAGTTCGTATTTTTGACATTGTTGAATACCTTTTTGAATCAATCAAACACCCTACCCGTTATTCACTTCCTCCAGGACGTACCGACACGATAGACACCTGTTTGAAGGTTTTTCCTGCCAGTTCGCCAACCAGGACGAAGTCGCCTCTCTCTACTGTGGTTTACCAACTAACCCAATAAACAGTAAGAAAAAAATGACTCTTTTCAATGGAACAAAAATCTATTCAACAACCAAGAGTACCTGGCGTATCCTGACTAACCAAAGCACTACTACTCTGTAGCTCTTGTATGATAGTTGTTTTGCCTTAGTTTTTTTGCAGACGATGTATACAAGTATCTTTGCAGCGGAGAATTCTTCATGGAAGACTCAGGAAAAACAGCCTGTCTGTCTATCCTGACCAACTTGTTATTGCTGGTAATCAAAACTATTGTGGCCTTACTTTCCGGTAGTTTGGCTGTTACAGCCGATGCCATCCATTCCCTGTCTGATGTCGTTTCTTCAGCCATTATCCTGGTTGGTATAAAAATTTCTGAACGTCCAACCCGTGGCTTTCCCTACGGCCTTTACAAAGTAGAAAACCTCGTCGCAATAGCAACATCTGTGCTGATTGTCTTTGCCGGCTATGAAATCCTCAAAGCAGTCCTGTTCGCCCCTCCCCGCCCCCTTCCGGGTCAACTCCCCTGGTCCATAACCGGAATTGGGGTAACCATTCTGATTACCTTTATATTTTCCAGGTATGAACTCAAAAAAGGGAGAGAAACCGGCTCGCCCAGTTTGATTGCCGACGCACGGCATATCTGGACCGACATGCTCTCCTCTCTGGTGATCCTGCTGGCCCTTATAGGGAGCGCCATTGGCTTTGCCATAGATAAGTATGCCGCAGTAATAGTTGTTATCTTTATTGCTCGTTCCGCCTTTGCCATCCTTCTTGACTCTATTCGAGTCCTTCTCGACGCTTCGCTTGATTATGGCAGCCTGAATCGAATCCGTGAGATTGTTCTTTCTGATCCTCGCGTTGCAGAAATTCAACATCTATGGGCCAGAAATGTCGGACGCTACAAATTCATAGAACTGGATTTAATTGTCCGAGTAAAAGAATTGGAAGCAGGACAACGTTTGACGGAAGAGATTGAAAATAGGGTGAAAATGGAGATTGCCCAGGTTGATCGCGTCCTCATCCATTATCAACCCAAACAGCAGGAGATTCTCACCGTCGGCATTCCTCTAGCCGAGGACAGATTGACGCTATCGGCCCATTTTGGCGAGGCACATTTTTTTCGAATTCTCCGACTACAGCGCACAGAAGTTGCAATTATCGAAGACAATTTGGTCGAGAACCCCTACCTCAATGAAAAAAAAGCCAAGGGCATCAAAGTAGCCAACTGGCTCTTGGAAAAGGGTATGGATATTTTGCTTTCGAGCCATGATCAATCCGGTAAAGGCCCAGGTTTTGTCTTGGGCAATAGTGGTGCTGAGATTTTGCTCACCAAAGAAACCAATGCTGAAAGAGCCTTGGCTCTCTTCTTAAGCGACCAGAGAAATACCGTGCTGCAGGAAAGCCAAGGCGTGCACCAAGAAAAATAATCGTAGGTAACAAACAATCGTAAAAAATTGCTGACCAAACCAAACAACACACTTCAAGCCATACTAAGCCTAACAAACAGGGATGGTTTCATGCTCTCTTATTTACCGGGGATAATCACCCACGCTATCATGATAACCGGCTTTGTGGCCATGATGATGGTGCTCATTGAATATCTCAATATCTTGTCTCAGGGCGTCTGGCAACGAAGCCTGCGAGGTGGGCATTGGCGGCTTTACTGTCGTCACCGGCCAGCTCGGACCGGCTGTCTGGAATTGGTTAAGAGTAACGCTGGTTATTCTTTCCGCAATAGCTCTCTTTATTGTCGGCACAGTCCCTGAGCATTTTCTTGAAGAACACGTGTGGAACCATGTAGTGATGAACCATGTTCCAAAAGTCTTTTTGTGGACTTTTGGCGCCCTGCTGTTGATGCACATACTGGTGAATCATCTCCACCTCGAAGAATGGATGCGACAGAATCAGCTTATTATCTTAGTGATTGCCTGTCTGGTCGGGCTGATCCCCGAATCGGGGCCGCACCTGTTGTTTCTTACTCTCTTTGTTGAACACACCATTCCTTTCAGCATCTTTCTTGCCAGTTCCGTTGTCCAGGATGGGCATGGTATGTTGCCGTTACTTGCTGAATCACAACGGGATTTTTTAAAGGTAAAGGCAATCAACTTCCTTGTCGGCCTTGTAACGGGACTTATTGGCTACGCAGCAGGATGGTGAAAAACACCAAATATCCCCCGTTTTTCCAATGATAATAAGATGAGATCGGTCTGTATGCTGCAGCTCCCGTTATAATTGAGCAAAAGAATCCACCATCTTTTGGCGCATTACAGCTTCGGACAACCGGCCAAAACCGGCTACCATGTTGTCCTGCAGATGATGGAGTTCCGACGTGGCCGGGATCACGCAAGTGACCGCCGGGTGCGAAACGATGAATTTGGAAAAAAGCTGGGTTCAGCTTGCGCAATCGCAGTCGCTGACCATTCCGGCAGCGCCCTGTCCTTGACCCTGCCGAAGAGATTGACGCCCTCTTTTGCAGCGAGTCCTCCATCTGTCGAATACAACCCTGTTCACCTGAACACCCAGCCCTTATTTTGAGATGTATTGCAGCCAGTGTCAAATTCAGAGGACGATTTCAATGAAAGGGCTTCAGGATATTGTTCTGAATGTAAGTGCTCTGGCTAGCTCTAAAACCAGGATTGAGTTTGGCGAAGACCCTCGTACGGTTCCGAACTGAAAGTTCGGGTCATTTAAGTAGCCTGTCAGTAAACATCTTTTCCAAGGGAAACAGCCCAAGCTGAATTTCAAAAAGGAGGTTGCATGACTGCAGTAGCGGTGCAGAGCTTGGAGATTGAACCGGATCGGGTGAGCGCTTACGGCAT
>CBDTUM010000263.1:0-3209 GCA_965363495.1 uncultured Desulfopila sp.
TAACCTCCGTACTGTAAGCATTCACCAGTGCCGGAGATGCGCGAAAGAGGTCATTAAACCGTACTATTGGTACGTTTAATGGCCGATGACAAAACAGATTCGGTGCTGGTGAACGCTTACTTTCCTTTAACGAGCCCCGTCTATCGACAGTGCTCCACGCCATTATGACATGGAATCACTGTAATTTGAATAAAAGAACCTCACAAATGAGATTTCGATTACAATTTCGAGCAAGTTCCCTCTCTGCCCGATCAATAGCCTGTAACCTGAACAACAGTTCCGGGGAATTCCATTTTTTCATACGGGGCAAGACAACATTGCGCGGGTCTTCTTCAAGAAGAAGATCCCTCACCCAGATTTTCAGCAAACCCAGAAGTGCTGGCAGCTCTTCTTTCAAAGCGGCCATATTTTCAGCATGACTTAACAGCAGACCGACATCGCGGTCGGCATCCATCTTCGGATCAGATAAAAACGCCACCAGTTTTCGCCATAAAACTATCATATCGGTTTTCTTAAAAAGCAATGCTTTCCCCGGACTCCCTTCGGCTAGCCTGGCCAAAAGCAGTGCGGTATCCCTATCAATGCCCTGGGATATCAGAATGGTCGTCGTATCGTCAATACTCAGTTGGGCAAATGGTATAACCTGGCATCTCGAAGTGAGGGTCGGAAGAATCTCCTGGGAGGCATCGGCGGTCAGGATCAGCAGATTGTTTTCCGGCGGTTCCTCCAGGGTTTTCAATAGACTGTTAGCGGCTTCCCGGCGCATGGTCTGGACATCTTCTATGACCACAACCCGCAGAGCCGATTCATAAGGTGGGTAACTGAGCTCCTTGGTCAGCTTTCGAATCTGATCAATCTTTATCACCCCTTTTTCCGGCCTGATCACCAGAAAATCCGGATGATTCAGCGTACGAAATTTTTTACAGGAAGGACAGAGTCCACAGGCCCCGACCGCACTTGCATCTCGACAATTTACCGCAGCAGCCACTCCCCTGGCAAACAACTTTTTACCTACCCCTTCAGGACCCTTGAAAATATAGGCATGAGGGACACGCTCAGCCGCCAGAGAACGGCGAAGCAGTCGCTTGGCTTTTTCCTGACCCAAGAGCTGCGTGAAACAGAGAAAAGAATTACCTGCCATGCCTGTCAACTTGAAAAAACCATCAGAAAAGGGAAGGTTGTCGACTACCGGCCGGCTGCTCTTTCTCGCTTTCCACCAGCTCTTTATTTTCAGCAATGCCACCAAGATACAGATATCTCTCAAGACTGCGCTGATAATCGGTCCAACTCATTGCCACGTTGTCCATTTTCCGTCTCAGTTGCTCGGTAATATTCATTTTTGCATCGAGGTCATCAAGAAAACTGAGCAAAAACGCCTCTACCGTCATCGGCACGGTGGGCGAACCAAATTCTTGCCGGCCGTGATGACTGAGAATTAAATGCTGCAGTTGCTCCAGCAGTTCCTCGGGAAAATCGCGTATTTTTCCAGCTGCCTGTGCCACCATTTCGCTGCCGATAACGAGATGCCCCTTTAATCTGCCTCGAACGGTATATTCCACTACTCCGCTCTCCATTCTCAGCTCCTGCAGTTTCCCTATATCATGCAGTAAGGCTCCGGCCATCAACAACGATCGATCAACACCCGCGTAATGCTCAGCCAGAAAATCGGCCACCTTCGCCACCGACAGGGAATGCTCAAGCAGGCCACCGATGTACGCGTGATGAATCCCCTTTGCCGCTGGAGCCTCTTGAAATTGATGCCAATACTCGGTTTTTTTGAAAAAATGGTTGAGCAGCTTTTTTAAGAACGGATTGCTGACACTCAGCACAAGTTTCTGGAGCTCATCAGCCATCTGTTCGATGTTTTTCGGCGAAACTGGGTAAAACTGGCCCAGATCGATGTCCTGCTGGGGTACCTGGTTAATCCCCTCAATGCGCAGTTGCAGGGTGTCGCGGTACGATTGCACCATGCCGGTAAGCTGTACTACTTCTCCTACCACACAGATCTTTTGCAGGACAGCAACATTATCCCAGACCGGTCCGGACACTTCCCCACTTTTATCCATAACGGTCAGCACCAGATACGGTTTGCCCGCCCGAGTCTCTCCCTCTTTGACGTTTTTAATAAGAAAGAGGTCTTCGAACCGGTCGCCCTCCTTCAGTCCTTCTACAAATATATTTTTCTCCATCAGTCTCTTCCCAAATAATATACAAAACAGTATACATGAAATCCCGGTCTGCAGCGTTGCCATGATTCATTCGGGATCTTCTGTGCAACTGCACATTCATAAAAAAGATGGAAGTATACAAAGAATAGCCCAAAAACACTCATAAATTCACTCCATGAACACCAATACTCACTGCTGTTCTATACAGTATAAGCATTTTGCTACTTGCTGATTTCACCAATCAGTGCAATAATGGCAGATTTTGCTAACGGTAAGGACTCTGTACTTCGGAGATTTCCTTCCTGCAGCCTCTCCCCCAAAAAACTCAACACGTTCCCCCTGGAGTACGAGCATGAGAAAAGAGATGATTATCTCGGTAATGTCTAAAGACCGACCGGGAATAATTTCCGATATTACCGGAGCCATCTACCGACTGGGTGGAGATGTCGCCGATTTGAACCAGACGGTTCTCTGTGGTTATCTGACGATGATTCTGAGTGCCTCTTTTGATCCGGAAGTAACCAAAGAAGACCTCCTGGCCGCTATCTCCCATATCAAAACCAGCTGCAAATTTGAGGTGTCGATCAAAGAACTCAGTCCCGACCAGAAGAAAGAAGAGGTGGGACCACCGGAGGAAACGTATATTCTGACAGTCCAGGGACCCAATAAAAGCGGCATCGTCCACGGCATCAGCCTGTTCTGTTTTACTCACAATATTAACATCTTCGATCTGGCAACCACTCTGCGCGACGACCAGTATACCATGGCACTGCAACTGGATTTGAAACACTGTCCTTCCTCTCTTACAACACTCCAACAGGAGCTTGAAGAATATTCACAGCAAAACGGTCTGACCATCATGATGCAGCATAACGACATTTTTCAGGTAACCAACGAGATAGCCCTGCACTGAAAAAAATGTAATCGTTCACCGGAACGCAGCAGGTGCGAACATAACCCGGATCAGTAATCGTTCAACCAGGGCTCCAAGGTCGTTCAAGCAGGCTCCGAGCTATAGTTGGCTATGTGAGGGGGCCTGAT
>CBDTUM010000264.1:0-3190 GCA_965363495.1 uncultured Desulfopila sp.
GCCTGCTCTTGGATTGTTGGGTCTTGGTCGGTAGTGGAAACACGGGCATATCCGTAAAGTGTCATATTTTGCACCATTTGTATCATTAGGGTCGAGACCGTGACAGAATATCGTCTCAAATAAAAGATATCAATGTAAATGAGGCGGAAAATGGCCTCAGAATTAACGCCTCGACAAGGTATACCCTAATGAAGCACAATATAACAATTAACATAGTTTTCTGGGCAGTTAGGAATGCTACAGGGAGAGCAAAATCCTATGAAACTTTAGAGCCGTTTGTTTAAACTCACCCCATCCTGAAGTCCACCTGCACATATCCAGACAGAGATTTACTGGAACATCTTTAAACAGCGAAAAGGCAGATTGTAGCTCAATCCGGTTGGTTTATACGAAAGTAGTATTGATGAGCCGGTTCGCCTGAAAAGGACGAACCTGCCAAACTCTTCACGTTGGCAGTGCAAATCTTCAACCTGAGGCTGCACAATAGTGTTGAGTATCTTTCTGACTGCCTCACACTCAGCCTAAAATGAACATCTAAGATTCTCTCTGTTCGTATAGGTAACAATACTAAAGCAAACAAGCGTCTGTTTCGCTCCTTCTAAAGAATACTTGGTGCAGAAATTAAATTAATATCGTAATCATTTCAAATAGAAATGATGTTGACTCATCTCCATACTCTTGCCGAAATGGAGATGAGTGCAACCGAGCAACAAGATTGGAAACATCGATAATAAATTTTAGACTTAATCAATGAAAAATTCGACGATGCTGGGTAGTGCAGACAAATTTTTCGAGGCACAGTCATCAACTCGTCTGGCTACACTTTTAATTCTGCTTGTCTCAATCGTAGGCGCAGTTGATCACGTGACTGGATATGAGATTTCATTCTCGATTTTCTATCTAATACCCGTTTGCATTGGATCGTGGTATTCAAAACAATATCTCGGTTTAGTTATATGCATTGTCTCTGCCTTAACTTGGCTCGGTCTTGACTACGCCTCGAATCACCAATACAGCCATATGGCCATTCTTTTCTGGAACGCTTTTGTTCGGTTTGGCTTTTTTGTCGTTGTTGCGGTTCTTCTCAAACGACTTAAACGCACTCTTGATTTACACGCGTCTCTTGCACAATTAGATGGCCTTACCGGCCTCATGAACGCTCGTACTTTTAAGCAAAGATGCTCCGCTTATTTTCTGCTTGCCTCCCGGCATGACCGCACGTTAGCACTGGGCTATCTTGATCTAGACGGTTTCAAAGCCATTAACGACAAATTCGGCCACAATGTTGGCGACAACGTCTTGAGGGCGGTTGGTACCGCACTCACAACACGACTACGAGCTTATGACATTGGTGCAAGGCTAGGTGGTGACGAATTTGCAATTCTACTTCCGGATACTGAATATTCAGGGGCTCAAATGTTTTTTCAGCGACTCCATAACAATCTCCTCGAGCTGGCAAGTACCAACCACTGGCCCTTCGGCGTGAGCATCGGTGTAGCCGTATTCCATTCACCTCCCACAAGTCCTGACGAAGCCATACAAAAGGCGGATACCCTTATGTACCACGTTAAGAATTCTGGCAAAAATAGTATTCTATTTAAGGAATTTGGTAGCAAACCAGGCAACGCCTGAGCCGATGGGGTAACTAAAAAAAAACCTGGGTGTAAGACATTAATACCAATAATAACGTCAACCCAGGCCTTTTTACTCTACGTTCATACGATTGTTCGCAATCGCTTACTTCTTGTTTTTAACTCTGCTTTTCTTTTTCGGGTTTTTCCTTAACACCTTTCTTTCCGCCAGTCATCGGACCTTGACCGGAGCTACTGCCCTGCCCCTTACCCATGCCTTTGCCATGACCGTCTTTCGGTCCCTGACCCTTGGGTCCAGTTCCCTCTTTACTTGGCATATGAAGTACCTCCTTGGTGTTGGCGAACAATAGCGTCCACGAATTTGTGGTCGCTTGATTCCGCCTTATTCGCTCATCGTACCGTTCTAGCGAGCTGTATCTGGGTTCGTTACCTGCTTCGTTGCTTGCACCACAGATCCCGAATCCCCCAGGTAGTAATGTTTGATAGGCCTCAGATCCTTATCCAGCTCATATACCAAGGGTATTCCCGTAGGAATATTCAGTGCTACAATGTCGTTGTCTGAAATATTGTCGAGATACTTCACCAGTGCCCGCAGGCTGTTGCCGTGAGCGACGATAATCGCTCTTCTTCCGGCTTTGACGGCAGGTGCAATAGATTCCTGCCAATAGGGCAAGAAGCGCTCGACTGTGTCTCTTAGACACTCTGTCAGTGGTAAATCGCGATCATTCAATTCCCGATAGCGCGGGTCATGGACCGGATATCGTTCATCTGTTTTCTCCAAAGCCGGGGGCTTGATATCATAGCTTCTGCGCCAAAGGAGTACCTGATCCTCCCCAAATCGTTTTACGGTCTCCTCCTTGTTCAAGCCTTGCAGAGCCCCATAGTGACGCTCATTCAGGCGCCATGAACGTTCGACAGGAAGCCACATTTGGTCAAGTTCATCCAGCACAAGCCAAAGTGTGCGTATGGCGCGCTTCAGCACCGAGGTATAGGCGATATCGAAACAGTAGCCTTCAGATTTGAGCATCTTGCCGGCTTCTCGAGCTTCGATCCTGCCATCGCCGGAAAGATCAACATCCGTCCACCCCGTAAAACGATTTTCCCTATTCCACAAGCTTTCACCGTGTCGTAAGAGCGTCAATTTTATCATCTATACCCCTCTACTCTTTCTTGTCAGTGAACATTTCGTTATCAGCAAACGATTCGGCTCAGCGAACCCGCGCTGTTTGTAGGGCCTGAGTGGCGTCTGTTGTTGTTTTATTGAGGTCACCTCGCTAAGGAGAACAATTTCTCTCTCATCTTTGTTTTGCATTTAACATGCCAGATATTAAACATTTAGATCATGCAACGCATCTTACTGTTAACTAACATAAATACATCAGATAACGGATGTGCAGGGAGGACAATAATTGCTCCGGATGAATGGTCATATTTCACCAATCGGTCATATTCGACCCGCACCGACCCAAGCTCACACAAAGCCTATCGCATCCATAAGTTCTAGATCCAAACCACCGAATAAATTTCTCACACCATGCGGTGACTGGGCAGGAAGAGACTTTTCTCTCTGGCGCCAGCCGAACCATTGCCAAAGGGCA
>CBDTUM010000265.1:0-3187 GCA_965363495.1 uncultured Desulfopila sp.
CAAAATCCAGAAATACAAACTGAGGGAGATGGCGCAGCAGGCTATTGCCTAAAGAATAACAACAGAGGAAGGATATGCTGAAACCATTATGGCAGCCGTCTGAGCAGCGAATCAAGCATTCCAATATGTACCGGTTCATGCAGGGCGTGAACCGGAAGTATGGGACCCATTTTACCGATTACGAGGCGTTGTACCAGTGGTCGGTAGACAATATTGCCGACTTCTGGGCCGAGATGTACCGTTTTGCCGATATTAAAACGACAAAAGCATATCAACAGGTGATCGATGATCCGAACAAGATGCCGGGGGCACACTGGTTTGCCGGCAGTCGGTTGAATTTTGCCGAGAACCTGCTGCGATATCGGGACGAGAAGACAGCCATTATCTTCAGGGGCGAAGATACTCTCCGCAGGAGCCTCAGCTATAAAGAGCTCTTTGGTGCAACGGCAAAGGTTGCCGCGGCTCTTCGTCATGCAGGCGTTATTGCCGGCGACCGGGTTGTCGGGTTTATGCCGAATATGCCTGAAACGATCATCGCCATGCTTGCAGCAACAAGTATTGGCGCAACCTGGTCTTCGTGCTCGCCCGATTTTGGTATTAAAGGTGTGCTGGATAGATTCGGCCAGACCAGACCAAAGATCCTCTTCACTGCCGACGGTTATTTCTTTAAAGGCAAGGCCCTGGACAGTCTGGCCAAGATCGCTGCAATCATCGAACAGATACCGTCCATAGAAAAGATTATTGTCGTCCCGCACACCAGAGAAAAACCTGATCTTACCAACCTGCCGGGGGCGATGCATTACGTCGATTTTTGCCTTCATGACGCAGATGCAATATATTTTGCCCAGCTCCCCTTCGAGCATCCTCTCTATATCATGTATTCCTCCGGCACTACCGGCCTGCCCAAATGCATGGTTCAGAGTGCAGGCGGGGTTCTGCTGCATCAGATGAAAGAGCTGCTGTTGCATACCGATCTCAAACGCGAAGACACCATCTTCTATTTCACCACCTGCGGCTGGATGATGTGGAACTGGCTGACCACGTCTCTTGCAGTTGGCGCTACCCTGGTGCTGTATGACGGCAACCCCTTTCACCCCGGCCCGGACGCCCTGTGGCGAATGGCCCAGGATGAGAAAATTACCGTTTTCGGCACCAGTGCCGGATATATCGCCGCCCTAAAGAATGGTGGTGTCAGACCAGGTAACCAATTTGACTTGAGCCCGCTGAAGGCTCTGCTCTCCACCGGTTCGCCTCTTTCCAAAGATGATTTTCATTTCATCTATCAGGACATAAAAAAGGATCTGCAACTGGCATCCATCTCGGGCGGCTCAGATCTGAATGGCTGTTTTGCCCTTGGCAACCCGATGGGCCCGGTGTACGAAGGGGAGCTCCAGTGCCGCGGCCTCGGCATGAAGGTGTTTGCCTATGACGAAAACGGTTCACCGGTTATTGGTAAAAAAGGAGAACTTGTCTGTACAGCCCCTTTCCCGTCCATGCCCATCTCTTTCTGGGATGACCCTGACGGAAAAAAATATCAGGCAGCCTATTTTGGCAGGTATCCCGGCATCTGGACCCATGGCGACTTTATCGAGGTCACCGAACGAGGCGGACTGATCTTCTACGGCAGATCCGATGCCACTTTAAACCCGGGCGGCGTCAGGATCGGCACTGCGGAAATCTACCGGATCATGGAACGGATGCGGGAGATTGAAGACAGCGTCGTGGTAACACAGCAGTGGCACAATGACAACCGGGTCATCCTCTTTGTCAAGATGCAGACCGGCTATGCATTAACCGATGCGCTTCGGCAGAAAATCAGCAGCAATATCCGCCAGCAGGCATCGCCTCGGCATGTTCCTGCAAAAATTATCACGGTACCGGATATTCCCTATACCCTGAATATGAAAAAGGTGGAGCTTGCCGTACAGAAAATGATCCATGGACGAGAGGTGAAAAACAAAGACGCCCTGAAAAATCCACAGGCCCTGGATTTTTTTGCCGATATCAAAGAGCTGAACGTTTCATAACCGGGAGTAACCATGAAGACATTTCCGCAATTGAATTTTGGCCTCGGTGATACCGCGAACCTGCTGCGCGAGTCGGTACAGGGGTTCGTCAGTACAGAGATTGCCCCCTTGGCTGCGAATATTGATCGCGAGGATCATTTTCCCGAAGAACTCTGGCAAAAGATGGGCGCGTTAGGCCTGTTAGGTATTACCGTTTCAGAAAGATACGGCGGTGCGGAAATGGGGTATCTGGAGCATGCCCTCGCCATGGAAGAAATCAGCCGAGGATCGGCTGCAGTCGGCCTCGCCTATGGTGCCCATTCCAACCTGTGCGTCAATCAGATTAATCGAAACGGCACCAAAGAGCAGAAACAGCGCTACCTGCCTCAGCTTATCAGCGGTGAATATATCGGGGCATTGGCCATGAGTGAGGCTGAGGCCGGTTCCGATGTTGTCGGTATGCGGCTGCGCGCCGTCAAGCAGGGGGATAGTTACATTCTCAACGGCACAAAAATGTGGATTACCAACGGCCCGAATGCCGACGTCCTGGTGGTCTACGCCAAGACCGCGCCGGAAAAAATGCACCAGGGCATTACCGCCTTTCTGGTGGAAAAGACCATGGAGGGATTTTCCACCAGCCCCAAGCTCGACAAGCTCGGCATGCGCGGATCGCCCACCTGCGAACTGATATTTACCGATTGCGCCGTGCCAAAGACAAATATCCTCGGCACCCTGGATCGAGGGGCAGAGGTGTTAATGAGCGGCCTCGACTATGAGCGACTGGTGCTGTCCGGTGGTCCATTAGGTATCATGACCGCCTGCATGGATGTCGTCTTACCGTACGTCCATCAGCGTCATCAATTCGGCCGGGCGATCGGTGAATTTGAACTGATGCAGGGAAAACTTGCCGATATGTATGCAACCTGGAACGCCTGCAGGTCGTATGTCTACACCGTTGCCAAGGCAGCGGATACCGGCAGTAATATTCGTAAAGACGCCGCCGCTGTTATCCTTTATGCCGCCGAACGGGCAACCTGGATGGCTCTTGAAGCCATCCAGTGCCTTGGCGGCAACGGCTATATCAACGAATTCCCGACCGGTCGACTGCTGCGTGATGCTAAGCTCTACGAGATCGGCGCCGGCACCAGCGAAATCCGCCGGATGTTGATTGGCCGCGAGCT
>CBDTUM010000266.1:0-3187 GCA_965363495.1 uncultured Desulfopila sp.
GCCAGAGCGGTCCGTATCCCGTCCACACCGCTGGAGATGATCCCGCCGGACCAGCCGGAGCCTTCGCCTGCCATATAAAGGTTGGCAAAGCCACGGCAAGACCTGTCCGGCTCCCTGAGTACCTGAAGCGGTGACGATGTCTTACTTTCCAGCCCGAGAATGATGCCGGAGTCAAAACCTTTAAGTTTCCTGCTGAATTCTGTCAGCCCCAGTCCAATCGACCGGCTGATCTCCGGCGGCAGCAGTTCCCACAGAGGGGCAGCAATCAGGCCCAGGGGATAACTCGAATCGACAGTTCCGGACGGAGCTTTACGGCTGATAAATCCGTCAATTGTGGTAAATGGTGCCTGGTAACCGCCGGTGTATTGATAAAACCGGTGTTCCAGCTCACTCAGCCAGTCCAGGGCTTCCAGGGGGTGCACGGCTTTTCCCAGCAGCGAATCCAGGTTGAAACCGGCCACACAAGCAGCATTGGCAAACCGGCCGCTCCTTCTATACCGACTCATGCCATTAACGATGTTGCTGGTTGTATAGGCTGTCGCCGGCACAACCATGCCACCGGGACACATGCAGAAGGTATACACCGGCAGACACCCGTCACCCTTTGCCGTCAGCCGGTATTCAGCGGCTTTCACCCCGGGCAGCGAGGCTTTGCCCCACTGGGCTCTGTTGATCAGTTCCTGGGGATGTTCAACGCGACAGCCGATGGCAAAGTTTTTGGTCCGAAAGCTGACCTGGTTGCGGATGAGCATGCGGTAGGTTTCATGGGCAGAATGGCCGGGGGCAATGACCAGCACGTCAACGGGAATCTCTCCTGTCGAAGTGACGGCAGCAACAACTTTGCCACCCACGACGATCAAGTCAGTAAGCAAGGTTTCAAAACGTATCTCACCGCCTAAATCTTCAAACTCTCTTCTCAGATTTGCCGTGATATGCCGGAGATGATCGGTACCCAGATGCGGATGGGCCAGGTAGAGGATCTCTTCCGGAGCACCAGCCCGGACATAGCTCGACAGAATAAACTGTTTTTCCCTGGCAATTTTCTTGGTTCTCGAAGTGAGCTTGCCATCGGAAAAAGTGCCTGCACCGCCTTCGCCAAAGGCGTAATTATTGATTGGATCAAAAGTGCCGGACGACTCAAACGCTTTGATAGCGGCAGAACGCCGGTCAACTCGAGAGCCCCGTTCAATAAGGACGGTTCTGAATCCTGCTTTCTGCAGAACGAGAGCTGCAAAAAAACCAGCAGGTCCGCTGCCTACCACTACCACTTTGGTGGTTCGAGCCTTCCAGGGTATCTCAAGAGAGGGGGAGACAAAAGGTTCTCCTCCCTGAAGTGCATCGGACAGGATACCAACGCGAAGCAGCCAGTGAATGTTACCTTTTTTTCGCGCATCAAGGCTCTTACTCTCGATTTGCCACGAGAACTCACGAATGCCAAGTTGCCTGCCGAGAGCAGACTTCAAGTCGGAGTCGGTGTAGTCGGTGGGGAGTTGCAGGGTTATTTCCCGAAAGCCCAAGGGGGAGCTCCTTTACTGGTTGTCAGTGGTTGCAGTACGTTGAGGGCTGCCGCAAAATATTGCGCGGGCAACGCTTGCATCACCGGAAAATGTTTGAGAGTGTAGTCCAGAGATTTACCAATATCCCAACATATTGTAAAGAGCAACGGATGAGACCTTTTGCGCCATGCTCAGCCCATGCTCAACTCCCTCCTGTTGTCATTATAAGCAAAAAAGGGACTGTCTCCGCTTCGAAAAATCCATTGACAAACACTTCTGGTGTTTAGTATATAAACGAGATTGTTTTCTTGAAACCACAGATATTTACTAAAAAGAAAGGTAATATCCTGATCTTTTAATAAAATTCACGACTAACCCGCTAAACGGAGCCACAAATGATAGAAGTTGAAGTCCGAGGAGATCTTGAGTACGCAATTCGTCAGCTGAAAAAAAAGTTACAGATAGACGGCATTAAAAGAGAGCTGAAACGTCGTGAGTACTACGAGAAACCGAGTGTGAAAAAACGCCGGAAGCAGGCGGAAGCCCGCAGGAAACTCCGCAAGTTCAACCGAATGAAAAAATCATTCTAGCAGGCTGCCTTTTGAGAGCCTGATTTTACTCAGGCTTTTCAATATATTCGTATGCGTGACACAGCAGCCCAAGCCTAATTGCCTGACAGCTGAGGCGCTATTAAAACGACTACAACCACCCAAAAATTTGCAGCAGCACACGAACAGTATCTCCACTACCTTATCTTTGAAAGAAGGATGGCGGAGAATAGTGTCGAAGCGTATGCAGCTGATATCAATTTTTTTCTCAACTTCCTTACTTCCCGCCGGAAAAGAACCCTGAACTCTGTCGATGAGGCAACAATTCATGGTTTTTTAGAACAATGCCGGGAACAACAGCTCGTCAGTCATCGAACCAATGCCCGACGTATTTCCGCGTTGAAATCTTTTTTTGCTTTCCTGCTGCGGGAAAATCTGACTACCCACAACCCGTTCAGCGCAATCGACCTGCCACGCAGCGGCAAGAGCCTGCCCAAAGCACTCTCGCAAAAAGAAGTCCGAAGTCTGCTGGCTCCGCCAAACATTGCAACCCCGATCTCCGAAAGAGACAACGCCATGCTCTTTCTCCTCTATTCCACAGGGCTACGGGTGACTGAGCTGGTCCAACTGCCGCTCTCTGCCTGCAACCTCACCGCTGGTTTTGTCCGGGTTGTGGGTAAAGGTAATAAAGAACGACTGATTCCCTTTGGTGACCAGGCAAAAGAAAAAATCGATTACTATCTAAAAAATGTTCGGGCACGTATTCTGAAGGGCAAACGAAGTAATTATCTCTTTATCACCGGACGCGGCAGCTGCATGACCCGCCTGAGATTCTGGCAGATAATTCGAAAAATTGCCCTGGCCGCCGGCATCGACAAGAATATCTCGCCGCATATGATCCGCCACTCTTTTGCCACGCATTTGCTTAGTCACGGCGCCGATCTGCGCGCTGTACAAATGATGCTCGGTCACGCGGATATCGCGACCACCCAGATATACACCCATATTGACCAGGACAGATTAAAAAATATCCATAAAAAATTTCATCCCCGAGGATGAAAAACGAGCAAACCATCCCTCCTTGTGGCCAAATTACGGCATATGCCCTATAATTTATTATTACGGCATGAAACCTGACTGGAT
>CBDTUM010000267.1:0-3035 GCA_965363495.1 uncultured Desulfopila sp.
CAAAGAGAAGAAACACGAAAAGGAGATTTGACAATGGACACGTTACACCAGCGTATTCTGGATTTGATTCATAAACCGCAACTTGCCGCTCTGGCGACAGTAACAGAAAAAAACAATCCCTGGGTTCGATATGTAATAACAGTTGGAGACGGAAACCTAACTCTCCGCTGCGCAAGTTTTACTGAATCGCGTAAAGTTGCCCAGATTGAGAACAATGCCAATGTGCATGTAACATGTGGTGTCACCAGCCTTGAGGAAATGCAACCGTATCTGCAGATTCAGGGAATGGCTCGGGTAACAACCGACAAAGTAGAACGCCATGCCTTCTGGAATGACATGCTCGCATCTACATTTACCGGCCCTGACGACCCGAAATATTGTGTCATCGTAATAGAACCATACCGGATAGAATATTGCGTTCAAGGATCCTCTGAACCTGAGGTGTGGACGAAATAAATAACGACCGCCAGGAAGCAGCAGGCCTGCGTACCATCAGCAGGCCTGTTGGTATTAGTCGCCTACCCCTGGGCCAATCTTTTCTTTTGCGAGATAATCATTGAGTATGTCTATCGTCTTGGCGCGTTTTTGTTCTTTTGTCAGTGTTGCATCACTAAATACTTCCCCCAACATATCGGCAATAGTACCAGCCTCCTGATCGAGATGGAGCTTTAAGTGCTTCACGTACCCGGCATGTCCTTTATGATCTGGGCAATACCAATCATGGCCAATTTCTTTTCCGTTAGACATCAGCGGCAAGGCCAATGCAAGAACAGTGGCTGCAATAACAATTCGTCCGGTTTTTACGGTTCTTTTCAACATTGTTCCACCCATATCCATTGGTTTTAAAATCATCTTTCGGCCAGTCATTCTATTGTATAGATGATGGCGTCCCCCATTCTGGACCTCCTCATAAAGGAGAGTGCGACAAAGTCATATTTTGAACATATGCTTATTACTAACAAACACAATACGGCTAACAGACACCAGATGTCAAGGGTAAAGAAACCAGCAGGGTTGTGGTCGCCCACAGCTGGTCGATGTTGCGGTATGGGGAGCAATTTGATAGAAGATTAATCGTCGTCGCCAATCTTTATGCGCAGCTCAATCTCGGTTATTTTCTTGTCAAGTTTAAGGGTCTTGACAAAACCATGGACAGTTCCGGCGAGGACCTCCTGGATATAGTCTTTAAGGGGAATCTTGTTACCATTAACCAGCAGCACAGTCATTTCTTTGCCATTTTTTCTGGTTATGTATCTTTTTTCGATGAAAAGAGCAATTTCTGCCGCTTCATCCAAACCAAAAACATAATTCCCGGCAACCCCTTTAAGGTTGGTAGCGACAGCAATAACCCCTTGAACTTCATCACGCAGTTTCTGGTCGCTGTTTCTAAAAACTTCTATTTTAGGAATTTTTTTAGTTGTTTTAAATCCTTCTCCTATGACGATATCTACGTCTGGAAAATATCGATGGGCCAGCGTCCTCAGGGAAAGACCATTATTTTTAGTCTGCAGCACCATCTGATCCGGCGCCACCAGCATCACACTGTCCGCCCCGGCCTCTTTGTGCATGAAGGTATCGGTTCCAGGAGTGTCGAACTGTATTCCTGTATCATTACTCGATTTTATAACGGCAACACAGTACCCCAGCTTTTTCAACTCGGCGACAACCTGCTTAACCAGCGTGGTTTTTCCACTGTCATGCCAGCCAATAAACGTTACTATAGACGACATTATTCCACCCTTTGTTGGTATGAACGACCCTCAGTTTATTCGTATGAACGCCCTTGAAGAGGGCATAAGCAGCAAAGCGCTTCACGAGTAAAACATACTGAGTTGTAGCATATTTGCAAAGTGTCTTTTCCAACCAACTTTCAATGCACCTTCTGCTGCACAGCTTAGATTGGTAATCTTAAAAGATAAAAAACCAAAGAGCGGGGATCATCAAGATCTCCGCTCTTTGGTCATTCATCTGTGCTCAAACCGGCAAGGCTTCCCGGTAAATTTCAGCTACTGGTATTTATAGCGACTATGGAGAATATCCACTTCCTCTTTTGGTTTATATCCGGTCTTCATGTTGTTCAACGATCCGGCGACAGCAAAAACTGCCATATACACATGGGTAATATAGAAGGCAAGTATTGCCATGCCTAGAAAATTATGGATAATGGCAGACAAGCGCACCGTATCGAGGGCCGTCGTGCCCATCCCCCAAATGATATAGCCGGTATAAGCCATGCCAATACCTCCAACGGTGGCCAACCAGAAGTACATTTTCTGCCCGGCATTGAATTTGCCTGCGGGAATCGGTTTTTTCTTTTTACTCAGATAGCCCCCAAACATAAGCATCCAGGCAATGTCATGAAACTGAGGCAGCATGTCCTTGAACCACATAATAAGCATCAACAATGCCGGAAGAACAAAAACCAACGCCGCCCCAGTGTGTACGTATCTGGCTGTTCGAATCAACGTCCCGCCACCGAGATATGCCCCCAACACCATACTCAACCCGGTGAGAGCCAGCAGAGAAAAACTGACTGCTGCAAAAAGATGGACAACCCTGGTAAACAGAGGGAAGAACAATATCTGCTCACCTTCATGATCGAAATGCATAGCCCCGATAATCAGATAGTGAAGCAAAAACACTCCGGGAATCACGGTAATTATGACTATAAAGATTTTCCAGAACCATTGGCCCTGAAGGGTGGTGAACAACTCGCCATATTCCTGCCAGTTGCCGGTGATTGTGCCTATAAGTGTTTGATAATAATCGGCCGATGACCCCGCCGAAAGACCGGCGAGAACCTGGCCCTCCTGGGCGGAAACAAAAGCTCCGAATCCTGCCACAAGAAAAACTGTGAGCAGAAATACAAATCGAAGAAATTTCTGCATAGTACGCTCCTGATAAAGGATACCCCAACCTCTCTACTGCTCTTACTAGGCTGGAGTGTTCAATGATGCATAGGGCCTTTTTTGTTTGTTATTTTGTAACTATTCAGGTAGGTGCTGAAAACCTGATAATACCACGGACTCTAACTG
>CBDTUM010000268.1:0-3007 GCA_965363495.1 uncultured Desulfopila sp.
TGACCTTGAATATCCTTCTCACTCTTCTCACCCTCGTTCATCCGAGTGTTTTGTTCGTTGATATCTCCAAGCGGTAGAGTGAATAACTCAAAAAATTTCTTTGCTGCGGGATTCTTCTTAAGGAATTTTTTATTGGCAACTATCCGAATATCTGCGACAATAAAACCAAGCTTTATAGGATCTGAAACAGCACCTTCAATTCCACTTACCGTCATCCGATCAATAGCTTTACTTTGCGCCGTTGTCGGCATGATTTTAGGAACGTTGATCCATACGACATCCTTTCCCGGCTTCATTTTAAAAATGGTCCAGTTTGGCGACCAGGTATAGAAGAATATGGGTTCACCATTTTTATAACCAGCTAATGCTGAGGCCATTCCAGCTTCATATGAGGCTGTTATCGGATTGATATCGTCTTTTAGGTTGTACACATCCATATGATGGGAAATAACCTTTTCACAGCCCCAGCCTGGAGGGCAGGCTGTTAGATCAGCTTTGCCATCACCATTGGTATCAAATGCTTTCTTCACCTCATCACGTTTAAAATCATCAAGGGAAGTGATGTGATACTTATCTGCCTCTTTTTTAGACACCAGATAACCCTGCAAACCACCCGCTTTGACTACGTAACCAATCTTTTCAGCCTTGTCATCGAAATTTTTCGGCATTTGATCATTATGCATTGGGAACCAACCATTGGTCCAGTAATCAACATCACCGAGAGTAAGTGTTTTGTAAAAGATCGGATTCGTCAGAGTTTTGGGTTTTTCCGCTTTATACCCAAGTGTCTCAAGACCTCGTCGCACAAGTGCTTCCAGAAAAAATCCGGTGTTCCATGTTGCCCGTGCAGGTTTGACTGTTATTCCTTTCCCAGGTAAACTATTATCAGCAAAAGTAGTTACTGCTCCGGTAAAGGTCATTGCAGCTAAGGCTGCACCAATTATCACTTTTTTAATCATCAATTTTCTTCCTTAGTTTTTTTTCTTTGTTCCCATTGATTGGGTAATTCTATCTAAAATGATTGCCAATAAAACAATAGCCAGGCCGCCAACAGTGGCCAGACCAATATCAAGTGTATTCAAACCGAGAACAACAGGAGCCCCGAGGCCACCTGCGCCAATGAGTGCGGCGATCACAACCATCGAAAGTGCCATCATAATGGTCTGATTCAGGCCCGCCATGATGGTCGGCAGAGCCAGAGGTATCTGGACCTTAAATAAAACCTGCCGGCTTGTTGCCCCAAAGGCCAGGGCTGCCTCGACCAACTCAGGATGCACCTGCCTGATACCGAGACTCGTCAATCTGACGATTGGTGGCAAGGCAAAGACAATGGTAGCCAGAACGCCGGCTGTGTTGCCAATGGAAAAGAGCATGACAATTGGTACCAGATAGACAAAGGCAGGAGTTGTCTGCATCGCGTCCAAAACCGGCCGTAGAATGTCATTAAAACGATCACTGCGACCAGCCCATATGCCAAATGGCACCCCAACAACTGTGCAGAATACAACCGAAGAAAAGACCATGGAGAGGGTTATCATAGTTTCTGGCCAAAACCCAAGCAGACCTATCAAAACCAACGAACCGACCGTAAAACCGGCAAGCTTAAATCCTGAAACCCGCCAGGCAATAATGCCAAACAGCAGAATAACAAGGAGGGGAGGGACTGCCTGGAGACCGTCTGACACTCCGGACAGGGTGACATCTACCGGCCACTTGATTATCTGGAAAAACCACCGATAGCCTTCGACCAACCAGTCAACGAAACTGGTGATCCAAACATCCAAGGGAATAACACTTTCATCAAAACTGAACATTATACAAAACTCCTTAAGATAGTATTCTAGGCAGCTGGTTGCTCGAAATGTGTCCCATTCTCGGCACGATGCAAGGTGCGAAGGAAGCGGTTTTTAGAGACAACACCGCGATATACATTTTCTGAGTTCACTACTGGAATAGGCCAGGTATGTGAGGCTACCAACGGCAGGATATCCTGGAGACTCTCAGTTTCCTGAACTGATTCTGCTTTTCCCAGAAAAGCATGCTCAATCTTAGCATTACCGTTTCCTTTGTCGATGGCATCTCGAAGAGAGTCTGTGGAGACTACACCATAAAAACGACGTTCGGAGTCAAGGACATATGCAAATTCAGTATCTTTATTATTGAGCATTTCAAGCGTCGCTCGCAGGCTGCCTCTTTCAGTGTGCCAGATTACGGTGGGGTGGGAGTCTCGCACAATGTCCCCGGCGGAAATAACACCGGTTGGATCCACGCCCCGGAAAAAGGCCCGGACATAATCGTCAGCAGGGTTCTGTAGAATCTCTTCCGGAGTACCCACCTGAACAACTCGGCCACCCTCCATTATGGCAATACGGTCACCGATTCGTAATGCTTCGTCTAGATCATGGGAGATAAAAATGATAGTGCGCTCATGCCGATCCTGGAGTTTCAGCAGTTCATCCTGCATCTCTGTCCTGATAAGAGGATCAAGCGCCGAAAATGCCTCATCCATGAGGAGGATATCTGGATCAACAGCGAGGCCACGCGCCAAACCGACCCGCTGCTGCATACCGCCACTTAATTCATTTGGATATGCCTTTTCCCAGCCTTCAAGTCCGACCTGTTTCAAGGCATCCGTGGCTCGCTCCTCACGGTCTTTCTTATCCATACCATCAAGTTCGAGGCCAAATGCAGCATTCTCCAGTACTGTCTGGTGAGGCATAAGAGCAAAGGACTGAAAAACCATGCCGGTTTTACTTCTGCGGAATTTTACCAGCTCAGCCTTGCTCATCTTGAGGACATCTTCACCATCCACCAGCACCTCTCCGGATGTCGGTTCAATAAGTCTGTTCAGCATACGTACAAGGGTTGATTTTCCTGAACCGGACAGGCCCATAACAACGAAGATTTCTCCTTTGTTCACTACAAAACTGGCCCCCTGGACACCAACAGTAAGGCCTGTCTGTTCGTAAATTTCTTCTTTGTTTTTTCCCTTTTTCAGTAAAGACAA
>CBDTUM010000269.1:0-3005 GCA_965363495.1 uncultured Desulfopila sp.
ATCCTCCTTGGTAGCTGGTGAGTAAGTGGCTGTGCTGCAACAACCGATAAACGGCATGCAGCACGGGTTGCGGGTATTTGAAAGTCAGAAGATTAAGGAGTTATAGAAGAGCAAAGTTCCTTTCCGAATATTTCAAAAGTAAGTCATCATATCTGTAAAATCAAGATTTTCATAAGATAGAGAAAATCTCTGCTCTTCTCCAGCAAACAATGATCTTACGCATCATTAGTCGTAAAAATCTTACCTTGAATCTTCCCAAAAGAGCCGGTCAGCAAAATTGTTATCTCAATGTACGCACAATACATCCAATGTATCGTTGAAACGGTTTATCTCCGGTGCCAAACAAGAGCCTGTTTAAAAAATTGTGTTGTCTCTTTGCCCTTCTTTGTGTACAGGGTTATGGCGATTGGCGGACGAGTGGCATCCCGCCTTATAAATTATCCCTCACTTCTACAATGTAGGTGGTTATGATTTCCATTACCAAAGAATTTACCTTTGATGCAGCCCACAGGCTCTATCGGAGTGACCTTTCACCAGAACAAAACCAGAAGATTTTCGGCAAATGCTGCAAAATACATGGCCATACCTATCGTCTCCGTATCACAGTTTCCGGAGCCATAGATGAGAGCGGTATGATCATCCATTTTTCGCATCTCAAAGACATTGTGCACGAACTTGTGATCGACAGATATGATCACATCATGCTCAACGAATTACCCGAGTACCAGATTACTCCGCCGACTGCAGAGATTATGGCTGGGCATATCTTCACGATGCTCCATCAAATCCTTGTAGAGCAAGAGATTGTACTCTGTTCTGTTGTCCTCTATGAGACACCGACATCCTGGGCAACGGTAACCACCAATGCTTGAGATAACAGAACTATTTTCTTCTTTGCAGGGCGAAGGACCTTTTGCCGGAAAACCCGCTGTTTTTGTCAGGTTAAGCCGTTGTCTTCCCCCCTTGTGTCCCTGGTGTGATACCGCTTTTGCCTGGCAACCTGGTACCCTGGTAGAGGTGGATGATCTTGTTGAAGAGATCATCGGCCATAGTTGCAATTTTGTTGTTATCACCGGAGGTGAACCATTTCTGCAATGGTCAACGGGATTGCAATGTCTGGAAAAAGCCCTCATCAACAAGGGATATTTTATTCAATACGAAACCAGCGGCAAACTGACTCTTCCTCTCGAGTCAAAGGGTTTTATCGTCTGTTCGCCCAAGTTTCTTGATAATAAATGGCATTTTTCGGACACCAATTGTTCGGTTGTCGACGTCTTTAAGTTTGTGGTTGAAGATGATTTTCAGGTTGTGGACGACTTCATAGAGGCATGGAAAATTCCTGTCCAAAAGGTGTGCATAATGCCCAGAGGTGCTACCCGCGAGGCCCAACTGAAAAACTTTGAGACCATCTGGCGATACTGTGTAGAGCGAGGATTCACGTTTTCCCCCCGGCTGCATATCCTCGCCTTTGACAATAAAAATGGAGTTTGATAAATGTTTGACTGTCTTGTCGTTTTCTCCGGTGGAATGGACTCTACCGTACTGTTATTAGATTGCATCAGCCGATATCCAAAAGTTGCGGCCGTGAGTTTTGATTATGGATCCAAACATAATGGTCGTGAACTGCCACTGGCAATGGCTACCTGTGAAAGACTTGGTGTGGATCATAAAATTATTAGCCTGCCATTCATCAATGAACTCTTCTCCTCGACCCTTCTTGCATCCGGGGAGGAGGTACCGAATGGTGCCTATGATGAACCGAGCATGAAAAGCACGGTGGTTCCTTTTCGAAATGGGATTATGCTCTCGATTGCTGCCGGATACGCAGAGTCCATCGGTGCCGCGAAAGTTCTCCTCGGTTCGCACGCAGGCGATCACTTTATCTATCCGGATTGCAGGCCCGAATTCAACCACGCCTTTGCGGAAGCGGTAAAAATTGGCACAGATGACAAAGTTGCCATCGAATTCCCCTATTCCCTGCTGGACAAAAGGGATATCGGCGATCTGGGCCGGAGATTGGATATCGACTTCCAGGCCACCTGGACATGTTACAAAGGCGAAGAAATCCACTGTGGCAAATGTGGCGCCTGTAATGAGCGAAAATACGCCCTCAGAAACAACCAGGGACTGGATCCCACCATTTACCGGGATTGACAGAAGGGGACATTATGGACAACACGATCCCTTTAGGAAAAGAAGTAACATATATTTCCACCTACAGTGCGGAGCTTCTTTTTCCTGTGGCGAGAAGACTCAATCGAGAAAAAATTGGTGTGAAGGGCAAACTCCCTTTTACCGGTGTTGACATCTGGAACGCCTATGAAATATCATGGTTGGAAAAAGGGGGCAAACCACGAGTCGCCATGGCTGAGATTCGTTTTCCTCTGGATTCACTCAATATTATTGAATCAAAGTCGCTCAAACTCTATCTCAATTCCTTTAATCAGACACACTTTTCCTCATTTAAAGATGTGGTGGATGTGATACGGCAAGATCTGGAGAGAGTTTCCCGGGGAGTGGTCACAGTTTCTTTGCTACTGCCTGACGAATTTCACCGGCACCGCTCTCTTGAGCCGGAAGGTTTCTGTATTGACGACCAGGATCTCAAAACAGACTGCTACACCCGCAATCCCAACTTCCTTGGCCATGGGGCCAACCGGGTCGAGGAGCGACTCTATTCCAATCTATTACGCACAAACTGTCCAGTCACCGGTCAACCCGACTGGGCTACCCTGATCGTCGACTATACTGGAAGGCAGATGAGTCGAAGCGGACTGCTCCTCTATATCATTTCATTGAGGGAGCACACAGGTTTTCATGAAAATTGTGTGGAAGAAATCTTTGTGGACCTCATGGAACGTTGCGCACCTGAAAAACTTTCAGTCTACGCACGGTTTACCAGGCGAGGCGGGGTAGACATAAACCCCTTTCGGTCAACTGCCAATGATTTGGTTGGGTATAAAAATATCAGATGTGCCAGGCAGTAGCTCAAGTTGACTTGTCGG
>CBDTUM010000270.1:0-2912 GCA_965363495.1 uncultured Desulfopila sp.
TTTCAGATATCCTTGCAGATGGCAAATTTATAGAAACAGTGCAGGTGCGTATTATCTAAAAGAGTACACACGGTGCGCCGACTGCGGTCGTATAAAGCAACTTCTGCAGGCATATAATTGATGTCGAAGTCTCGCTATGCTCGCTTATCAGAGGTCAGCCACTTTGGCCAAATTTTAAGAGAATGCTCAATTTGATCATGGATGGGGTCTTGGGGATGAGCTCAGAAAAGGATTAATATTGCCAATAGCCTCCCAGATACATACAGTAGACAATATTGGGTTTCTTGATATGAAAAAAGCAATTCAAATCAGGCCAGACCTTTGCCGCAGTTTGATTCAATAACCACACTTTCGGTCAGGAGATGTAAATTATGCAAGTCGATGAAGCGATACGTGCACGGCGCGCAATCAAATGGTTTGACCCAGAACATCAAATGCCAGAGGATACCTTTCTGAAGCTGATTGAGCATGCCGTTCTTACACCCACAGCTTTCAATATTCAAAACTGGCGCTTTGTGCGTGTTACTGACCCGGAGCAGCGTCAGGCGATTCGTGCTGTAGCCTGGGACCAGGCACAGGTTACCGACGCATCCGAGTTGCTGGTGTTGTGCTTTGACAACAAGTCCTGGCAACGTGACCCGCAACGATACTGGCGCAACGCACCCCAGGAAGTAAAGGACTTCCTGGTACCGGCGATTGATGTCTATTATCGGGAAAAACCACAGGTTGAACGTGACGAGGGCATGCGTTCCTGCGGGCTGGTCGGGCAGACGATCATGTTAATGGCCCTGGAACTCGGCTACCAGAGTTGCCCGATGGATGGATTCGATTACGAAGCGGTCGCAAAAATAATCAACCTGCCCAAAGACTATAATATTGCTTTCATGATTGCAATTGGCAAGGGCACAAAGGACTCATGGCCGAGACCCGGTCAGCTGTCGCTGGATGAAATTCTGGTATGCAACCGTTTCGATTAAAGAATGTATCTTCGAGGCTCAGACTGAGCCTCCCCTGGTTTTAAACGGACACTTTTAGTCAGAGAGAGCAGTCTTTCAGAGTAGAAACATAGAGGAATAATATGGAAACAGCCAAAAACATGGTGGCAAAAAAGGGGCGGGAGATCATGACAGTTCCCGTGGGTACAACTCTGTTTGCCACACTTGAAAAAATGAATCAGAAAAAAGTAGGTGCCATTCTTGTCACCCAAAACGAAAGAATCATCGGTATATGGACGGAAAGAGATCTCATGCAGAATGTCATTCAAGAGGGCTTTGATCTTAAAAGCGCATTGATAGAAGACCACATGACCACTGATCTGAGATCTGCGCCCCACACCGATACGGTCTTTAATCTCATGGATAAATTTCTGGGGCTCCGGATCAGGCATCTGCTTATCGAAGAAGACGACAACATTATCGGTCTGGTCTCAAGTGGGGACGTCATGAAATGCGTCATCCATGAAAAAGATGCAGATCTGAAACAACTCAATTCCATGGTGAGTTGGGATTACTATGAGGATTGGAGATGGAAACCTAAAAAGAAGTAGGGCCTATGGCCTGGGCGGGCTCATCATGGTCTCCTGTTTCAGCACGATATCTGCATCCTGATTCTTACAGATTGGTATCATTCGCACCTTTTTTGTCTATTGTCTTCGACAATTTCTAAACCTAATCTATGAAGATAAAGTTGCAGAATTTGCCATCCTCTTAGAGGTTTGCACTGGCAGCCTTTAACTCCCATCTTGAATGCTTGATTATTTTTTCCTGTTAGGAAAAGCTCATCTTTTAAAAGCTCAGGAAGACCTATTTATGTTGCACGATTAGTTATGTTGGATCTTTTTTTAAAAAAGCTGATTTGGCACCTAAAATAACGCATCTAAGGTGAATTATGTCCCATAATTCATTTCTTCCTCACCTTCGCCCCCAGCGCATCGGTCAGACGCTTCAGGGCCGGCGAATGATCGCTGGGATCGAGATGCACGTCAAGGATAGCCGGAGTATCAATGCACGCCATGGCTGCCTTGAGGGCCCGGTCGAAATCCTGTTCGGTAAACACCTCGAATCCCTGGCCGGCGCCGATTACCGCCGGCAGGCGGCTGTAATTCCAGTCAGGGATATCGTTGAAACCGCCGTCGATCATGGGCCGTTCAGTGCCGTAGCCGCTGTTGTTAAGTACCACCACTATGGGCGACAAACCGAAACGGGCGGCGGTGGAAATCTCGATGCCGGTCATCTGAAAGGCACCATCGCCAACCAACACCAGGGGGCGCAAGTCGGGGCGGGCCAGTTGGGCACCGATGGCGCCAGGCACCGCAAACCCCATGGAAGTGTAGTAAGCCGGAGAGAGGAAAGCGGCCGGGTGGCGAATGGTGAGATCGGCGGCAGCGAACATGGCTTCACCGGTATCGACCAGCAACACGATATGGTCGTCGATGAAACCTTCAAGGTATTCGAAAAGACGGGCAATGGTGATAGGTTTATCCTGGGCCTCAAATGTTGCTGACACTGCCCGTGGTCGATTGGCGTCAAAGGCCCTTTGCGGCAAATCCAGGTCGAGCAGACCGGATAAAAAATCGTCAAGGAGAACGTCTGGATACTGGTGGAAGGCAATGGCGCTTCCTTCGCTGGATGCGGATATTGTCAGGGACTGATCCAGGTTGGCGGTGAAGATGCCGAGGTTAACGTCGGTCATGAAAGCGCCGAGCATCAACAGGCAGTCACTTTCTTCTACTCTCTGCCGGGCCTGTTCCTTACCGATTGCCCCCCCATAGACACCGACAAAAAGGGGATGGTCCTCGGAGATGGTCGATTTGCTCAAGGGGGTGGTGGCAAACGGGATTCCGGTGGCTTCAACCAGCTGCATGAACGGTTTCTGTAGACCAAAACGTTGTATTTCGATCCCAGCGACAAGTG
>CBDTUM010000271.1:0-2743 GCA_965363495.1 uncultured Desulfopila sp.
CGGTTTTGTTGAACTGAATCATCTGTTTGGCAATCTGTTTTTGGTCCATCTGTTAATCCTCCATTTAAATGTATTAGGTTGTTCACCTGCTTTCAGGTGATTTTGATTATGTATCATCTTCAGCACGTTTAATAGTAATAGCTGAAAGACTTGTCAACTAATTATGTTGCGGCGCACAAAAAACAGCAATGATGCATTTACACGTTGCTTGGAATGTTTTATATCTTCAACCAGTATAAAATATACTAACAGGTAATTGGTGCCGACGATGCAGTATGTTGGCGTTGCAAGGTTACTTTTCAAGACAGCCAGGGAGCATGCAGAATTTGATAGACAGTTTGATTTTTAAGAAATATGCAAACAGGCGCCTCTACAGCATGTCAGACAGTAAATATGTGACACTTGACGACATGTCGCAACTCATCTGTAAGGGCCACGATGTAAAGGTCATTGATGCCAAAACCGAGGAAGATGTCACCGCCTTTGTTCTCACCCAGATTATCCTTGAGCAAACTAAAAACAAAAACACCTTGTTACCGGTGTCGCTTCTGCATTTTATGATCCGATACAGGATGATCTATTGATTATCGAGCCGATTCCGCTGTTCAGCGTGGGCTCGCCGGCTTCAGAAAAAGTGATGTAATCCAGTCGAGGAGATCGGAAAGAATCTCCAGTTCACGGATAACATCGATGATGGTTACGTGATCTTAGCGCTCCATTGCCCACCCCGCCTCTTGCTACGAGGAATACTCCTTCTTTTTTCCATAACCCGAGAGTATTCTCCGGGCGGGCAATGTTGCAGACCACCTTGGGCTTTGCTTTCGTTGATTATGCCGTCATATCTAAGAAAAGACTCCCCATAAAAACAAATATTTAATTGGATAAGAGAGGTCTTTGACTTGATGTGTTTGGGCAGCGCATTTGCTCATCGGGTCCGGAGTATGTCACAAATAAATAAATTGTGGATTGAGTTGAGCACCATACAGATAATTTTCTTGCAAAAAAAACGGAAAAAATTATGGAAAAGAGGCAATATAATAACCAATTTTGGAGGTGGGAAGAAAGGGAAATAATTTTTTTGAACCATCTTTTAACAAGAAATCATTGACATGCTTAGCCTATGCTCTACATTCGTCACCTTTCGTATTTACTGAGCAATAGAGGAGATTATTATGCGTAACCATTGGAGTAGTAGGTTTGGTTTTATCCTGGCGGCTGTTGGTTCAGCGGTAGGTCTTGGAAATATCTGGAAATTTCCGTTCATTACAGGAATGAACGGGGGGGGCGCCTTTGTGCTGGTGTACCTTGTAGCCATCTTGTGTTGTGGGTTGCCAATCCTGATGGCCGAGTTTCTTATCGGGCGCCACTCCCAGAAAGATGTTGTCGGTTCATTCAAAGAATTGACCCCGAAATCAACCTTCTGGAAATACATCGGCTGGCTGAACCTGGCCGCAGCTTTTATCATTTTGTCCTACTATGGCGTTGTTGCTGGTTGGACGCTTGATTACCTGTTGAAATCCATCACAGATTCTTTTGCCGGTCAGGAGTCTGATGCTATTGCCGGCATGTTCGGAGCGCTTGTCACCGATCCTGTCCGCCAGCTTGTATCCCTGACGGCCTTCATGGCTCTGTGCCTGTTGGTCGTTATCAGCGGCATTAAAGAGGGCATTGAGCGCTGGAATAAGATTCTGATGCCAACCCTGTTCGCCATTCTGATTTTTATGGCCGGCTATGCCATGACCACCAGCGGCGCAAAAGAGGGTCTGAAGTTCATGCTCTACCCGGACTTTTCAAAGCTGACCGCCAACGGGGTTCTCGAGGCAATAGGTCACTCGTTTTTTACCCTGAGTCTGGCCATGGGAGCCATGATCACCTATGCCAGTTACATGGATAAAAAAGAAGCAATTTACCCGGTATCCATCCGTATCGCTTTTCTCGACACCCTGGTGGCTATTATCGCAGGCCTCGCAATTTTTCCGATCGTCTTCTCTGTAGGAATGGAACCCAGCGGCGGACCAGGACTGATCTTCAAGACTCTGCCTCAGGTCTTTGCCACTATCCCACTAGGTACTTTTCTTTCCACCCTATTCTTCCTGCTGCTGGCGTTTGCTGCACTCTCTTCTGCCGTTTCTCTGCTGGAGGTGCTTACCGCCTATATGATCGATGAGAAGAAATACAACAGGAAGAAAGCGACCATCTGCATGACTGTCGCAGTTTACATTGCAGGTATTCCGTCAGCACTTTCCTACTCTGTCCTCGGGAATGTGAAGCTGTTCAAGGGAATGGAGATACTCGATTCTCTCGATTATATTGCAAGTAACTTCATGCTGCCCATTGGTGGTTTGCTGATAGCCATTTACACAGGTCATATTCTCGATAAGAAGATCTCTAAAGCGGAGATCACAGAGGAAGGAGTCGGTTACCTGACCATTTTCAACATCTGGTACTTTACAATCCGTTATATTGCACCTATTGCCGTGTTGCTTGTGTTTCTCACTAAGATTGGCTTGCTCAAGCTGTAGTCCTTTTTGTGGCGGGAATATGTTATTAAGGCAGCAACCTTGCATCATTGTGTAAAGGTTGCTGCCTTTTTTTGTTGCTTCAACTTTGATCCTGCTTAATAAGGCAAGCCCCGGGGAATGCCGGGGCTTGCTCCGAAATTACTTAAACGCTGGCGGGGGCCTGTCGAGCGGCTTTTTTTATTCGTCGCTTTTGGCTTAGCCAGACCAGGACAAGCATGGCA
>CBDTUM010000272.1:0-2717 GCA_965363495.1 uncultured Desulfopila sp.
CAAGAGCAGGGTCATGTGCTCTTAGCTAAATTTGATAGAGCATATGCTAAATTATTCCTAGCCTGTTGCTCGCGTTCAGATTTAAACGGCTCGTTTTGATAGATGCAAGGCCGCTCGATAAATCCCCTGAGCACCGCTGCTCTTTTTTTTCGGTATAAGAAAATTGGGATTATTTGGTACTCCTGTCTTACCGCTTTTTCGAATACATTGTAGGTGGCGGCATCCGTTCCAAGTATTGCCAGATCAATATCCACCAGGATTGACTCATCGTTCGTATGGGTCGGAGCATCGTGCTTCGTGCCCATTATGAGGTGGTCAACTTTGGTCGCTAACTCGTCAGTAGCAGAGTTGGTAGACAAAAAAGATGCAGCCCAATCTGCGCTTTTTCGTTCATTCTTACTAGATAGTGGGTTATAGATTGCATCGTGGAACCAAAGTGCCAGCTCCACTTCTCTTGGCTTCTCGATCTGGGCCGCGCAGGTGTCAAGATGTCGCAGACAATCTGCCACATGCTCCAATGTGTGATAATAACGGTGCTTCTCGGAATATGCAGATATCAATGAACGAAACGTTCCCTCATTTTTATCAAAGCCGAAGACGCCCATTAGCCTAAACCACCTCTCAATATTCATTTTCCGAGCCTCGGAGCATCATCTCTTCGCAGGCTCAAGGCCTGAATTAAATTTTTTCCGGCCAACACGACGTAGAGCCAGCCTAAATTCTTGACCTTTCGACTCGTTCAACATTACAAGCATATCCTCATAGTGCATACGTTTGAATTTAACGGCTACCCGCTTGCGGGCGGTCCGCGCGACAGATGGGTTGGGCATGAAATTTGTTGTCATGACTTTTTTGTTTCTATCGCATTGCATTGGCTACGCGCCGCAATAAATATGCGATTAACCGCAACAGTCGGGCAAATCGGCATGCGAAAAATGATGTTTTCTGGCTAACACCGATATTCCGAAAGTGCTCTTCCCTCTGTTTAATTGCTTGGTTAAAAGCTTGATTGTTGGAGGTAACAGCATGGCGGGCACGCCGGATAAATTCTTCAAAATCATCACAAAAAATCCCACCCTCGCAAACAATGACAATTCCTTCGTTGCTTGGGAAATTTGAGAAAACTACGTTATGGTGCAATCCTCGTCGAATGTTTTCAGATCTCTTATAAAAACGATCTTCAGGATCGAAAAACGAGCCGAGGTCGTCGGGCGACAGATCAAATAGCTCTCTGGAAAATGCCGATAGCGGCACAAAACCATCGGTTGATAATCGAAATGTTTTTCCTTCGAACTCAATTTCAGTCATGGCTAAACCCAAATTATTATCTAGTTTTCCAGCTATCATCCCATGAACAATTTAACTGACGATCTCGTCGCTCGTTACCCCTTGATTTTAGGTGTAAATGGCATAGAACAGAGGCAATATCGTTTCTGCTTGAAATGGGTACGATATTATCTTTATTTTTGCATTCACTATTCTTTTACATGGATCGAAAAAGATTCTTTGGCCACCTTTTGATAAAACAGAAGAGTAATCAGCCCGCCGGATAAAGAAAATACATAGGAAGTCAGAAGTGGGATTTCGCAGCAAGAGAAGAAGCGGTGAGTCCTTGCTTGACTCTTCTAAAAAGAGAAGCAAAGTGATTAATCCATTTATTCTTCTCTGCCCATCAACTTTATTGCCGCCCGGATAATCGCCGGAGTGTCGATGAAACTATTTTTCCAGAGTGTTTTCTGTGGACCATGTTCGACAAAATGGTCTGGATGACCCAGCATGCAGGTGTGTACCGAGTAGATTTTTCGATGGCTGAGGAGTTCAAGGACTGAGCTGCCGAAACCACCTTGTCGGGCATTGTCCTCAATGGTCACGACCCGTTTGGTCTGGTTGGCCCACTGACAGATCAGCTCGGCATCGAGCGGTTTGATAAAACGGGGATTAATGACGGCTGCACTGATGCCGACCTTTTCCAGTCCTCTGGCCGCCTCCAGGGCCGGATACACCCTGTTTCCTATCGGCAGGAGCAGAATGTCGCTGCCTTTCTGCAGGAGTTCGCCTTTGCCTATATCGAGCTTGTGTAGCGAAGTTGCCAGCGGTACTTCATGGCCTGCCCCCCGTGGATATCGAACAACCGAGGGGCCGTTATAGTAAATGGAGGTATAGAGCATATGCTGCAGCTCTTCTTCGTCCTTGGGGGACATGATGACGATGTTGGGGATGAAGCGCAGAAATGATAGATCAAAGACTCCATGATGCGTGGGGCCGTCGTCTCCTACGACTCCTGCCCGGTCAATGGCCAGGGTAATCGGTAAATTCGGGATGCAGATGTCATGGATTATCTGGTCCAGGGCACGCTGGAAAAAAGTGGAGTAAATAGCTACCACCGGCCGTAATCCCTCAACGGCCAGACCGGCAGCAAAGGTCACTGCGTGCTGTTCGGCGATGCCTACATCAAAGAATCGATGCGGATACTCTGTGGCGAATTTTTTCAGTCCGGTCCCCGATACCATGGCTGCCGATATGGCGACAATTTTATCATCCTTTGCGGCAAGATCGGCAATTGTATCACCAAACACCTTGGTGTAGGTTACTGCTCCTTTGCTGGCAAGAGGTTTTCCGCTGACAATATTAAAAGGTCCGATACCGTGAAAGATATCAGGGTCTTTTTCGGCCGGTTCATAGCCTTTACCTTTTTTGGTCAGGACATGAATGAGTAC
>CBDTUM010000273.1:0-2560 GCA_965363495.1 uncultured Desulfopila sp.
ATCAATTACTTACAGCAGGTGTAAGGATTAATGGTCATAACCGGACAGTTGGCGGCACGGACAACTTTGTCCGCAACTGATCCAAACATGATCTTTTCAAGCCCTTTATATCCATGGGTACCCATGACGATGAGATCGGCCTCGATCTCAGTCGCATATTCGACAATTTTTTCACCGACATCGCCCATAAAGACCTTGTGTTTGAGTTCTTTAACCCCGGCATTTTTGCAAAATTCGACCATTTCTTCACTAAAGGAGGCCATTTTTATCTCTGCGCTCTCGGCAAGTTCTCCTTCCAAGGTCGGCAGGGTCATCTGGGGCACAAAAAATCCGGAATAGTCTTCAAAGTTCTGCACCACAAAAACCAGATACATCGATGCACCGAATTTTCCGGCAAGGTACCCGGCCGATTCAGCAATTAATTTGGAATTATCGGAGAAATCCACCGGGGTTACAACCTTTTTAATTTCATGAATAATACTCATACGCCCTCCCTGTAAAAAATGAAAAAACGAATTCAACCTCGAAGTAACGAGGTCCCGAAAAATTAGTATCTTATCGATTACCAGGATCCATCCCGTTGCCGTGTCGCCTTACGAAAACATAATGATTTCTTTAGTATAAGCAAAATTTTCATACCAAAGGACAGTGTTACTCAGAAAGGGTATGCGTATCGTAACTGATGCAGAGCATTAAAACCTCAGGTACCGGGTACTCTGTTAGAAACTGCTTTTATTCCCCTGACGAGTGGTGTAGTTTAGATGTTTTTTGCGTAAATTTATATCACCATTCAGATTCCAATGATATCCTGTTCTTACTTATGAATATAAAACACAAATTAGAATATACTATACTTCGAAGCACCATTTTTTTCATTAATCTCCTACCTGTACCGGTGATTCTTTTTCTCTGCACTGCTATCGGCTATGTGGCCTGGGTGGTTTTTCCTTTCAGGATCAAGGTTGCCTATAAAAATTTGTCGACGATTTATCCCGAGATGGACCATCCGGCAAAAATTCGCTTATTGCGACGAGTGTATCTGCAATTTACCCGAACATTCGGCCTGGTGTTTATTCTCCATCGGAAAGACCTCACCAAGTTAGTAAAAAACGCCAGGATCTCCGGACGGGACAAGCTCGAAGAGGCGCTCGCTCAGGGCAAAGGTGTAATTCTTACCACTATCCATGCCAGCTGGTTTGAAGCATATTTTGCTTGGTTTAATGTAACCGGCCTACCGACAAGTCTTATCTACAAAAAACAGAGCAACCCTCTTTCCGATGAGTTTTTTGTGCGCCAGCGGCGACACTTCGGCACCAGCCTGGAACAACTGAGCAGCTATGAGGGTATGACGGTCTACCAAGAGGCACTCGCAAAAAACAGACTGCTTATCATCAGCCTCGACCAGAGCTATACCGGCACCGGTACCAGCGTCAAGTTTTTCAATCAACCTCTGGCCTGCGCCAGAGGTTGTGCACTCTTGCATCTGCGCACAGGGGCACCTGTCATGACCAGCGTTTATTATATGCAGGACGGAGAATTACATATTGACTTCGATACCGTCGATCTCCCCGAGTATTCCGTAATCAACGAAGAGAACATCAACGATATCTCGACACGATGCATCCAATTGTACGAACCTTTTGTCAGGCAATACCCAGAACAATGGTTCAGCCTCTTTCATCGCCTCTGGAGTAAAACCGGTTTTACCAAGGTAAAGAGGTCGTTCCGGCAGATATTTTTTTGATGGCGATCTCGGTTCCCATGCAGCGCATGGGAACCAGTTTATCCTGGAATCCCGTAAGCTCGTTTTCCTCGTTCCCATGCGCCGCATGGGAACGAACTTATGCAATCAGCAACCAGACAAACACTTCTCATGACCAATAAAGAAATTTTAAGGCGACTCTACGAAGTCATAAAACCGTACCAGACAAAACTGATCATTGCCATGCTGGCCATGATCTGTGTCTCCGCCGGGACAGGTGCGCAGACCTGGCTGGTCAAAGATGTTCTCGATAAGATATTCATCGACCAGGATACTTTTTACCTGAAACTTCTGCCGCTGGTTCTTCTGGCCATTTTTTTCCTTAAAGGCGTGGTGTATTACCTTTATTCAATTCTGCTTGAACAGGTCGGCCAATCAGTCATTCGTGATTTTCGGGTCAATATTTTCAACCATATTCACAAACAATCGCTGTCTTTTTTCAATATCATGCCCACCGGAACGCTGATGTCCCGGATAATCTCCGATGTTGCCCTGCTGCAGCAGGCGGTATCGAATGCGCTAGTCGGCGCAGTCCGCGATTTCTTTCAGGTAGTTATCCTGCTAGGGGTGGTTTTCTATATGAACTGGCGCCTGGCGATGATCACCTTTATCGTCTTGCCGATTGCCGCCTATCCAATAACCAAATTTGGCAAATTATTTCGAAAACTTAGCACCTCAACCCAGGAGGAAGTGGCGCTTGTCTCCAATATTCTACATGAAACAATCACCGGCAACCGCATAGTCAAGGCATTTACCAAAGAAGAATATGAGGGGAAACGGTTTCTGCACCAAGTCACC
>CBDTUM010000274.1:0-2526 GCA_965363495.1 uncultured Desulfopila sp.
GTTCACGCCGGGTTCTGAGAGCGGCCGAGGGGGAGGTTCCTTCGGCCGACTCACCGCAATATTTTCGTCAGATCGCCGAAGTCGGCAATCCGGGTAATGGCAAGCATTAGCAAATACATCGAAAAGAAACTTAAGCTGAAGATCAACCGTCAGAAAAGCAAGGTTGGCCTTAGTCGAGAGGTGAAGTTTCTCGGCATGACCATCATCGACGGGACAATAGCAATTTCCCATCAATCGATACAACGGGCCATGCAGAAGGTTAAGGAACTCACCCCCAGAGGGACCCATCTGTCGCTGGAACAGACAATGAAACGAATAAATGAATGGTATATGGGGTGGTCGGGTTATTACCTGATGACTCAATACCCAGCACAGTTCGTGAAAATCGAAGCGCATATTAGAAGGAGAATCCGCGCTCGTATTGTCGACCAGCAGAAAAGGCGGCGTCATTTATACAACAAACTTATCAAGCGCGGAGTACCGGGGAGCCGGCTAAAACGGTTTTCTTGAATCATGGAAGATGGGTGTTATCAAGGACGGGGGCGATGCATAGGGCCTACCCCAACCGTTGGTTTACGGATGTAGTGGGGCAGCAAATCAGGTCGAATGCAAAACTGAAACATTGGTTTGCTATTCGTAAATGGATAAGTGTTGCATGAGGAGCCGTGTACGGACCCGTACGCACGGTTCTGTGGGCAGACGGGAGCCTTTGGGCTCCCTCTGACCCGATACCTCCTGCTGCCTGAGGTGGGGAGGAGATTGCCTGTGATCGTCCTTACCGATCTTGCAGACCAGGAAATCGGTGCCGAAGCGCTACGCGCCGGCGCGCAGGATTACCTTTTTAAGGAAGAGGTGACCGGCAGTTTGCTGGTCCGCTCCATCCTCTACGCCATCGAGCGAAAAAAAATGATGGTCGAGAGGGAACAACTCAGACAGGAACTTGAAGATGCTCTCGAAAGGGTGAAACTACTGTCAGGATTTCTGCCAATCTGCCGTTCGTGTAAGAAGATCAGGGACGACAAGGGATACTGGCAGCAAATCGAGTTGTATATAATGAATCATTCCGATGTCGAATTCAGCCACGGCATCTGCGAGGAGTGCAACAAAAACCTCTATCCTGAACTCTTTGCTGATGCGTTGAAATGATAAAAGCCAACCTCTCCAGCATCAGCCTCAAGACAAGGACAGTGGGGATTCTCGGCCTCCTCATCTTGCTTGCTCTGGTCGCCATGGGCGCTACAAACTATTTCTACGGATCGAGTCTTGCCATCCGAAAAACTCTCAGTTTGTCCAAGGAGAAGATGACAAACGACGCCCTGCGCATCGAAAACAAGATGGCGGACGAGAAAGCGGAGCTGATAATTCTGCGGGAAGTCCCGCCAGTGCGGGGAATCATCAGAGCAGAGGACAATGGCGGGATCGACAAACAGACAGGGGTCAGGATTGCATACTGGTATACCCGCACGGAAGAGATATTTGCAGCGTTTCTCAATAGTAGGCAAATTCAATACAACCAGCTCTGCTATCTTAACGAACAAGGCAACGAACTCGCCAAGGTTACCCTGGCCGAAGGCACAGTAAAAGTCACGCCACGGGCCCAGCTGCGGAAAAAAACGGAGTATCCCTACGTTGTCGAGGCCATAAAGCTCCGGGAAGGCGAAGTATATTTTTCAAATGTTAGATTAAACAGGATTAACGGGGAAATTATGAGCCCGCACCTGGCGAGCATGCAAATAGCCACTCCGGTATATGATGAAAGGAACAAGGCCCGCGGCTTGATCGTCATGAGCCTTTCAACACGATGGCTTTTTTCGAACATCGATACTGCTGCCCCTGATGCGAAAAAATATCTTATTAACCAGGACGGGTACTTTCTTGTTCATCCAGACCAGACCAAGGAGTTTGGCTTTGACCTTGGTTTCAAATATACGCTTAACAATGAGTACCCTATGATCTCCGAGGAGATGCTGGCAACCGAATCCGACATCAGTAATCACGGAGAATTCAAACATATCTGGGGATTTCAAAAAATTTTCTTTGACCCCGGCAATAGAGAACGCTTTTGGACTTTGGTCTACGAAATACCGGAGGCGATCACCTTACGCGACGTTTACAAAATACAAAAGAGAATGGTCCTTGTCGGCCTGGTTATTATTTTCTTTTCAATAGGCTTTATTTTATGGATTTCACTGAGAGAAATCATTTCTCCCCTGACACGTCTGATACAAACTGCAAAAAGAATGGAAGCGGGCGACCTCTCGGTACGACTGCCTGAAGACAAGGGTGCGGTTGAATTTATCGTTTTACATCAAACGTTAAATTCCTTTGTCGAAAAACAACAGAACGCCATTGATAATTTCGAAAAAGAGCTCGCCTTGAGGACGAGAAAACTTGAGGCCAGCAACCGGGAACTCCAGCAGTTCTCCTATATCGCCTCCCACGATCTGCAGGAGCCGCTTCGAAAAATCACCGCCTTCGGAGATCGCCTGGTGGCTCATGCTGGTGAGACACTGGATGAAAAAAGCA
>CBDTUM010000275.1:0-2246 GCA_965363495.1 uncultured Desulfopila sp.
TTGATATACGCCCAAAGGAAGTGCCCTTGGGGTACAAGGCGTAGATTTTTGGCTGGTTTCCGACTATACAGTTAGTATGTCGGGAGCCAGCCAAAAACTGCGCCCTTAAGGAAGTGCCCTTGGGGTGCAACGAAGGAGATCGGGCTTTTTACGACACCATCTTGTTTAATTTGCCCGCATCCGGTCAGCAAACTCCTGAGGAGTAAACGAATAGACCTGTGTTCCGTTACATTCAACAGCAAAAGAGGCACAGAGGCTCCCTTGGATCGCACTGGTTTCCAGGTCGTTGCCACTAATCAAGCCGCTGAGCAGCCCACCCCGGTAGGCATCGCCCGCGCCGGTTGGATCGACCACTTTGGCTGCTCTAAAAGAGGGGATTGTCAATTTGCCAGACTGCTTGTAGATCTCTGAACCGGCCTCGCCCAGAGTGATAATAGTTGCATCCGCCAGGGCCAGGAGTTGCTCTTTGGTCAAGCCGGTCTTATCCAGGATCAGGTTGAATTCGTAATCGTTGACGATAAGGAGCATGCAGCCGGTAATGACATCGATTAAATCCTGGGCCTGCAGCACGGGAAGAGCCTGGCCCGGATCAAAGATATAGCCAATCCCTTTTTCTTTACAAAGCTTTGGATAGCCGATCATATCGTCCAGATTTCCGGGTGAAACCAGCACCAGGGTTTCTTCCGGGTTAAGACCATTGAAGTCAAGTCTGGAGGAATATTTCATTGCTCCGGGGTTGAAGCCGGTGATCTGATTGTTGCTTTTATCGGTCGTTATATACGCTCCGGCCGTCAGTTCTTCAGGAATTATGGTAATTTCGGCTTTGGATATAGAATGCTTATCCAACCACTCGAAATATTTATGATGGTCACTGCCGATGGTGGCAGAAATTGTTGAATCTTTGCCCATCAACTTGAGGGCGTAGGCTATATTGCCGGCAGTGCCGCCATAGTTCTCCGTCACTCCGTCTACCTGAAAGCAAACGTTGAGGCTATGGATTTTGTCCGGCAGGATATGGTCGGAGAAGCTCTCGGGAAAATTCATAATTCGATCATAGGCGAGTGAGCCGGAAATAAATATGTTCTTCATTGTCTAACCTTTAGATTGGTGTTGATAAGTTGATTTTGTTGACTTTGGGGGTGTGGTTGGCCAGCAGGACAGCACAGAGGACAAGCGCTCCTCCGGCCAGCTGCATGAATGAAAGCGTCTCTCCCAGCAGAACCCAGGCTCCGCAGGCGGTGACCAGCGGAATGCCGTTGATACAGACGGCAGCCTGCGCCGCGGGAATTTTGGTCAGGGCATAATTATAGCACAGGAATGCGACGATGGTCGCAAAAACAGTCAGGACGATCAGGGCGATTATCGATTCCTGGGAGACCGCCTGCCAATGAAGTTTCGGCAGATCCCAGAGAAATGCCGGCAAGAAGAGCAGGGCGCCAAAGATAATCTGCATGCCGGTAATCTGCAGAGAAGTGAGCGATTCGCCTAATCGCCGGGTCATAATCATATAAATGGATGCGGCAAGGACCGCCCCGGAGATCAGAATATCACCCCGCAACATGCCACCGGCTTCTGTCTGGACGCCACCGCCAAAAACCAGCAGGGCCACACCGACCAGCGACAAAACAATACCGAGTATGTTGAGCGTACGTAATCGTTCACGTAAATACAGGGCGGAAAGCACTAGAACGACAACGGGAATGGTGGCGATGATGAGGGAGGTTTTGGTTGCTGAGGTGTATTGCAGACCAGTCGTTTCAAAGAGAAAATAGAGACCGGGCTGCATAAGAGTAAGGAGTAAGAGGGATTTTAACGTTTTTCCGGTAAGAGTTGGAAAGCCGGTACGCCAGAGAAGCATGGCAAAGAAGATCGAGGCAGCAAAAAAGCGAAAAAAAATGAGGCAGAAAGGGGTAAAACTCTGCAGGGCGATTTTTGTCGCGACAAAGGAGAGTCCCCAGAATAGAACCGCTATTGCTAAAGCGAGATAGGTTAAAAGAGAATTTTCGGTCTTCATCAGTTGATTGTTTGGCTGCGAAAGAACATTTATAGACAAGGTGGAGCCGTCTGGTACTGGAACTTAAACGATCCGGCGCAAAATATCTCGCAGGGAATGGTGCCGGCGGAAAAAAGACTAGCCCGCATTTCTCATGAACATTTTGTAAAATTAACTGTGATCAAGATGAGTAATATTTCATATTACAAATCAAATCGTTACCAGTTGAGGCACAAAATGTTCATGAGAAATT
>CBDTUM010000276.1:0-1668 GCA_965363495.1 uncultured Desulfopila sp.
CAAGTATCGTTGACTAACAGTGGGAACTCGGCAGGGCTTTGGATTATTGCCAGGGAGGAAAACAGCCTGGAAAGCATTCCGGCCGGAGCCAGAAGAAGCGTTACTGAAATCGCAAGTACCAGATGCGGTACCGTCAGGGGAATCTGTAGAATAAAATGAACGGTCCGATTGTCAGCCGCCCAGCGCATCAGGGACAGAGTGAGCAATACACTGGCCACGGCGGCGATAAGGGTAGAGGTAACGGCGATATGCAAGGTGAGGATCAGGCTTTTATTAAAATCGGGGTCTTGCAGAACATGCGTGAAATGTTGCAGGCCGATAGTTGAGAATCCCACTGAGGGAAGATACCCTAGGGCTTGCAGCAGTCCAAGTGCGAGACCGCCGCCAAAAAGAACCAGAATGGTTGTCAGGGCAGGGCCCAGAAGACGGAACAGCCTCCAAAACGATGTTTTTCGACCGGTCCCGGCAGCCTTTGCAGTGGAATAAATTGAACTTCTCGTCATCTGTTTTTTAAGACATGTTCAACCCAGCCTTTTTCCAGCTCGATCAGGATAGTGCTTGGCGGCTCCGGCAGCTGATGGGCTTGCAGTTCAGCATCGCCAAGCGTTGCCTTGCCCCTGGGGAGGCTGGTAAAATTTTTCTGCCACAGTGCAGGGAGTTTACCTGAGCTGATCGCCGGGAAATCGCCCCAGACTTCGGGTTTGGCTTTTTCAAGCTGCGCTTCCGGCGAGAGAAGAAAATTAGCTACAACCATCGCTGCTGCCGTATCTTGAGCGTTAAAAGGAATGGCCACAAAATGCGTATTGGTGATGGTGCCTTCGTCAAAGACATAGGTTCGAACCGTCTCAGGGAACAGACCGTCGAGAATATTGCGTGATGCATCTCCTTGATGATATGAAAAAGAGAAATCGATCTGGCCGTCGGCGAAAAGGGTATTCATTTTTACCGGAGACTCGGGATAGGTGTCGCCATTGCGCCAGAGAGAACTCTTCAGGTCGCTGAGCAAGGTGTAGGTCGCCTTGGCGGCCTTGGAAAAATCAACCGCAGAGTACTCTTTCTGCCATGTATCAACTGTGCCGGCTGCATAATAAAAAAAATGGCGAACCAGTACTGATCCGGTAAAATCCGGCGGGGCGGGGTACGTAAATCGGCCGGGGTTGGCTTTTATCCAGGCAATGAGGGCCGGTATTGACTTCGGTGGGTCCGGCGTTCTTGCTGCATCATAGATCATGACCATCTGGGCACTGCCCCAGGGTGATTCCATTCCATCCACCGGGGTACCGAAATCATTTTTCACCGTCAGGTTTGACCAGTCGACAAAGCGCTGATTCGGTAATTTATCGGCGTACGGGCCGAAGAGAAGATTATGCTGCTTACAGGTGCGGAAGTTTTCACCGTTGATCCACATGAGATCGACACTGCCGTCGCTGACTTTGCCGGCCTGTTTTTCGACGATGAGTTTGCTGACCACCTCGGCAATATCTTTCACCGGTACTTGTCGCAGCTGTATGTCATATTTCTTCTTCAGTTCAGGCGCCAGATAGCCGTTGACGTAACGATTAACCGCCGGAGAGCCTCCCCACATATACCAGTCGACTGTCTGGCCGCGACTCATTTTTACTGCCTCGTCCCAGGATAAAATTTCTTTTTTGTCTTTTGCGCTGCCAG